>NZ_CP022222.1:2778471-3079466 GCF_009930815.1 Bradyrhizobium sp. CCBAU 051011 | reverse complement strand
CGTGCTTGGTTCGCTCGCCCGCGTCGCGATCAAGCGCTCGCCGAGAACAGCGTGATGGCCGCTCTGCATTGACGAACAAGAACCGGAGGAAATCATGAACAACGACCTCGCCGAGCTGACAGAGCTCAACCACGACTATGTAGCGTCCGTGCAGAATTCCGACGTCAAGCGCTTTGATGAAATCCTTAGCCCCGATTTCTACTGCTCCAATCCCGACAAGTCGCTGGTCGATCGCGCCGCGTTCCTGCAACAGACCGCAAAGCCGGTTGCGATCAAGAACCTGCGCGCGGAAAACGTGAAGATCAGAATCCTCGGCGATTTCGCCATCATCCACGCGGCGACAAGCTACACGACCGCCGACGGGCAGCAGGCGCACGGCCGCTATACCGATTGCTGGGCGAAGCAGAACGGCAGGTGGCTTGCGGTATCAGCGCATGTGACCCGGTAGATGAAACTGTCATTGCCGGGCTTGACCCGGCAATCCATCCCGTTTGACAAAGGGCTTCTTGCGAAGATCGATGGATGCCCGGGTCAAGCCCGGGCATGACGAGCTTCTTCAGCTATCAAACACGATCACGCTGCGCAGCGTCTTGCCGGCTTTCATGTTGGCAAAACCCTCGTTGATCTCGGAGAGTTTCAGCTTGGCCGAAATCCAGTCCTCCAGATGTAGCTTGCCGCGCATGTAGAATTCGACGAGGCGGGGCATGTCGACACGGAAATGGTTGGAGCCCATCGACGATCCCTGGATGCGGCGCTCGCGCAGGAAGTCGAAGCCGTGCAGCTCGATCTTCTGGCCGAACGGAATCATGCCGACGATGGTCGCGGTGCCGCCCGCCGCCAGCATTGCAAAGGACTGCTCGGCGGTTTCCTTGCGGCCCAGCACCTCGAACGAGTGATGCACGCCGCCGCCGGTGAGTTCGCGCACCTGCTGCACCACGTCGCCCCGGGCGGGATCGACGATGTCGGTGGCGCCAAGCTTGGTGGCCAGTTGCAGCTTGGCCGGGTTGGTATCAATAGCGATGATGCGGCCGGCGCCGGCGATCGCGGCGCCATTGATCGCGGCCATGCCGACGCCGCCGCAGCCGATCACCGCCACGGTCTCGCCGGCCTGAACTTTTGCGGTGTTCACCACAGCGCCGTAGCCGGTGATGACGCCGCAGCCGATCAGGGCGGCCAGTTCCAGCGGCATATCCTTGCGGATTTTGACGATGGCGTTTTCGTGCACCAGCATCTGCTCCGCGAACGAAGAGAGATTGAGGAACTGGTTGAGCTTCTCCGGCCGCGCCCAGGACAGGCGATTGGAGGCGCCGGGCAGCATCTTCACTGTGGTGTCGGTGCAGAGCACGGTACGGCCTGTGGTGCAGTTGTCGCAGGTGCCGCAGAACACGGAGAGACACGTCACGACGTGATCGCCGGGTTTTACATAGGTGACATCGGAGCCGACCTTTTCGACCACGCCGGCGGATTCGTGCCCGAGCACGGCGGGAAGCGGATGCGGGTAAAGCCCTTCCATGAAGTGCAGGTCGGAATGACAGAGGCCGGCGACGCGGGTGCGGATCAGGACTTCGCGCGGGCCGGGGTTCGGCACGCTGACATCCTCGATCACCAGCGGCTGGTTGACTTCATGCAGAACGGCGGCCTTCATCGGGTGCTCCCTCTATTTCTGTTTTTTGAACCAGTATTGATGGCAGCCTACGCTGCGGCCAGCAATTCGCCAACCTCGGCCATGCCGACGTCGCGATCGCCGAGCAGATGATCTGATATCGCGCGCTGGGTGGTATTTTCCGTTAGCCGGAACGGATCGCCCGCCGCGACGCGGTGGTCGACCACCATCCGCGACAGCAACAGCCGCCTGGCGTCGCCGCGCATTTCATGGATGCGGCCGCCTTCCCAGGCCAGCGCGACGGCGCTGGCGACATGATAGAGCAGACTGGTGGCGCGCCGCGCATCGCCCTCATTTTCGCTCCGGCTCGCGACTTCGCGGGCAAAGCCGACGGCGCGGTCGGTCAATTCGTGCAAACGGCTGCGCCACGCCTGCGGTACGTTGGCGCTGTCGTCGAGGCGGGCATGCAGATCGGCGGCGAGCGCGGCATCGGCGCCGTGGCGGCCGACCGCGCGCGTCAGCGCATCGATTGCGACGATGTTGCCGGTGCCTTCCCAGATCGAGCCGAGATGGGCGTCGCGCAGCAGCCGGGCGGTGGCGAATTCCTCGATGTAGCCGATGCCGCCGCGCATCTCCAACGCGTCGCCGCAGACTTTCCGCGCATCGCGCGTCGCGCGGAATTTCAGCGTTGGGGTGAGGATGCGCAGCAGCGCCGCCGCATCCTGGCTGCCGGCTTCCGCGCGATCGAGCGCATCCGCCGTGAGGAAACTCATCGACAGCGCCTGCTCGGTCGGCAGCATGATCTTCATCAATTGCCGCCGCGCCAGCGGCAGGTCGATGATGCGCTGGCCGAACACCACGCGGTTTTTCGCCACCGTCATCGCGTCATGATGCGCCCGCCGCATCAGGGCGGTGGATTTGACGCCGTTGGAGAGCCGCGACGAATTGACCATCTCGGCCATCTGCACAAAACCGCGGTCGAGCTTGCCGACCGCGTACGCAATCGCGCCTTCGAACTTGATCTCGCCCGACGCCATCGAGCGGGTGCCGAGTTTGTCCTTCAGGCGCACGATCCGGTAGTGGTTCTGCGAGCCGTCGTCGAGGAAGCGCGGCATCAGGAACAGGCCGACGCCGCGCGTGCCGGAGCCCGCGCCCTCGGGGCGCGCCAGCAGCATCACCACCTTGGCGTCGGCATTGGAGCAGAACCACTTCTCGCCATAGAGCCGCCAGTGATCGCCTTCCTGCACGGCCCTTGTCGTCAGCGTGCCGACGTCGGAGCCACCTTCCTTCTCGGTCATGAACTGGCCGCCCTGGGTCAGCTTGCTCATGTCGGTCTGCGTCAGGCCGTCGAGATATTTCGCCTTCAGCGCGTCGCTGCCGAAATTGTTGAGCAGTTTGGCGCAGCCGTCGGTGACGTTGATCGGGCAGCCCATGCCGAATTCGGTCTGATTGAACAGGAAGGTGAAGGCGTGCTTGGCAACGACGGGGTATTTGTCCGGCCAGCCCATGATGCCCTTGCGGATCGACAGCGCGTGAATGCCGAACTCGCCGAACGCGGCTTTTTCGAGCTCGCGATAGGCCGGGTGATATTCGATATACTGGGTATCGCGGCCAAATTTGTCGCGCTGGTGCAGCACCGGTGTGTGACGATCCGCCAGCCGCGCGCATTCGTCGAGATAGCCACCGGCGAGTTCGCCAAGGCGATCGAGATGCGGCTCGATATGGCGAAACAGCGCATCTGATAGATGCAGCCGCAGCAGGTCGGTCAACGCCGGATCGGCGCGGTAAAAGTTCATCCCGGTTGTGTCAGGCGCGAGCAATCCCGGCTGGCTGGCCGACGCGGTTGCGCGATCTTGCATGAGTGGATGCATTTTTAGCCCTTGTTCGTTCGGCCCGATCTTGATCATCTACCGATAGCGCAGGCGTTCAAGCCGTCAACACGCATAATTGGAGGGCGGCCCATGGCGGACGATTGCCCAGACGGAGTCGGGTTCCTAGATACTTAAGTCCCACTATCCGAGGACCGCGCCCATGGAAATTCCAAAATACAAGATTGCCCTGATCGTCGGCGTCGGCGAGGGTTTGAGTGCATCGCTGGCGCGCGTGTTCGCACGCGAGGGCATCAAGGTTGCGCTCGCCGCGCGCAAGATCGAAAAACTCGGCGCGCTCTGCACCGAAACCGGCGCGCGCGCCTTTGCCTGCAATGCCACCGAGACCGAAGAAGTCGAGCGCCTGTTCGGCATGGTCGAGCGCGAAATCGGCACGCCCGACATCGTCGTCTATAACGCCAGCGCCCGCGCGCGCGGCGCCTTCACCGATCTGGTTCCGGCCGAAGTTGCGAACGCCATCGCGGTCTCGGCGTTCGGCGGCTTTCTGGTGGCGCAGCAGGCGGCGCAGCGCATGCTGCCGAGCAAGCACGGCGCGATCCTGTTCACCGGCGCCTCCGCCAGCGTCAAGGGCTATCCGCAATCGGCGCCGTTCGCGATGGGAAAATTCGCGCTGCGGGGCCTAGCCCAGAGCATGGCGCGCGAATTGTCGCCGCAGGGCATTCATGTGGCGCATTTCGTCATCGACGGCGGCATCCGCAGCGCGGCCCGCGCCGAATCTGCCGACAAGCCGGACTCGATGCTAGATCCGGATGCGATCGCATTGAGCTATTGGAGCGTACTGCAGCAGCCACGCAGCGCCTGGACCTGGGAGGTCGAACTGCGGCCGTGGGTGGAGAAGTTTTGACGCGACCACCACCGTCATTGCGAGCGCAGCGAAGCAATCCATAGCGTTGCACGACAGGAAGATGGATTGCTTCGTCGCTTGCGCTCCCTTGCGCAAACGCTTCGCGTTTGTCGCAGGCAATGACGAAAACGAACAACAACAGGGGGACACATGACCACCGAAACCAAGATCGACACCGGCACCGACGAACTGCTCTGCGTGATCCGCGACCGCGTCGCCATCATCACGCTGAACCGCCCCGAGGCGCGTAACGCGATGTCGGATAATCTGACCCCGGCCTTGCGCAACATGATCAAGGCCTGCGGCGAGAATCCAGATGTCGGCGTGCTGCTGCTGACCGGCGCGGGCAAGGCATTCTGCGCCGGCGGTAACGTCAAGGGCATGGGGGCGAATCGCGACAAGACAAAGCTCGCAATGTCCCATGACGAGCGGGTCGCCGACCTGCAGGAGCGGCAGCGTCTCCTGACCGGCGCGCTAGTCTCGGTGCGCAAGCCGACCATTGCCGCCCTGCCCGGCCCCGCGGTCGGCGCCGGATTAGCGCTGGCGATGGCCTGCGACATGCGCATATCAGCGCAATCGGCATTCCTTTCCACCGGCTACCTCAAGGTGGGCCTGAGCGGCGATTACGGCATCGCCTGGCTCCTGACACGGCTGGTCGGCACGTCGCGGGCACGGGAATTGATGTTCACTTGCGACAGGGTCGATGCGGCCAGGTGCGAGGCGATCGGCCTGGTGAACCGCGTGGTCCCCGACGACAGGCTGCAGGCGGAAGCCTTCGCGCTCGCTAAATCGATCGCCGAAGGACCGACGATCGCGATCCGCTACATGAAGGATAATCTGGACGAAGCCTTGATGTTCGACTTCGCCACAGCGCGCGATCATGAGGCCGAGCGCATGATCCGAAGCCAGGTGACGGCCGATCACAGGGAGGCCGTGCAAGCCTTCATCGAAAAGCGCGCGCCGGTGTTCAAGGGCAATTGAGCCTCTTCTCTCTCCCCGTTCTTCACGGGGAGAGAGTCGGGGTGAGGGGCTCTCTCCGCGAGCTTGCTGTAGCGATAGCGTCGTAGCCCGGATGGAGCGGAGCGAAATCCGGGGCAACTCTCGCATGTGGGTAGACCGGTCCCGGATTGCGCTTCGCTCCATCCGGGCTACGAGACTACGAATCTAGATCGGATTTTCCTCAAACAGCCGCGCCACCATCACCGAATCCAGATAAGCGCGCACGCGCACGATGGTATCATTCCTGAAGTAGCAGACCCAGCAATAATGGTTGTCGAAGCGAAAGCCGTTCTTCGCGGTCGCTTCGGAATGCAGCTCAACAATTGCCACATCGTCCTGCACGATCAGGTTGTCGACGTGCAGTTGCGCCCCGTTCGGCAGCACTTTGCCAAGTTTGGCGAAGGTCCCGGCGATGAAATCGGCCTTCGACAAATAGTGGCCGGCGAGCGGATGCGTACCCATCACGGTCCAGTCGACGTCTTCGGCGACATGGGCAAAGAAGCCGGCGCCATCGCCATGCTCGAGGCCGGCAAAGATCTTCCGCACGAATCCCGCATCGACTGCCATGACCGGCCCCTCCCTGCGAAGTCGCCGAAGGGAGGCTAGACCGCGGCGATGGCATTATCAATCGACCACCCCGCCCCCGCGCGAAAAGTCGACGAAGGCCCGCAGTGCCGCTGGCAGTTGCCGCCGGCTCGGATAATACAGGAAGAAGCCGGGATAGGCCGGACACCAGTCGGCCAGCACGCGCACCAGCTTGCGCTTCGCTATCAGCTCATCGACCTGCGCCTCGAACACGAAGGCGAGGCCGGCGCCATCCAGCGCCGCATCGACCATCAGGTCCTGGTCGTTGAGCGTCAGCGGTCCCTCGACATCGATATCGACCTCGATGCCGCCGCGCTCGAACTCCCAGCGATACATCACGCCGCTGGTGAAGCGGTAGCGGATGCACGGCAAGCCCTTGAGGTCATGCGGCGTGATCGGCGGCTTGTAGGTCTTGAAATAGCGCGGCGAGCCCACCACCGCAAAGCGATGACGCGGCCCGATCGGGACCGCAATCATGTCGGCGGCGATGGTCTCGCCGAACCGGACGCCGGCGTCGAAACCCGCCGCGACCGTGTCGATCAGCGCGTCGTTGATGACGATCTCGACATTGACGTCCGGGAATTGCTTGAGGAAGCGCGTCACGATCGGCAGCAGCACCAATTGGGTCGATTGCCGCGCGGCGTTGAAACGAAGCGTGCCGGCCGGCTTGCCGCGGAAATTGTTGAGGTCCTCCAGCGCATCGTCGATATCGCGGAATGCCGGGCTGATCCGCGAGAACAGCCGCTCGCCGGCCTCCGTCAGCGAGACGCTGCGCGTGGTGCGGTTGATCAGCCGCAGATCCAGCCGCTCCTCGATATTGCGCAGCGCATGGCTCAGCGCCGAGGCCGAGACGCCAAGCTCGGTGGCGGCCGCGCGAAAGCTGCGGTGCCGGGCGATCGCCAGGAAGGTCGCGAGGTCGGAAGGGTCGATCCGCATTGATGAATTTTAATCAATAAGCTATGAAGTATTTAGCGGATTATCTCAGATATGGCGAGCCGCTATTCCTTGCCCATCAGGCCAGGCGATCCGCCGGGCCTAATCGAAAGGGCAAGAAAATGCGTGTCTGGTTTATCACAGGAGCTTCCCGGGGTTTTGGCGCTCTGATCGCGGAAGCCGCGCTGAAGGCGGGCGATGCGGTGGTCGCCACCGCGCGCGATCCCAACACCGTTACCGCCCGGCTCGGTCAGCATGACCGGCTGCTGGCGACCCGGCTCGACGTCACCAGCGAGGCAGAGGCTCATGTGGCCGCGGGCCAGGCAGTGAAAAAATTCGGCCGCATCGATATCCTCGTCAACAATGCCGGCTACGGCCTGCTCGGCGCGATCGAGGAAGCCAGCGCCGCGGAGACCGCCAAGCTGTTCAACACCAACGTTTTCGGTCTGCTCGGCGTCACGCGCGCAGTGCTGCCGCATATGCGGCGCCAGCGCTCGGGCCACGTCATCAACATCTCCTCGGTCGGCGGCTACACCGGCTATCCCGGCTGGGGCGTCTATGGCGCGACCAAGTTCGCGGTCGAAGGCATCAGCGAGGCGCTGTCAGCCGAAGTGGCGCCGCTCGGCATCAAAGTCACCGTGGTCGAGCCCGGCTTCTTCCGCACCGATTTCCTCGACGAGACGTCGCTGGCGCGCACCGCGCAGCATATCGATGATTACCGCGAGAGCGTCGGCAACACCCGCGCCCATGCCGCCGATGTCAACCATGGCCAGCGCGGCGACCCGCGCAAGCTGGCGAGTGCGTTCATCGCGCTGGCAAACGCCAAGAATCCGCCGCTGCGGCTGCCGCTCGGCAGCGACACGGTGGAGCGGATCGAAGCGAAGAACGCGTTCGTTGCAAGGGAACTGACGGAATGGAGGACGCTGGCGACCTCCACGGACTTCACTGACGAAGCCGCGTAGCGACGGAAAAATAGCCCGGTTCTGGTACGGCCAGAACCGGGCTCAGTGTATCAAACCGCAAGCGAGGACATGGCGCTGGGGGAGACGGCGGCAAGCCGCCAACTGGCGCATGGGATTTCCTGCGGCTCGATGTGGATCGGTTTCTGGAAGCGCGTCAGCCTCCAGTCGCCGGGCGTATTGGTGAAGGCATAGCCAGCCTTGCGGGCGAGCGCGATCATGACGTCGTTGGAACGCAGCGTATCGCCGAAGATGCGTTCGGCGCCAAAGGCAGCCGCGCGGCATTCGAGATTCTTCAACAGCGCCTTGCCGATGCCGTGGCCCTGCCAGCGATCGTCGATCGACAGGCCGAACTCGATTGAGCTGGCCTCGCTGTCGAAGGCATAGCGCGCCTCGCCGACGATGACCTCACGGCCATCGACCAGCACGGTCGCGACCACGCTGAAGCGATCGGCCTCGCCGACATGGATGAAGCGCTCGAGTTCGGACGACGGCAGTTCGCTGGCCGCGCCGAGAAAGCGGCTGTAGCGGGAACGCGTCGAGAGCGCGCGGAAATAATTCTGCAGCGCCTCGGCATCGCGCGGCTCGACGAAGCGCACGGTCACGGCCTGGCCGTGCCGCGAGCGCAGCACGTCCGAATACTGCCTGAGATCGTCGAAACGCAGCGTGGTCATGGCGCACTCCCGCCGGTCCTCAATGAGAATGGCCGGCGCCCCTCTAAACAGGCGGCGCCAGCCGGCTGCTACTCAAGCCCGCCAGAACGGTTTATCGGCCTCGTAGGCGACGTCGCTCCAGGAGATGCCGATGTCATGCAGCTCCCGATCCGACCACCGGGCCAGTTCGCGGCGCGACTGGTAGCGCTGCCGCCAGACATGGAGGGTTTCGGCCAACTGGCTCAAAAAGCCCGGTCCATGATGATTTATCATCGATTCATGCGTGTAAGTGGACATTTTCGGCTCCTGTAGTAATCTGTTGGGGCTAATATCTGCCTTGTCCGAGCCTTCCACAAACGACACTTTGTACCGTTTCGGATGATATAAACTCATATATCGGGGGATCGCAGAATGACCGCCAGGCTGCCATCGCTGAATGGATTGCGGGCGTTCGAGGCCGCGGCCCGGCATTTGAGCTTCACGCAGGCGGCGTCCGAGCTGAACGTCACGCAGACCGCGATCAGCCACCAGATCAAGCGGCTCGAGGAAGAGCTCGGCGTCCGCCTGTTCATCCGCCAGAACCGCTCGCTGGCGCTGACGGCGGAAGCGGAGGACTACCTCCCGGGTATCCGCGCCGCCTTCAACGATCTTCGGCTTGCGACCGACCGCCTGCTGCGCAAAGACGACGACCATGTGCTGACGGTGTCGACGCTGGCGTCGCTGGCGGCCAAATGGTTGCTGCCGCGGCTCGCCGCGTTTCAGGAAGCCCATCCCGGCATCGACGTGCGCATCACCACCTCGACCAGTCTGGTCGACTTCCAGCGCGACAATGTCGACGCCGGCATTCGCTATGGCCGAGGCCAATGGCCGGGCGTTCGCGCTGACTGGCTGATGGCGGAGGAGCTGTTTCCGGTGTGCAGCCCGGCGCTGCTGAAGGGCAACAAGCCGCTGAGATGCCCCGAGGACCTCAGGGACCACGTGCTGCTGCATACCAGCAGCACGAACAGCGACGATTGGCGGCTGTGGCTGACGGCAGCCGGACTGCCGGCCGATCTTTCGAAACAGCCGGGCGTGACCTTCGACATGATCTTCATGACCGTGCAGGCCGCGATCGACGGCTTTGGCGTCGCCCTGGGACGCACGGCCTATGTGGAGGAAGACATCGCCAGGGGCCGACTCGTGGTTCCCTTCAAGATCTCGCTGCCGGTCGATGCCGGCTTCTATCTGGTCTCGCCCGCGGGACGAGCCGATCCGCCAAAGCTGTCGGCCTTCCGGCAATGGCTGCTCACGTCCGTGCAGAGCAAGCCCTGACATCGCAGATATTCCGCACACCGAGTTGCATGCGACATCGTCGCATAAGGGCGCATTTCGGCGCGCACGAGACGCGTGACGCCGCCTCTTCATCAGGCTAGAAAATCGCCGGGGCGGATGGATTTTCCTGGCCGAGCGCCGGTTTGATTTCCAGGCCAACAACGACAACAAGAGCGCATGGCCGATCTGACTAGAAAATTCGATGTGCTGGTGATCGGCGGCGGCAACGCAGCTCTCTGCGCCGCCATCAGCGCCCGCCGCGCCGGCGCTTCCGTGCTGGTGCTGGAAGGCGCACCAAAATTCTATCGCGGCGGCAATACCCGCCACACCCGCAACATGCGCTGCGCGCACGATGCCGCCACCGAGATTCTAACCGGCCCCTACACCGAAGAAGAATTCTGGGACGATCTGTTGCGCCTGACCGGCGGGCAGACCGACGAGGAACTGGCGAAATTTATGATCCGGGAGTCCAAGGACATCCTGAGCTGGATCGTCGAACAGGGCGTGCGCTGGCAGCCCTCGCTCGGCGGCACGCTGAGCCTTGGCCGCACCAATTCGTTCTTCCTCGGCGGCGGGCGCGCGATGCTGAACGCGCTGTACCTGACCGCCGAAAAACTCGGCGTCGAGATCGCCTACGATGCCGAGGTCGTCGACCTCGAGATCGAGAACGGCATGTTCCTCTCTGCCAAGCTGAAACAGCCCATCGAGGGCCTCAGCGAAATTCGAGCTTCCGCGCTGGTCGCAGCGGCCGGCGGCTTTGAAGCCAACATCGAATGGCTGAAGGAGTATTGGGGCGCGGCCGCCGACAATTTCCTGATCCGCGGCACGCCTTATAACCGCGGCTCGATCCTGAAGATGCTGCTTGCCAAGGGCGTGCAGGATATCGGCGATCCCACGCAATGCCATGCGGTGGCGATCGACGCCCGCGCGCCGAAGTTCGACGGCGGCATCATTACGCGCCATGACTCGGTGGTGTTTGGCATCGTCGTCAACAAGCACGCCCAGCGATTCTACGACGAGGGCGAGGATATCTGGCCGAAGCGCTACGCGATCTGGGGGCGGCTGGTGGCAGCCCAACCGGACCAGATCGCCTACATCATTTTCGATTCTACTGTGGTGACGAGCTTCATGCCGACGCTGTTCCCGCCGATCGCGGGCGCCAGCATCGCCGAACTCGCGGGCAAGCTCGAACTCGATCCTGCCGAGCTGGAGAAGACGATCACCGAATTCAACGCCGCCGTGCAGCCCGGCACCTTCGACCATACCATTCTGGACGATTGCCGCACCGAAGGCATCACGCCGCCGAAGACGCATTGGGCGCGCCGGATCGAGACACCGCCTTACCTCGCCTATCCGGTGCGGCCAGGTATCACCTTCACCTATCTCGGCACCCGCGTGAACAAGCAGTCGCGGATGGTGATGAAGGACGGCAAGCCTTCCGCCAACATGTTCGCGGCCGGTGAGATCATGGCCGGCAACGTGCTCGGCAAGGGCTATGCGGCCGGCATCGGCATGACCATCGGCAGCGTGTTTGGGCGGGTGGCCGGGCGTGAGGCGGCGAAGAATGCGAGGAATTAGGTTGGGGTTCACTCCCCCGCGAGCACGGCGCGCGGAGAGAGCCCCTCACCCCTACCCTCTCCCCGCGAAGAGCGGGGAGAGGGAGACAACAACGACGATGGGAGGATTGATGATGCGCGTAGCGATTTTCTCTGCTGTTGCAGTTCTGATGTCTGCAACACTGGCGAACTCCGCCGAGCCGATCGCGCTGCGCGATATGGGCTCGTTTCATGTCGGCGGACGGCTGGTCGAGATTTCGGGCAAGCCGGTGAAGGAAGTCACCTTCACGCCCGGCGGCGTGCCGGCAAAGGTCGATCCGAACGGCACCTACCAGGTCGAGCAGATGTATGTGCAGTATTTTCTGCCCGCCAACGAGAAGGGCGCCTATCCGCTCTTGATGTGGCACGGCGGCGGGCTGACCGGCGTCACCTATGAAACGACGCCGGACGGACGCGAAGGCTGGCTGAACTATTTCCTGCGCAAGGGCTGGGCCGTCTACAATTCCGATGCGGTCGAGCGCGGCCGCGCTGGTTGGGCGCAATATCCAGATATCTTCAAGGGCGAGCCGGTGTTTCTCACCACAGCCAATCCGTTCGAGCGCTTTCGCATCGGCGATGGTGCGGGCTCCTATGATCCGGATCCCGCCAAGCGAAAGCTGATGCCGGGCAGCCAGTTTCCGAACGAGGGCTATGAGAATTTCGTCAAGCAGAACGTGCCGCGCTGGACCACCACCGACGATGCCATCATCGCCGCCTATATGGCCGAAATCGATCGCGTCGGTCCGTCCATCATCCTGTTCCACAGCCAGGCCGGCAGCTTCGGCTTCAAGGTGGCGCAGGCGCGGCCCGACAAGGTCAAGGCGCTGATTGCAGTCGAGCCGGCCGGCCTTGGCGATCCCGCCAAGGCCGACCTGCTGAAGAATATTCCGACGCTGATCATCTACGGCGACTACATCGAAAAGGATTCGCGCTGGCCGAAGATTCGCGCCAACGGCATCGCCTTCGCGGACGCCATCAAGGCGGCCGGCGGCAGCGTCGATGTCGTCGACCTGCCGCAAGCCGGCATCAAGGGCAATTCGCACATGGTGATGATGGACAAGAACAATGCCGAGGTCGCCGCACTGATCCAGAAGTGGCTCGAAGGCAAGGGGCTGACGAAGTAATCGCGAAGGTCGGTGGGCAGGAAGCAACGGATGCACGGAACGAGAATCCTTGATGAAGCCGACCGCCTGATGACGGTCTGCAATTCCTGCCGCTATTGCGAGGGGCTGTGCGCGGTCTTTCCGGCGATGGAAATGCGCCGCGCCTTCTCCGACGGCGACCTCAACTACCTCGCCAATCTCTGCCACGCTTGCGGCGCCTGCTACACCGATTGCCAGTTCTCGCCGCCGCATGAGTTCGACGTCAATGTGCCGAAGACGCTCGCGGTGGCGCGCGCCGAATCCTGGGCCGCCTATGTCTGGCCCCGCGCCTTCGCGGGCGCGTTCGCGCGCAACGGGCTCGTCATCAGCCTCGTCGCGGCGCTCAGCGTCGCCGCGTTTATTTTCGGCTTTGCGGCTTTGCACGACCGGCAGGCGCTGTTCGGTGTCCACACCGGTCCGGGCGCGTTCTATAAATTGATGCCGCACAACGCGATGGCGGCCCTGTTCGGCGCGGCATTCCTCTATGCGATCGTCGCGCTGGTGATGGGCGTACGCGCGTTCTGGCGTGACATCGGCGAACCCGTCGGCATGAAGACCGATGCGGGTTCGCTGCTGCAGGCGATCCGCGATGCCGGCGAGTTGCGCTATCTCGACGGCGGCGGCGTCGGCTGCTTCAACGAGGACGATCGCCCGACCGACCGCCGCCGGCTCTATCATCATTTCACCTTCTACGGCTTTGCGCTGTGCTTCGCCTCGACCTCAGTTGCGACGCTCTATCACTATCTGTTGGCGCGGCAGGCGCCGTATCCCTGGTGGGATCTGCCGGTCGTGCTCGGCACGCTCGGCGGCATCGGGTTGCTGATCGGGCCGATCGGTTTGCTCGCCGAGCGATGGAAGCGCGATTCGGTGCTGGTCGACGAAGCGCGCTACGGCATGGATATCGCGTTCATCGTGATGCTGTTCCTGACCAGCCTCACCGGCATGGCGCTTTTGATCTTGCGCGAGACCGCCGCGATGGGCCCGCTGCTGGCGCTGCATCTCGGCGTTGTGTTCTCGCTGTTCGTCACCATGCCCTATGGCAAGTTCGTCCACGGCATCTATCGCTTCACCGCGCTGGTGCGTTATGCGCGGGAGCGGCGTGCGATGGCGCATGGGGCGGGAGAATAGAGTCGCTACTCTCTCCCCGTCATTGCGAGGAGCGCCAGCGACGAAGCAATCCATTTCTCAGCAAGCGGCGACATGGATTGCTTCGCGGAGCCTGTCCGTGTCATCGCCCTACTGCGATCAGGCGGTATCGCGGCAGGCTTGCGGAAGTCACATGAGCTATGTGCAGTCGCTTCGTACCCGATCGCGACACTTCGCTGAGCTACATGAAAAATCTCGATCCGCGCGAAAACCAGGCGCTGCGTGACGCGGGCGGTGGCGGCGGAGGAGGCGGCGGCCGGTAACGAATGTAGGGTGGGCAAAAGCGACAGCGTGGCCACCATCCAGGAAATGCGTTCGGTGAATGGATGGTGGGCACGGCGCTGACGCGCCTTTGCCCACCCTACGGCCGTTATTCCGGCGCAACGAATTAATGCACCAAATGCCTGCGATTTGGTCTGGCATTGGCGCTCACCAATACTTATCTGCGATTCAGGAAGGAAATTTGCCCCAAGGACAACTCCGATAAAGGAGCCGTCTTATGGCGAACGTACTCACCACTGGGGCCTGGCTTTCTGCCCCGATCAAAAAACCCTCATTTTTCGCACGATTGTTGCGCGCTAACGCCGAAGCTCGACAGCGACGGGCTGAACGCGCTGTTGCGGACTATATTGCTTCCCACGGCCTGCAGCGGCTGTCGGATGATGCAGAGCGACAGATCAGTCGCTTGCTGATCAAGGCGGGGCAATAGCTATGGTCACACTCATCATCATGCACGTGGCGACCAAGCTCGCTCGTATCGGGAAAGAGGTTCTTGAGACCTGGCGCGAAGCTCAGCAACTTCGCCGCACCCTTGCCGGCCCGATGGAGGAGTAGCAAGAGGCGCCGAAGCGGCGTGTCCACCATCGCGCAGGCGCTCTGGCGGTGGCACGTGAAGCCTGTCATCGGGCGCGCATTCGCGCGCGCCCGTCGCTTCGCGCTCCCCGCCACATCGCTATCCAGCGATCAGTAGCCGCTCTTACTTCAGTATCGCTCCATGATCTGATCGAGCTTCCTGCTGAGCAGCCAGGACATGCCGAGGAACGCGACCAGCATCACGAGACCCAGACCCGAAGAGGCGTTGTTGATGGACGTCTCCGAAAACTGACCGAAGGCATAGCCGGCCGAGACAACAGCTCCGGACCAAAGGCCCGCCGCGACGAAATTGAGCGCAAGGAAAGTGGACCAGGGCAGCCGCGAGATCCCGTAAGCAAACCCCGCGAGCCCGCGGATGCCATGCGGGAAGCGGTGAAACAGGATCATCCAGAAATAGTGACGGTCCGTCAGTCGGACTACAGTCTGGATGGGACGCTCAAACCGCGGAAAACGATCGAGCAAGCGTGCGCCGTAGCGCCGCCCGATCCAGAAGCGAATGACGTCGCCGGCGAAACTACCGAACCAGCAGACCACGATGAGCTTGCCAAGACCTAGCGCGCCTGAATGCGCCGCGTAGCCCGCGAATAGCGCGAGCAGCAGACTATGCGAGGCCGCATAGGCAAACATGAAGCTGTACGCCGCATCGCCGTGTTGGCGGATGAGATCGAGGAACGAGGTCAGATCCGTTGGAAACAGCAATGTAAGCCCACCCACTCGCTCATGGAATGTTCCCCCAGATGAGTGGGTTCGGCCTGAACGCTAGCACTCCGCGGAACGCCACGGAAGCCAGTAGAAAGGCCTACGGCCGCCAGCTTTGCACGCCGAGCGTGTTTGCAAATGAGATGGGTCGCACAACGGGTCAGGACACGTACGCCCTATTCGGGCTTGATCGATATCCGCCATGCTCCGATAGCGACCAAATTTCAGCGCGCGGCGAAATGACGCGATGTGCCCAAGAGCGGACATCGAGCATTTGCCTCCGACGACTTCCTATGAAACCGATACCTGCCAATTCGAGTGGTAGCGATCAGATCTGCGTTGCACTTCGTATGGAAGTTATTTGCCAGCCACGAAATAAAAGTCCTGCCTTCCGGAAATCGAGCCGTAGCTGAAAGGCTTTTGCTTGCGACCGGTCGCTTCCATGACGTCGTCGCGAACGAAATCGAAAAGCCTGCGGACTTCGAGGCCGGGCGTTGGAAGATTTTTGACGAAGGCAGATGCGAACGGACTGTTAATCCCGTCACCGTCGAGCGCGGTCTCGCCATCCTTGGCAGCATAAACCACGAGCGTTCCCGCCTCCGGCTCGACAGCGGCCAGACCTCGCGATACCGAACGGGACGCGACTGTTAGCGTACGCTTCATTTGGTTGGCGAATGGGTTGTCGCGGCAGGCATCGAGAATTACGAGGCGTAGTTTCCTGGCGCGCTCCGCTGCATTTAGAACCTGTTCAAGCGGTACGGCTTCAAATCCAATATCGCGATCCGCGGCAATTTTGGCGTCGGTCGGAATGAGATAATTGATTCCGCCAACTTCCATACCATGTCCGGCATAATATACGACTGCCCAGTCCACCGTTTCTGCACGGGCTGCGAAATCGCGCAGGGCGCTAACCAAGGCGTCTTTTCGGAGATTGGTCAGCAAAGTAACTGTTTCAAACCCGGTGCGTCTTAAGACGTCGGCGACAAGGTTTGCGTCGCGCACAGGGTTCGGTAATGCGGCCACGTTTTCATAAGCAGAATTGCCAACGACAAGGGCGATGCGACGATCATTATTCGACACCGGTGCAGTAACAATGGCTGGAGCAACGTTGGCTTTCTCGAGCAACGCCGTTGCAGGTTGCGATGAAGGCAAGACGGCAAGCCGCTCTCGCGCCATGTCCTGCGCCCATTTTGTGGCCTTTTGTCTCAATCCGAGCGTAGTATTGAAGTCAGACCGCGCTTTGGCGAAATCTGCGAGCTTCTCATAGGCCAGTCCACGATTGACGTACGCGTTTGCATACGTGGGATCCAGCCGTATCGCCTCGGTGTAGTCTGCAGTGGCGCGGTCCGGATCGTCTTTGTTGCCGTAGGCGTTCCCCCGGTTGTAGTACGCGTTCGCATTCTTGGGATCCAGTCGTATCGCCTCGGTGTAGTCGGCAATGGCACGATCCGTGTCGCCTTTGTTGCTGTAAGCGTTCCCCCGGTTGTAGTACGCGTTCGCATACGTGGGCTCCAGGCGTATCGCCTCGATATAGTCGGCAATGGCACGGTCCGTGTCGCCTTTGTTGCTGTAGGCGTTCCCCCGGTTGTAGTACGCGTTCGCATACGTGGGCTCCAGCCGTATCGCCGCGGTGTAGTCGGCAATGGCACGGTCCGTGTCGCCTTTGTTGCTGTAAGCGTTCCCCCGGTTGTAGTAGGCTTTCGCATACTTGGGATCTCGCTGCCCCGCGCTGGCGTTGATTGCACGCGTGCACGCCGCGACGGCGACTTCGCCAGTTTCGCGGAAGCAGCGCGTCGTGTCATCTGCGGCTGCGGGGTCAGCGATGACAAGGATTGCAAAGCAGAACAATAGTTTGCGAAGCATACGAAAGCCCTCATTACCGGTGCCCCGGTCGGAACCAGCATTTAAGCAATGCAAACTATCGAGGCAATTAGCTAAGCCTTGTGATCAAAATCACAAGACTTGGCTCCCAGAACTACCGTAGGGTGGGCAAAGCGTAGCGTGCCCACCATCGCCTGCGAGCGTGAAATGGTGGGCACGGCGCTGACGCGCCTTTGCCCACCCCCACAAATTTCGCACTGACGAGACTACAAATCCACCACCACGTAATCGCTCTCGACCGAGACCGCGATCGTCTCCGCAACATACGGCCCCTTCACCACCGCCGATCCCGACTCCACATTCACTGGATACGCCCGCGCGCGGAAGCGTTTGGGGTCGCAGTAGGACTGCCCGGTGCGGATGTCGAATTCCCAGCCGTGCCAGGGGCAGCGGATGATTTCACCGAGTTTTGTATACTCGATCTCGCCGGGATCGGAGGATTGTGCGAGGCCAATCAAAGGCCCCTCGCACAGCGCCGCGCCCTGGTGCGGGCAGCGGTTCAGCAGGCCGAAGAACTCGCCCTTGACGTTGAAGATCGCGATCGGCCGGCCGTCGATGTCGAGGAATTTTCGCGTTCCCGGCGGCAATTCATCCACCGGGGCAATGACGTGCCGAGTCATTTTAAGGCCGCATGATCTATTTCGAAAAACCGGGTCCCACTTTTTCGGATCATGCTACGCAATCCCGTACAGCTTCTTGGCGTTGCCGAGATAGAACGCCTCGCGGTTGGCATCGCTGACGCCGGGCGGCAGCACGCGCGACGGCTCGTCGAAATCCCAATGTGGGTAATCGGTGGCGAACAGCAGCTTGTCCCAGCCGATCCATTCGATGGTCTGGAACAGATGATCGCGGCGCTCCGGGTCTTCCATCGGCTGCGTGGTCCACCAGATGTGGTCGCGGATATATTCCGACGGTTTCCGCTTGAGATACGGCACCTCGCTGTGCAGCCTTTCAAAACTCTTGTCGAGCCGCCAGCCGAGCGACGGCGCCCAGCCGAAGCCGGCCTCGATCATCACCATCTTCAACATCGGATAACGCTCGAACACGCCTTCGAGCACAAGGCTCGCCAGCACGGTCTGCTGGCACTGCGCATGGCCGACCATCTCCTCGATGTAGAAGCTAGGCCAACCGGACGGGGTGAGCGGGTTGCCGCCGAAGCCGAAGGCGTGCACGCCGACCGGCAGGCCGATCTCCTGCGCCGCCTCGTAGACCGGCCAGTAGCGGCGCTGGCCGAGCGGCTCGACGTTGCGGGAGAGCAGCAGCACCTGCACGAAGTTCGGATCGCCCGCGCGCTTGCGGATTTCGGCAGCGGCGGCCACCCCATCCTCATTGGCGACAACGATCGAACCCTTCAGGCGCTTGTCCTTGCTGGTCCATTTTTCGATCTGCCAGTCGTTGATCGCGGCACAGAGCGCGCCGGCGAAATCCTGGTTGCGCAGGCCCTGCCCGGTGGCGAGCGGATTGAGCACGCCGAGCGCGACGTTGTAGGGATCGAGCAACTGCTTCTGCATGAAGGACAGCGAAGAGCCCTGCGGCCCGCCTTCCGGCGGCCAGGCGTCGCGGCGCGCGGCGTTCGGCTGCGCCTTCGGATAGGGCGGGCCTTCCATCATGCCGTGATAGGCCTGAATGCCGTACGTCTCGAGATGCGAATGCCAGCGCTTCGCCAGAAATGGATAGAGTTCGTCCTTGGTCGCGCGCGCCGGATGAATGTCGCAATCGGCTATCGCGGTCTTGATGCTGGTGGACGCGGACGGCTCGGGACGGAACTGGACGTTCATGGCGTCGTCTCCTTCGCTAATTCCAACCGGCCATATGTCGCGAGCGGATTGTCGATCATGATCTTGCGCACCAGATCGCCCGACAGGCCCGGCGGCAGCACCTCATCGCCGTCGAACTGCCAGTGCGGATAGTCGGTCGAGAATAGGAGCAATTCGTCCGACTGCATATGGTCAAACAGGCGGTTCAGGGTTGCGGGATCGGGCGGCGCATCGACCGGCTGCAGCGAGAAGCGGATGTTGCTGCGCACAATCTCCAGCGGCGCACGATCGACCCACGGCGTTTCCATCCGTATGCCGCGCCAGAACTTGTGCAGCCGCCAGAGATAGGCCGGCAGCCAGGTGAAGCCCGATTCCAGCATAACCATTTTCAAGTTCGGATGCCGCGCGAACACACCCTCCACGATCAGGCTGGTGAGCTGGGTCTGGAACGCGGTTGCCTGCGCGACATAGTCCTCGATGTGATAGGAACCCCAGCCGACCGAGGTCGGCGGGTTGTGATAGGCGCTGCCGGCGTGGATGCCGACGGCGAGGCCGAGCCGTTCGGCGGCGGCGTAGATCGGCCAGTAGGCGCGTTTTCCCAGCGGCATGTCGCCCATGACCAGCATCAGCACCTGGACGAAGCGCTTATCCTTGGCGCAGCGCTCGATCTCGGCGACCGATTTCTCGACGCTTTGGGTCGGGATCACGATCGAGCCGCGCAGCCGCGCATCCTTGTCGAGCCATTCTCTGGCCAGCCAGTCGTTCAGGGCGCGGCAGAACGCGTCCTGCATGTCCTCGGAGAACACCATCTGCACGCCGTACAAGGGATTGCAGATGCCGAAACTCACGCCGAACCGATCGAGTGCCTGCTCCTGCATGTCGGCGAGATCGGCACCCGGCTTGCCCTGCGCCGGCCGCCAGTCCGGCCGCGAGGAAATCGGCGAATTGGTTGGATAGGATTGCGAGACCAGATCGGTCATGCCGCGCGTCGTCACCTGATCGCGCCAATAGTCGTTCATGTAGGGAAGCAGGCTGGTCAGATGCGGAACGGCGGGATGCAGATCGCAATCCACGCCACCCGGGATCGGCGACGTCATGGTGTTTCCTCGTATGCCCGCACGACGCAGTTGTTTGAGGTATTCAATCAGGGCCGCATGCGCCCCGCAACTCGGCAAACGTGAACCTCCTGTGCTAGAAAAACATGACTGGCGGGATTTTTGGGAGGTGAGATGAACGAACTCGTTACCATTGCGGAAAAGATCGCCACCCAACTGATCGCGCGCAAACAGACGATTGCGGTGGCGGAATCTTCAACCGGCGGGCTGATCTCGGCGGCGCTGTTGTCGGTGCCCGGCGCGTCCGCCTATTTCCTCGGCGGCGCCGTGGTCTACACGCGTGATGCGCGGCGGCTGTTGATGGACATTCCTGATGAGGCGATGAAGGGCATTCGCTCGGCGTCGGAGCCTTACGCATCACTGCTGGCGAGCCAGGTTCGCCAGCGCTTTACGACCGACTGGGGCTTGTCGGAGACCGGCGCGACCGGGCCGACCGGCAACCGCTACGGCAATGCGGCCGGTCATTGCTGCACAGCGGTGGCAGGACCGCAGAACGCGGTGTTCACGCTGGAGACGGGCAGCGCCGACCGGCAGGCCAATATGCAGGCGTTTGCGAAGACCGCGTTGAATTTGCTGCTGGAGAATTTGTCGAAGTAAGGCGAACCGTAGGGTGGGCAAAGCGCAGCGTGCCCACCATCTTGATCCGTTGAATGAAATGGTGGGCACGCTTCGCTTTGCCCACCTTACGAATGCAGGCTCATCGAGGATTGCATCATGCAACAATTCGACCGCGCCGCAGAAGATCTCGGCAACTCGATCCATTTCGAGCACGTCAACGTCACCATCCCCGATCAGCGGCTGGCGACGCTGTTCTATGTCGCGGGCCTCGGGCTGACCCGCGATCCCTATCTGATGGTCTCGGACACCAACATGTGGGTCAATGCGGGGCGGAGCCAGTTTCATCTGCCGAACGGTACGCCGCAGGTGCTGCGCGGCCATACCGGCATCGTCATCGCGGGCCGCGCGGCGCTGCTGGAGCGATTGGCATCGGTCGCGAAGAAGCTCGAGGGCACGGCGTTTGCGTATCGAGAGCACAACGACCATGTCGAAGCGATCTGCCCATGGGGCAACCGCGTGCGCTGCTATGAGCCGGATGCCGCGCGCTTCGGGCGCATCACGCTCGGCATTCCCTATGTCGAGTTCGACGTGCCCGTCGGGACGGCGAAAGCGATTTGCGCCTTCTATCCCGCTGTTATGGGGATGCAGGCCGAGCTTGTGAATGGCGATGGCACCGTGGCGCGCGTCAATGCCGGCAAGAACCAATATCTGCAGTTCCGCGAGACCGACCGTGCGCTGCCGGATTACGACGGGCATCACGTGCAGATCTACATCACGGACTTTTCCGGCCCATATCGCCGCCTGCGCGAGCGCGGCCTGATCTCGCAGGAAGACAACCAGTATCAGTACCGCTTCCGCGACATCGTCGATCTCGACAGCGGCAAGCACCTGTTCACCGTCGAGCACGAGGTCCGCAGCGCCACGCACCCGATGTTCATGCGGCCCCTGGTCAACCGCAACCCGGCGGAGACCAACCGCACCTATGCGCCGGGCCATGAGGAATGGGCGTGGGCGATGGGACCGGATGAGTATGACAGGAGATAGCGGGACGTAGCCCGGATGAAGCGCAGCGAAATCCGGGGCAGTGCCAGCCAGATGAACCGATTCCCGGATTGCGCTTCGCTTCATCCGGGCTACGCAGACGTCCTCACCTCTCCCGGAACGAGCGCATCAGCTGGTCGCTGAACGGCTTCATCAGATAGGAGAACATGGTGCGGTCGCCGGTCTGGACGAAGGCTTCCACCGGCATGCCCGGGATGATCTTGACGTTGTCGCCGAGGCGGGCGACTTCGGCCGGCGGCAGCGAGACGCGGATGGTGTAGTAGCTCTGGCCGGTGCGCTGGTCGGTGGTGACGTCGGCGGAGACGCGAGTCACCACACCATTGAGTTCCGGCGTGGTGCGCTGGTTGAAGGCGGATAGCCGCAGCAGCGTTTTCTGGCCGATCTGCAGCTTGTCGATGTCCTGAGGATTGACCTTGGCCTCGACCGAGAGATCGTCGGCCCGCGGCACGACCATCATGATGGCGTCACCGGCGGTGATCACGCCGCCCACAGTGTGCACCGTCGACTGCAGCACGACGCCGTCCTGCGGCGCGCGGATGTCGATGCGGCGCAATTGATCCTCGGCGGTGACCTTGCGCTCGACGAACTCGCCGATCTTGTCGTTGGTCTCGCGCAGGTCCTTGGAAACTTCGCTGACGACGTCCTTGTCGATCTGGATGATCTGCAGTTCGGTTTCGGTGATCTTGCCCCTCGCCTGCGCCCGCGCGGCGATATATTGCGCACGCTCGCCCGACAGGCGGGCGAGGTCACGCTCCAAAACCGTCAGGCGCGAGATCTGGATCAGGCGCTGCTCATAGAGCTGGCGGACGCCGACCAGCTCTTTCTCCACCAGCGCGATTTCCTTTTCCTTGGCCTGCTCCTGCGCGGTGAGGCCGGCGATCTCCTCGTTGAGCTGCGCCACGCGCTCGCGCAACTGCGACTTCTGCCCGGCGCGGCCGAACACGCGGACCTCGAACAGTTTTGTTTCGCTCGCGATGACGTCGCGGACATCGGGGTCGTCGGCGCGATCGACGAGCTGCGGCGGAAACTTGATCCTGTCGAGGCCGCGCTGCTCCGCCTCCAGCCGCGCGGCGCGCGCCCACAAGCCGTTCAGCGTCTTGACCACGATGGCAAGGCTCGCCTTCACCACGGTCTCGTCGAGCCGCACCACAACGTCGCCGGCCTTGACGATATCGCCGTCGCGCACGCGGACCTCGCCGACCACGCCGCCGGTCGGGTGCTGCACCTTCTTGACGTTGGAATCGACCACCACCGAACCCGGCGCGATCAGCGCGCCCGAAATCTGCACCGTCGAGGCCCAGCCGCCGAACCCGCCGACGATCACCAGCATCAGCGCCAGACCCAGGATCAGGTGCGAGCGGATCGAGCGGCGCGCGCCTTTCAGCTCCGCGGTCATGATTTCTTCGCAGCTCCCGCTTCGGAAACGATCTTGATCGGCGGCGGCGGCGACGGAACGCGCTGCAGCACCTGGCCGAGCACGGTTTCCTTCGGACCGAACGCCTGCATGCGGCCGTCCTTCAAGACCAGCAATTGGTCGACCGCCTCGATGCCGATCGGCCGGTGTGCCACCACGACCACGATGGCCCCGCGCTCGCGCGCGGCGCGTACCGCGCGGGTCAGCGCCTCGTCGCCCTCGCTGTCGAGGTTGGAGTTCGGCTCATCGAGCACGATCAGGAACGGATGGCCATAAAGCGCGCGCGCCAGCGCCACGCGCTGCGCCTGCCCGGCCGAGAGCGAAGCGCCCTGCTCGCCGATCTGGGTGTCATAGCCCTCGCGCATCTTGATGATCATCTCATGCACGCCGGCTTCCTTGGCAGCAGCGATGATGGCGTCCGACTTCGCCTCGGGGTCGAAGCGGCAGATGTTCTGCGCCACGGTGCCGGCGAACAGTTCCACGTCCTGCGGCAGATAGCCGATGTGACGGCCGAGCACGTCCGACGACCACTGGTCGAGCGCCGCGCCGTCGAGCCGCACCTTGCCGCGGGCGGGCGTCCAGACGCCGACCAGCGCGCGCACCAGCGACGATTTTCCGGAGCCGCTCGGACCAATCACGCCGACGCCGGTGCCGGCCTCGACAGCGAAATTGACGTCCTGCACGATGACGCGCTGCTCGCCCGGTGGCACGATGCTGACGGCCTCGACCGACAGCCGCTTGGTCGGCGCCTGCAGCGCCGTCTGCGCGTTCGACGCCGGAATCTGCTCAAGCAGCTTGGAAAGACGATGCCAGCTCTGCCGCGCGGCGACAAAGCCCTTCCAGTGCGCGATGGCGAGATCGACTGGCGCCAGCGCGCGGGCACTCAGGATCGAGCCCGCGATGATGATGCCGGCGGTCGCTTCCTGATGGATCACGAGATAAGCGCCGACTGCAAGCACCGCCGACTGCAGCATCATGCGCAGCACCTTGGCGACGGCGCCGAGGCCGCCGGCAATGTCGCTGGCGCGCTGATTGCCGGCCAGGTAGGTCTCATTGGCCTCGCCCCAGCGCTTCATCAGTCGTCCGGACATGCCCATCGCGACCAGCACTTCCGCGTTGCGGCGGCTGGTGGCGGCGAGGTCGTTGCGCCGCGCCGCCAGCGTCATCGCCTCCTTGGCCGGCGTGCGCGACAGGAATTCGGTGATCAGCGTCAGCGCTACCAGAATGATGGCGCCGGCCAACGCGGTGACGCCGAGCAGCCAGTGGAACGCAAAGCAGATCGCGAGATAGAACGGCAGCCACGGCAGATCGAAAAACGCGCCCGGCCCCATGCTGCCGAGAAACGACCTGACATTGTCGAGATCGCGCAAGGGCTGCAGCCCCTCGTTGCGGGCGCCGACCATCAGCGGCAGCCGCACCACGGTTTCGAACACGCGCGCATTGATGGCCTCATCGAGCGCGGTGCCGATACGGCCGAGGATGCGGCCGCGAATCAGATCGAGGCCTCCTTGCGCGATGTAGAGGCCGGCGGCGAGAATCACGAGGCCAACCAGGGTCGGCACGCTGCGGCTCGGCAACACGCGATCGTAGACCTCCAGCATGAAGATCGAGCCGGTCAGGTACAGCAAATTGATCATGCAACTCATGACGCCAACGCCGATAAAGGCGTTGCGGCAGGCGCGCAGCGCCTCACCGAGCTCGGATTTCCGGACGCCGGGAGCGGCTGCCATAAATGCGTGTCTCTTCAGGACGATCGGGTAACGTGCTGGTTTTAGCGATGTTTTTGGACATCGTCTATTTATGTCACGTTAACCTGCCTTTAGTTCACCCCGATGAGCGGGGCGGAGACGCGTCTGGGCAGCTAATTCGAGGCCGGCGCAAGTCCTGCGGCGGGTTCGGGCTTCGCCGGGCGCGGAAACGGTGCCAGAATCACCGACATCGAGACCCGGCCGATCTCGCCATGGACGTCGAGCAGGACGCCGCTTCCGACGCCAAGGCCGGCCGCGGGCCGCCAGCGGGCCTGCGCGCGAACGCCGACCCATTCGCCGGCCGGCTGGCGGAACAACTGAACCGTCAGATTCGGGTTCGGATCCGCCACCACGTCCTGGAATGGACGGGCGATGCCATGGGTCCAGTCCGCCGGGCCGAGCACCGAGGATAGCGGCAGCTTCGGCGAGGATCCTGCGCCGTCGATGATCGTCTGGTTCATGCGAAACCAGGCGACGCCGTCGCCTTCGCGGGCCTCCATCGCCTCCATGAACCACGGCTTGCCATGCGCCGCCCGCCGGGTGCGAATCGGCAACTGCGTGAGATCGGCAGCCTCGCGCGGGGAGTCGGCAAAGCCGGGCACTTCAACGGCGCGTTCGCGCGACAGCGTCACCCGCACGGTGGCGCAGGGCTGGTCCTCGCCGGCCGGCCACAGCGCGTTGTCGACCACGCTGACGCGGCCGCCGTCGGTCACGACCAACAGCGCGGTTCGCAACGGCGCCATCGGGGTCGGCCGCAGGAACCAGGCCGACGAGGCGATCGCCGTGCCCCAGTTTCGCCGATCGGCCAGCGCCTCGATTTCCGCCGTCAGAAGGCTTGCGACCGCCCCGCCCTGCAGGCCCGCGAAAGGACCGGCGGCAAGGGCGGTGGGCTGCCAGCGGTTGGGGCCTGTGGATTCGAAGATGGCCATGGCTCGGATTCCAGAGATGAGCAGGGTTGAGCGTCGGGCCAATCTGGCGGAAACTTGGGCCTGTAACAAAAGGGAATTCGTCACCTCAGATGAATTTCATTCATCCGTCTGATGCACCCGGCACGTCGCTGCGCGCGATTCCTCCCCTGCCGGCGCTGCTGGCGTTCGAGCGCGCCGCCACGCAATTGAGCTTTCGCCGCGCGGCGCGCGATCTCTCGCTCAGCCCGTCCGCGATCAGTCATCAGATCCGCGGACTGGAACAGCAGTTCGGCACAAGGCTGTTCGTGCGCGGCGCGCGTTCGGTGCGGCTGACGGCGGACGGCGAGCGTTATCTCGCAAAGGTCTCCGCGGCGCTGGCGGCGCTGCAGGAAGCCGGCCGCGACATGCTGCGAAATCGCCGCGATGCCAGCGCCGAACTCTGGATCAGTTCGCTGCCGTTCTTCACTTCGGCCGTGCTGATCCCGGCGCTGCCGGAGTTCAAGCGGCGCCATCCAGGGCTCACGCTGCGCATCGAGGCGACGCATCAATATGCCGACTTCAATGCCTCGCGCGTCGACGTCGCCATCCGCTATGGCCGCGAACATTCCACCGGGCTGAAATTCGAACCGCTGGTCGCGGTGAAGGGCCTGCCGGTCTGCGCACCCGCGCTGGTCAGGGGCGGATTGAAGGCACCTGAAGACCTGTCGCGAGAGGTGCTGATTCACCTGACGACGCAGCCGCGCGCCTGGCCAGTCTGGCTGCGCGAGGCCGGCCTGTCGCATCTCACCCCGCGCGGGCATCTGTGGCTCGACAGCGTACCGGCGATGCTGGACGCCGCCGAACAGGGCCTTGGCGTGACGCTCGGCATGTCGCCGCTGATCAGGGCGCGGCCCTCCTTTGGCAAGAAACTGGTGGCGCCGTTCGCGTTCGAGGCCGCGCATAGCGAGACGATCTACCTCGTCTCCCGCACTGAGCAGGCGCGCGACCGCCGGATTGCCGCGGTCCGGCGCTGGATCGTCGAGGCGGTCAGCCGCGCGAAATAGCGCGCGCTACCACCGCCCGCCGGTTCGGAGCAGCCGTACGATCACAAGCAGGATGATGGCGCCGATGGTGGAATAGACGATTTCGGACACCAGCCCGGTGCCGAGACGAATGCCGAGCTTGGGAAACAGCAGGCTCGCGAGCAGCGCGCCGGCAATGCCGACGAGAATGTCGCCGATGATGCCGAAGCCGGTGCCGTGCACGATCTTGCCGGCAAGCCAGCCGGCCACCAGGCCGACAAACAGAATGACGAGAATGCCTTCGTTGGAAATTACCATGTTCAGCCCCCAGATTCGCAGCGCACGCGGGCGACCATCTGCCCATCATGGTCCGATGTGACCGACCGTCCGCACGACTTCATATGCGGCCAGCGAAGTGAAACTTTTTTATGTCACGCGCGTTATGTCGCCATGAAACAGAGCGATATTTGGTACGTCACCTTTGGTCCGGACAAGACGGATGAGACTGCGGAGAGCATGGCCCGCTCGACCCGCACCTTCAAATCCGAGATCGACGCAAAATTGTTTGCGATGCAAATCCTGGCCAAGGGCTGGTCCGCCAGCGCCGGCACGCTCAACCCGCATCAGCCGAAGCAAGTCGTGGGACCGTCACAGATCGAGCAATGGGCCGATCCGGGATTGGGCGGGTAGCTTCTCTCACGTGTCCCAGACGCGGTGCAGCGCGATTTTTTTCGTCATGGCCGGGCTTGTCCCGGCCATCCACGTCTTTGTCGCTGCAATGCCGTGAAGACGTGGATGCCCGGGACAAGCCCGGGCATGACGAAGTTCAATTGCGTTCAATTGCGTCATCACTTGTCAGGTAGCAGCAACTGCATTAGCCCGCTCCGCCAGCACACACCTCGCCGTTCGATCCGCCGACACCTGCACATTCGGCGGTAATCGCTCGCTGCAGCGCGGCTGCGCAACCGCGCAGCGCGGCGCGAAGGAGCAACTGACGGGCGCCTTGTCCAGCGAGGGCGGCGTGCCCGGGATGGTTTCAAGGCGCTGGCCGCGCTTGGCGCCGTGGACGGTCGAAGCCAGCAAGCCCTTGGCATAGGGATGCACCGGGGTGCGGACGATGTCGCGCAAGGTGCCCTGCTCCACGATCTGACCGGCATACATCACGGCAACGCGGTCGCAGATTTCAATCGCGACGCCGATATCGTGGGTCACGAAGATCACGGACATGCCGAACTCGCGCTGCAATTCGCGGAGCAGCAGCAGAATCTGGATCTGCACGGTGGCGTCCAGTGCCGTGGTCGGTTCGTCCGCCAGCAAAATCTTCGGCTTGCAGGCGAGCGCCAGCGCGATCATTGCGCGCTGGCGCATGCCGCCCGACATTTCGTGCGGATAGGCCTCGAGCCGGCGCTTGGCGGAGGGGATCCGGACCACCTCCAGCATTTCCAGCGCGCGAGCCATGGCTTCCTTCTCGCTCTTGCCTTCGTGACGGATCACGCTTTCGGCGATCTGGCGGCCGATCGTGTAGACGGGATCGAGCGCCAGCGCAGGCTCCTGGAAGATCATCGAGACGGTCTGGCCGCGAAACGCCGAAAGCTCCTCGTCGTTCATCGCCAGCACGTCGCGTCCCAAAACCTTCACGGTGCCCGAAATCAGCGTGCGCTTCTTCGGCAATAGTCGCATCAGCGCGCGCAGGGTCACGCTCTTGCCGGAGCCGGATTCGCCCAGCAGGCCGAGCACCTCGCCCTCGCCCAGCGAAAGCGAGATGTCGTTGACGGCATGAACCGTGCGCTCGCCGGTGAAGCGGATATTGAGGTCGCGGATGTCGACAAGATTGCTCATGCCAATTTTGGTACCTTTTGGTGATGGTCGGTGGCGCGCTGGAACGCCGCGCCGATCCGCACCAGCCCGGCCTCGTCAAAGGCACGGCCGATCAATTGCATGCCGACGGGCAGGCCCTTGCTGGTGAAACCGGCGGGAATCGAAAGCGACGGCAGGCCGAGATAATTGATCGGACGGGTGAAGCGCGTGATCCGCTGGATCACGGCTTCCGCATCGAGGCTGTTGCCGACGTCGCTCTCGGCAATCGTCGCCGCCGGCATTGGCGCCACCGGCGCGATCACGGCATCGGTGCCTTCCACCGCCGCAAGGTAGGCGGCGAGCGCCGGACCGCGCCAGCGCATCGCTTCGAGATAGGTCACGGCCGGAATGGCAAGCCCGTTCTGCAGCCGCATCAGGACCTGCGCACCGTAATCCTGGGGACGTTCGATCATCCAGCGCTTGTGGAAGGCGGCAGCTTCGGTGGCGAGCACGATCTGGCAGGCGGCGGTGAGCTGGCGCTGGTCCGGCAGCTCGACCTTGACGATTTCGGCGCCTTCCTTTTTCAGCGTAGCGATGGTCTCATCCAGCACCCGCGCCACTTCGGAATCGAGATCGTCGACATAGAAGGCGGTCGGCACGCCGATCTTCAGGCCCTTCATCGAGCCCGTGGTCGCGGCCATGTAGTTCGGCACCGGCTGCGTCGACGTGGTCGGATCCTCGGGATCGGCGCCCGCCATCAGCCCCACCAGCAGCGCACAGTCCTCGACGGTCTGCGCGAGCGGGCCTACGGTATCGAGCGATTGCGACAGCGGCATCGCGCCGGCGCGGCTGATCAGGCCGACCGTGGTCTTGAAGCCGGTGACGCCGCAAAAATGCGCGGGCATCCGGATCGAGCCGCCGGTATCCGAGCCCAGCGCCGCAAAGGTCAGCCGTGCCGCGACCGCGGAGCCCGAGCCGGACGACGAGCCGCCGGTGATGTGATCGACATTCCAGGGGTTACGCACCGCGCCGTAATGCACATTGTGGCCGGTTGGCCCGTAGGCGAATTCGACCATCTGCAGCGAGCCGAGCCTGACGGAGCCGGCGTCCTTCAGCCGCTGCAACGCGGTCGACGTCGTCGTCGCGACGAATTCGCGCCGGATCTTGGAGCCGCAGGTCACGACCTTGCCGGCGTCGTAATACATGTCCTTGTGCGCCATTGGCACACCAAGTAGCGGGCCGGCAATCTTGCCCTTGGCGAGATCAGCGTCGGCGGCATCGGCCGCGGCAAGCGCTGCCTCCGGCTCGATCGCCATGTAGGCGTTGACGTGCGGCTGCCACTGCGCGATCCGGTCGAGACAGGATTGCGTCGCCTCGCGCGAGGAAATTTTCTTGGCCGCGATCGCCTTGGCAACCGCAACGAGCGACATCAGGGCTGGCTCGCCGCTCATTTCGACACCTTCGCGTTCTGCACCAGCAGGAAGCTTGCCGGCTCGAGGTCCATCGGCAGCGTGCCGGCGACCGGCGCAAAGCCGTCGAAGGCCGGGCCGATGGAATTGGCGATGCGGGCGGATACTTCCGAATCCTGCGGCACGCCGGCGACGTCGGTCATTACCTTGACCTGTTTTGGATCGGGTCTTGTCATGCGGCGCTCACTCCCATGTCATTCTTGTCGGCCGGCGCGCGGCTGTGTCCGGAGCCCGGGATGGCCATGTAGCACGCCGCCTGATGGCCCATTGTATCGACATCGCTGAGGTTTGGCGTCGCATTTGCGCAGAGCGGCTCCGCAAACGGACAGCGGGTGTGAAACCGGCAGCCGGAGGGCGGGTCGATCGGGTTGGGCGGGTCGCCTGAGATCGGCGGCGTCTCGGTGCGATTATCAGGGTCGGACGACGGCATCGCTGCCAGCAGCGCCCGCGTATAGGGATGCGCCGGCGCGTCCCAGACCTTGTCGACCGGGCCGAGTTCGACCACCTCGCCGAGATACATCACCAGCACGCGGTCCGAGATATAACGCACCACGTTGAGATCGTGGCTGATGAACAGATAGGTCAGCCCGAATTCGCGCTTGAGATCGGCGAGCAGGTTGAGCACCTGCGCCTCGACGGATTTATCGAGCGCCGAGACGGCTTCATCCAGGATCACGAGCCGCGGCGACAGCGCCAGCGCCCGCGCGATATTGACGCGCTGGCGCTGGCCGCCAGAAATCTCGTGCGGGTAGCGGTTGGCAAAGGTTTCCGGGCGCAAACCCACCTTGCCGAGCAGTTCGCGCGCTAGCGTGCGCGCGGCGGCATCCGCCATACCGTGAACCTTGGGACCGAATGCGATCGAGTCCTCGATGGTCAGGCGCGGATTGAGCGAGGCGTAGCTGTCCTGGAATACCATCTGCATGCCGCGGCGAAGTTCTCGCAGCGACAGTGCACGGCCGACCTGCAGGCCGTCATAGATAATATCTCCGGCATCGCGCTTCATCAGGTGCATCAGCAGCCGCGCAGTGGTCGACTTGCCGCAGCCGGACTCGCCGACGATGCCGACGGTTTCGCCCTTGGCAATGGAGAAGGAGACATTATCGACCGCGCGCACGGTTTTGCGCGGGCTGAACAGATCGCCCCGCACCGGAAAATGCTTGGTGAGGCCTGCGACCTGCAACAGCGGCTGCGCCGCGCCGCCGACGTCCTCGACCGGCTCCAGATGATCGACTGACGGGCTGGTTTCACTCATCGCGTCAGTTCCTGATATCCATGGCACTACGCATGCCGTCGCTCAAAAGATTGAAGCAGATCGACACCGCAAAGATCATGACGCCCGGCAGCGCCGCCACCCATGGGTTGACATAGATCGCCGTGCGCAGCGTGTTCAGCATCAGGCCCCATTCCGGTTCCGGCGGCTTGGTGCCGAGGCCGAGGAACGACAGGCCGGCGGCGAGGATCATCGACACCGAGATCAGTCCCGTCGCGTAGACGAAGATCGGTCCGAGCACATTGCCCAGCATGTGCACGCGCATGATGGTGAAGGGCCCGGCGCCGGAGGCGCGCGCGGCTTCGACGAAATCCATGTTGCGCACGCCTGTCGTAACGCTTTCGGCGACGCGGGTGATCTGCGGAACGAATACGATGGTCAGCGACACGATCGAGTTGACGATGCCCGCGCCCAGCGCGCCCGAGATCGCGATCGCCAGCAGCACCGAGGGGAAGGCGTAGAACACGTCGATGGTGCGCATGATCGCGGTATTGAGCCGGCCGCCGACATAGCCGGCGACAAGGCCGAGCGAGGTGCCGATCACGAAGGCGAAGATCACGGGCAGGATGCCGATGATCAGCGACAGCCGCCCGCCATAGATCAGCCGAGCCAGCATGTCGCGGCCGAGTTCGTCGGTGCCGAGCGGATAGTTCGGCGTGCCGATATGGCGAAGCCTCCGGATCATCGAGCCCTGATAGGGATCGGCGAGGCCGAGCCAGGGCGCCAGCAGCGCGGAAGCGAAGATCAGCACCAGCACGAAGGCGCAGACCATGCTGACCTTGTCGCGCACGATGCGGCGGCCGACGGTCGCCCAATAGCCGCGCGCCTTGGTGATGGGCGCGGCTTGCAGCGCAGTATCCGACATCACGGTCATGATCAGCCCCGCTTGATGCGCGGATCGATCGCGGCCTGCGCGATATCGACCAGGAGGTTAAGGGCGACGAAGAACAGCGCCAGCACCAGGATGGTGCCCTGCAGCAGCGGCAGGTCGCGCTGGAAGATCGCCGAATTGAGCAGCAAGCCCGAGCCGGGCCAGGAGAACACGGTCTCGATCAGGATCGAGCCGCCGAGCATGTAGCCGAGCTGCAGGCCCATCACCGCAAGCGCCGTCGGTGCGGCGTTCTTGATGACGTGCTTGAACACGTCGAGTTCGCGGAGGCCCTTGGCGCGCAGGGCCTCGACGAAATCCTGCGAAAGGATATCGCCGGTGAGCGCGCGCACGGTGCGGGTGACGATACCCATCGGGATCACCGAGGTCGTGATCGCCGGCAGGATGAGATATTTCATATGCTCCCAATCCCAGCCCCACGAACCGGAACCGCCGGGACCGGCGCCGACCGCGGGCAGCCAGTTGAGCTGCACCGAGAAGATGATGACCATCACCATGCCGAGCCAGTAATGCGGCACCGAAACTCCGGCAATCGCAACCGAGGTCGCGACCTTGTCGACCCATGTGTCGCGGAAATAGCCGGCGATCAGGCCGAACAACAGCCCGAGCGTGAAGCCGATCATCGCTGCGGCAATTGCAAGCGTCACGGTATTGCCGACCGCGCGCAACACTTCCGTCAGCACCGGGCGACCGGTGGCGATCGAGCTGCCGAGATCGCCGTGGAGTGCGCGCCAGATCCACAGCCCGAACTGCACCGGCAGCGGCCGGTCGAAGCCGTAAGCCGTTCGCATTTGCGCGGCGAGTTCCTGCGAGGCATCCGCCGGCAGCACCGCGACCAGCGGGTCGCCGGGCGTGATATGCACGAGCAGGAAACACACCAGCGCGACGCTGATAACGATCGGAATGACGTAGACGATACGCCGGGCGATATAAGCGAACACGGTCTGCTTTTCTTTTTCCCTTCTCCCCTTGTGGGAGAAGGTGGCGCGGACGCTAGGCCGCGCCAGATGAGGGGTTCTATCCGCGGACACAGACAATCCAGATGAGGGAGGCGTGTCCGCGGAGAAAACCCCTCATCCGGCTTCGATGCTTCGCATCGAAGCCACCCTCTCCCACAAGGGGAGAGGGTGCAACATCGCAAGTCCGGACCTACGGCGCCATCGTCACCGGCGAGAAGTCGACGAACCAGCTCTTCGGCTGCACAAAACCCTTGACCTTCGGGCTCATCGCGCGCGGCGAGACGTCGTGGGCGACGTAGAGGAACGCCGCGTCATCGACGGATGCCGCATGCAGGTCGGCGAGTGCCGCGTCACGGGCTGCGGGATCGAAGGTCTGGCGGGCCTTGGTCACCAGCTCGTCGAACTTGGGGTTGTTGATGTAGCCCCAATTGTTCGAGACCGGCGGCGCCATCGACGATTGCAGGAAGCGCACCAGCGCGAAGAACGGGTCCATCGCCGCATAGGTGACGTTGGTGGCGTTGGCGCCGTTGGCGGTCGGATCCTTGGCGCCGCGGCGCCAGTTGGTGAACAGCGTGTTCCACTCGATGACATCGAGCTGGACGTCGAAGTAGCACTCGGCCAGTGCCTGCTGCAGATATTCGTTCATCGGCAAGGGCTGCATCTGGCCCGACCCCGAGGCGGAGGTCTGGGTCTTCACCGTCAGCTTCTTGCTCGGGCCGTATCCGGCCTCCTGCATCAGCTTCTGGGCGGCCTTCAGGTCATACTTGATCTCGAAGGTCGGCTTTCCGCGCCAGGGATGGCCGGGCTCGAACGTGCCGGTGGCCGGCACCATCAGGCCGGCGAGCAGGCCCTCTTTCAGACCTTCACGGTCGATGCAGAGATTGGCGGCCTTGCGGACGCGGATGTCGTTCCAGGGCGAGCCTTCGATGCGCGAGAACTGCCAGGGCCAGACATGTGGGGATTCATTGGCCTGAAGCTGGAAGCCGCGCTGCTTAATCTCCTTGACGGCATCCGGCGCCGGTGCCTCGACCCAGTCGACCTGACCGGACAGCAGCGCCGCGGTGCGGGCATTTGCTTCCGGCATCGGCAACAGCACCATCCGGTCGACCTTGGGCACGCGGGCCTTGTCCCAATAGCCCTCGTTCTTGACCAGTTCGAGCCGCTCGCGCGGCGTGAACTTCGACATCTTCCAGGGGCCGGTGCCCGAAGCGTCCCTGGCAAACGCCGCCCAGGCGGCCTGCGACTTCGCCTTGGCGTCGGCACCTTCAGCCTTGTCATAGAATGCCTGCCATTTGGCGGGGCTCGCCATGAACAGGTTGGTCAGGTTGATCGGCAGAAAACTGTCCGGCTCCTTGGTGGTCAATTCCACCGTCATGTCGTCGATCTTGCGCGCCGAGGCCAGCGTCGGCATGCGCGAGGCGGTGACGCCGACCTGGCTGGCGTCGAAATGCGGCGCATCCTGCTTCAGCACCTTCTCGACGTTCCAGACCACGGCGTCGGCATTGAAGTCGCTGCCATCATGGAATTTGACGCCGGGACGCAGCTTGAAGGTCCACTTCTTCTTGTCGGCCTCATCGACCTTCCACTCGGTCGCAAGCCCGGGAATCATGACGCTCGCCTTGCTGGCCGAGGAGAGGTCCCACATCGTCAGGCCGTCATACATCGTCAGGCCGGTGAAGCGGTTGCCCTCAAAACCCTGATCGGGTTGCCCGAGCGTGCGCGGAATATCGGCCGCCGTCATGCCGATCCGCAGCACGGTCTCGGCGCTTGCGAGCTGCGGCAGCCCCACCACCAGGGCGGTCGCCAGCAGCCACGCGGTGGCCGTCTTCTTCGATGTCTCGTTACGCATATGCAGCAATCCCTTCTCGACTTGGGTGACTAATTCTTATGCAAAGGTATGCAACGCCTGTGCCAAGGCTGGTGCGAGGGCAGGCGATTGGCTAGGGGCCATTGGCCGCACAACTCCCTGTAGAGTGCGCATCCACGCGCGCGTTCCATGCTCCATTTGGCACCAAGCTTGCATTTTTTAGCTCTACCCCCCGCCCGATGGAGCTTAAATCATGCGCACCCGATATTCGATGCTTCTTGCTGCCGCGGCAATAGCCCTCGGATTCCCTCTTGGCTTGCCCACGATTTCGGCGCAGGCGGAGACCGTTGTGCGCTACGGCATTTCGATGGCGGACATTCCGCTGACCACCGGCCAGCCCGACCGCGGCGCCGGCGCCTACCAGTTTTCGGCCTATACGATCTACGATCCGCTGGTCGCCTGGGAGATGGACGTGTCGGACCGGCCGGGCAAGCTGGTGCCGGGGCTGGCAACCGAATGGAAGGTCGACGATTCAGACAAGAAGAAGTGGCGCTTTACCCTGCGCAAGGGCGTCAAATTTCACGACGGCAGCGAGTTCAATGCCGACGCGGTGATCTGGAATCTGGACAAGGTGCTCAACGACAAGGCACCGCAGTTCGACAAGCGACAGAGCGCGCAGGTGAAGACCCGCCTGCCCTCGGTCGCCAGCTACGCCAAGGTCGACGACGACACGATCGAGATCACGACCAAGACCGTCGACTCCTTCTTCCCATACCAGATGCTCTGGTTCCTGGTCTCGAGCCCCGCGCAATATGAAAAGCTCGGCAAGGACTGGGACAAATTTGCCAGTCAGCCCTCGGGCACCGGGCCGTTCAAGCTCACAAAACTCGTCCCGCGTGAGCTCGCGGAGCTGACCAAGAACGCCGACTATTGGGACAGGAAGCGTCTTCCGAAGGCCGACAAGATCGTGCTGATCCCGATGCCGGAGGCGCTGACGCGCACCAATGCGCTGTTGGCCGGCCAGGTCGATCTGATCGAAACGCCGGCGCCCGATGCAGTGCCGCAGCTCAAATCCGCCGGCATGAAGATCGTCGACAACGTCACGCCGCATGTCTGGAATTATCATCTGAGCGTACTGCCCGGCTCGCCCTGGACCGACATTCGCCTCCGCAAGGCGCTCAACCTCGCGATCGATCGCGATGCGGTGGTTGGCCTCATGAACGGATTGGCAAAGCCCGCCAAGGGCCAAGTCGACCCGTCGAGCCCCTGGTTCGGCAAGCCGTCCTTTGACCTGAAGTACGATGTCGCGGCGGCGAGGAAACTGGTGCAAGAAGCGGGCTACTCGAAGGAGAAGCCGCTGAAGACGACTTTCATCATCGCGCAGGGCGGCACCGGGCAGATGCTGTCGTTGCCGATGAACGAATTCCTGCAGCAGAGCTTTAAGGAAATCGGCATCGAGATCGACTTCAAAGTGGTCGAGCTCGAAACACTGTACACGGCGTGGCGCAAGGGCGCGGCCGACGAGATGAATGCGAACATCACCTCCAACAACATCGCCTATGTCACCTCGGATCCGCTCTATGCCATCGTGCGCTTCTTCCACTCCGGGCAGATTGCGCCGGTCGGCGTCAACTGGGGCGGCTACAAGAGCCCGAAGGTCGACGCGCTGATCGACGAGGCCAAGCAGACGTTCGACGTCGCCAAGCAGGACGAACTGCTGGCGCAGGCGCATGCAGCGATCGTCGACGACGCCACGCTGGTCTGGGTGGTGCACGACACCAACCCGCACGCGCTGTCGCCGAAGGTGAAGAAGTTCGTGCAGGCGCAGCACTGGTTCCAGGATCTGACGCAGATCGGGCTGGAATAAGGGAATCGTAAGGTGGGCAAAGGCGCGCTAGCGCCGTGCCCACCATCGGCACGCAACAAGAAAATGGTGGGCACGCTTCGCTTTGCCCACCCTACGATTTGCTGGATTGCCGGGCTTGACCCGGCAATCCAGCCACTTCGAAAGATTCATCTGAAGATCGATGGATGCGCGGGTCAAGCCCGCGCATGACGCGTTAGCGCATCACTTCGTCAGCAGCGCAAATGCGCCATTCCAGTCTTCCGGCGGCGGGTTTTCGAGATAGTTGCGAATCCGGGCTTCGTACAAATTGTAGAGCAGCTCCAGCGAATTTGCCTCGTCGGTCTTGCGGCCGCGCTCGATCGCGGCCAGCGCGCCGTCCCAATCGCGGGTGCGGTAGCAGGCGAGCATCTCGATGGTCAGGTTGCGCAGGCGCTGGAAGCGGCCGGACTGCGCGGTGTCCTCGCGGCCGGCGATGGCGTAAATCACCTCCGGCTCCTTCTTGCCCTTCACCATGATGAAGTCGAGTTCGAGGATGGCGAACTTGTCCTTGACCGCCAGCGCGGTCCTGGAGCCGACGATGATCGGAAAGCCGTATTCCTTCGATTGCCCCTCGAGGCGCGAGGCCAGATTGACGCTGTCGCCGAACACCGAATAGTCGAAGCGCTGGTCGGAGCCCATATTGCCGACCACGCAGATGCCGGTATTGAGCCCGATGCCGGCATTGAGCGGAATGAACGGACGCCCCTCTTCCTTGGCCTCCTGCTCGCGCGCCTCGTTGAGTTCGTCGACGCGCTCCAGCATGTCGAGCGCCGCCTCGCAGGCGTTGAGCTCGTGATGCTTGTCGTCCAGCGGCGCGTTCCAGAACGCCATGATGGCATCGCCCATGTATTTGTCGATGGTGCCCTTGCGATCGAGAATCGCGTTGGTCAGCGGCGTGAGGAAACGGTTCATCAGCGCGGTGAGGCCCTGTGGATCGTTCTTGTAGGTCTCCGAGATCGAGGTGAAGCCGCGCATGTCGGAGAACATGATGGTCATCTCGCGCTCCTCGCCGCCGAGAACCAGCTTTTCTGGCGACTGCGCGAGCTGCTCGACCAGCGCCGGCGACAGATACTGGCCGAAAGCGGAACGTATCTGCCGCCGCTGGGCCTGCTCGCGCACGAAGGAGGAAAAGATCAGCGTAAGATAGATCGCGGTAGTCGACATCAGGGGATAGGTGAAATCGATCAGCAAGCGGTGCTGCGCGTAGAAATACGCTGATGTTCCGACCAGAACGGTTGCAAACGCACCGCCGACGATGACCAGCGAGATCGGACCGAACAGCGGCGCGAACGCAATCACCAGCAGCCCGAACAACATCGCCGCCGTAAATTCGAGGACGATGCCGTAGATCGGCTGCGAGATCACCGCGCCTGTCAGCGCGCTCTCCAGCACCTGGGCATGGATCTCAACCCCGGGCATGGCGCGCGACACCGGCGTGGTCTTGATGTCGTTGAGGCCGACCGCCGACGTGCCGATCAGCACCAGCTTGCCCGCAATCATGTCGGGCGCGACGTTCTTTTCCAGCACGTTGACGGCAGGAACGTAGATCGAGGCGTCGTTGCGGGCATAGTGAACCCAGAGCTGGCCGTTATGATCGGTCGGTATCTGGACGCCCCTGATGCCGAGGCTCTTGATGCCGGCCTTCTCGGCCTTGATCAGGATGGTGCCGGAGCCGGTGGCGACGCGGAGCATCTCGAAGGTCAGCGAGGGCATCGTCTGGCCCTGAGCCTGCATGATCATCGGCACCCGCCGCACGATACCGTCGCGCTCCGGCTTGATGGTGAACAGACCGCGCCCGGCGGCGGCATGCTCCAGCACCGGGACGTTGCGCAGAAGGCCGGGAAACTCGAACATGAAGCGTTGCGGCTCCTCGCCCAGCATCGCGAGCCCGGTGACCGGCAGCGTCTTGTCGAGGGCCGTGATTTCCTCCGGCAGGCCGGACTCGCCGAGCACGACGCGCGACTTGCGGATCGCATCGGCGAATATCTGGTCGTTGCTCGGTAATGAACGCAGCTTGGCGCGGGTCTCCTCGTCAAGCTGCGGGATCGCATCGGCCGCGAAGGCGGGATTGAGCCGGTCGGGCTCCGAAAACACCGCGTCGAAGGCGATCACCACGGCGCCCAGCTCGGTCAGCTCGGTGACGAGCGCTGCGATCCGCGTCCGCGGCCATGGCCACTGCCCGAGCTTCTCGAGGCTCTTGTCGTCGATATCGACGATGGTGACCGGCCGCGCCGTTTTCTTGCGCGGATCGATGCGCTGGAAGGCGTCAAAGGTCCTGACACGAATTTCCTCGACCGGCGCCGGATCGGCGACGCGCAGCGCGGCGAACCCGATCAGCAGCAAAAGGCACAGCAGCCTTGCATAGCCGATGCGCCGCTTGAACCACCTCGGTAAGGCCCGGAGTCGCTTCATGGGTCTCGATTGTTCGCCAACTGGCGGCGCCAGACAAGCCAGAACATGGCACCGGCATAGGGTCTAGCGCGAATGGCGAAAGGCCATACTAGTGATGCGGCGAGACGATGAAGTCGCTCGCATGCAGGCTGGCGACCGCGACCCCCTTGAGGGTGATGGTTTCGCCGTGCTCGAGCGTGATCAGCGTGTCCGCGTCATCTGTCGGACTCGCCGTCGCATGGGCACCGAGCCACGTCTCGATACTGGACGAATCCACCTCGGAGAACGCGCGTAGATCGATATGATCTTCGCCCGGCTTGAAGTCGGTGATCTCATCGGCGCTCGGGTCGTATTGGTCTTCCGGCGCAAATACAAACTGATCGGCCTTGGCGTAGCCGGTCAGCGTGTCGTTGCCCTCAGTTGCGAAGATGACGTCCTTTTCGTCCGTTCCTTCGAGCGTGGCGCCATTCCATCCGGATTGCTGGAACACGAAGTTCAGGGTGTCGCTGTGGCCATTGGCGTCCGTTGCGGTCACCGTGACGATGTCGTTCAGCTCAGTATCGCCGTTGTAGTCCGTCGGTGTGTAAATGATGCCGTCGGCAAACTGGGCATTGATTTCCGAAACGTTGCCGGCCTCCACCGAGGAAAGCGTGCCGTGCAAAGCGCTCGCCGTGATCGTCACGTCGGAAGCCTGGTCGTCATCAGACAACTTGATGTCAAAAACGGTGGTGGTAACTGCGTCGTCTCCGTTCTCCACAACGCTGACGCTTTCGGCGCTCAGGACCGGGGCCTGATTGGCAGCGGCCTCGACTTCGACCTTCGCGGTGAAATAAGCCGAATCCTGTCCGCCATTGGCGGTGCCGCCACTATCCTGGAGCGTGAAGGTCACGGTGCGCTCGCCGGCGACAGGGTCGGGCGTAGCGTTCGAGAATTCGATCGCCTGCGCCAGCGCGGCGACGGCCGCATCGCTGGCGTTGCCGTTCAGCGTCACCTGCAGGCTGTTGGTATCATAATCCGAAATCGTTCCGACAACCTGGGCGTGGGCGGGGCCGGCTGCCCCGTCGGCGTCGTACAGGATATCGGTACCGCTGACCGAAATGAGGTCGCCGTTCGCGATGGTGAGTGTGTCGCCCTGGTGTCCGCCATCCGTCACGGCCGCGGTGAACGATCCGCCGGCGTAATTGCTGCTGTCGACATCGCTGGCCGAGACACTGCCAGCCAGAGCGACCGCCGCGTCCCCCGCCTGATAGGTCGGCGCGAGATCGGTGCCGGTGAATACCGGAGCGTCGTTGGTGCCGGTGACGGTGATCGTGAAAGCCTTGGACGCGGTTCCGCCGTCGCCATCGTCGATCGCGACCGTGTACGTGAGCGTCAGCTGCTCGCCGGCGGCGAGGTAATTGAACGCGGTCGAGGCCGCCGAGAACGACAGATTGACCGAGCCGGACGACGAGCCGGAGTTCTTGGTCACCGCGCCGGGCTCGACCAGAGCGATGAGCGCCGCATTGTCGAGCGCTAATCCGGTGGTGGTGCCGGACGCAACCACGCCGGTGATATCGGCGGTGTGGTCGGTGTCGGCCAGGTCGACATCGGTGAAGGTCACGGGGATCGTCGCCGTCAGCGGCGAACTCCCGGTCTGCTCGGTCAGGTGATTTTGCGCGATATCGGCAATCACCGGCGCGTCGTTGGTGCCGGTGATGGTGACAACAAAGGTCTTCGGCGTCACGCCGCCGTCGCCGTCGTCGATCGAAACCGTGTAGGTCAGCGTCAGTTGCTCGCCGGCGGCCAGGTAATTGAACGCGGTCGAGGCTGCCGAGAACGACAGATTGACCGAGCCGGACGACAAACCGGCGTCCTTGGTCACCGTGCCCGGCTCGACCAGGGCGATCAGCGCCGCATTGTCGAGCGCAAGACCCGCGGTCTTGCCTGATGTCATCACGCTCGTGATTGCGGCGGTGTGACCGATATCGCTGAGATCGACGTCGGAGAATGTCACCGGAATCGTCGCTGTCAACGCCGACGTATCGGTCGGCTCGGTCAAATCCTTTTGCGCGATATTGGCAATCACCGGCGCGTCGTCAGTGCCGGTGACGGTGACGACAAAGGTCTTCGTGGTCCCGCCCTCGCCGTCGTCGATCGCAACCGTGTAGGTCAGCGTCAGGACTTCGTCCTTCGCCAGATAATCGAACGCCGTCGAGGCGGCTGAGAACGACAGGCCGACCGAGCCGGCCGAGGAGCCCGCAGCCTTGGTCACCACGCCCGGCGTCACCAGCGCAATCAGCGCCGTCTCGTCGAGCGCAAGACCTGACGTCGTGCCGGTCGCCACCGCGTCGGTGATGGTTGCGGTGTGGCCGACATCCGACAGGTCGAGGTCGGTGAAGGTAACCGGGATCGTCGTCGTCAGCGCCGCGGTGCCGGTCGGCTCGGTGAGGCCCTGCTGCGCGATACCAGCGATTTCGGGTGCGTCGTTACTGCCGTTGATGGTAACGACGACATCCTGCCACGCGACGCCGCCATGATGGTCATCGACCTGCACCGTGTAGGTCAGCGTGACCGCCTCGCCGTCGGCGAGATAGTCGAAATAATGATCCGGCGCCGAGAACGACCAGGTTTTCGAGCCCTGCACGCCATCCGTGGAATCGGCGAGCGCCCCCAGCGACAGCCAGCTTAGCTGAACCGTACCGTTGGCGAGGCCGGTCATGACGCCGGAGGCGCCGACGCCGGTGATCGTGACCGCATGCGTATCGGTCAGATCGGTATCGGTGAACGTGATCGCGCCGCTGGCAGTATCCGGCGTCGTCGAATTGTGGGTGTCGGCCTTTTCCGCAATCGTCGCGGCCTGCGGATCGCTGGTGATCTCGGCCGTGTCGTTGCTGCCGGTGACCGTGACGGTAAACGGCTTGCTCACCACGCCGCCATGCCCGTCATCGACGGTTGCAGTGTAGGTCAGGTTAAGGATTTCGCCATCGGCGAGGAAGTCGAACGCCCCGTCGGCAACGCTGTAACTCCAGCTTGCCGAACCGTTGTTGGCATTGCCGCTCGCCTGCACCACCATCAGCGGTACATCCACGTTCGCGATCGCAGCGAGTTGGGCTGCGGTGAGCGACGGGGTGATGTCGATGTGCGCCGCATTCGCATAGGAGAAAGACGTGAACTGCGCGCTAGCCACCGGGCGGTCGGTCAAGTCGACGTCGGTGAAGCCGATGGTGCCCGATACGGTATGAAGCACCGTTGACCCGGTCGGATTCGGTTGGCCGGGATTCGACAGCTCGGGGAACGCAGCGCACGTCACCTCGATGGTCGGAAGGTCGTTGGTACCGGAGACGGCAACGTCCGCGCCGTCGATGGAAACCGTGATCGACGTGGTGATGACGCCGCCATGGCCGTCATCGACTTTGGCGACATAGTTGAGCACCAGCGTCTCGCCCTTGGCGAGGAAGTCGAACTTGCTGTCCTCGATGCTGTAGGTCCAGCTCGCCGAGCCGTTGTTGGTGTTTCCGCCCCCCTGCACCACGCTGAGCGGCACCTCGACGGCCTGGATCGCCGCCAACTGCTCCGGCGTCAGCGTCGCCGTGACGTCGTTGCCCTCCGCGTCGTAATAGCGGAACGGATCGGTCGTGGAGATTTCCACGCTGACGACGGGACGGTCGGTCAGGTCGACGTCGCCGAAGGTGACGGTGCCGGATACGACATCGATCGTGGTGTTGCCGGTGCCGATCCGCTCCGTGATCTCGCCGCCGGTCGCGGAGATCGTCGGCTTGTCGTTGGTGCCGGTGACGACGATCGTGAACGGCACGAACGTCGTCTCGTTGGCGGGCGCGTAGTTGGTGTCTACGCGTGCCAGGTAGGTCAGCTTAAGCGTCTCGCCAGCGGCGAGAAAGTCGAAAGCGCCGTCTGCGACGTTGTAAGTCCAGGTCGCCGTGCCGTAGTTCTTGCCGTTTGGGTCCTGCGTCACGACCAGCGGAACCTTGACAGCCTGGATCGCCGCGAGTTGCTGCGCGGTCAGCGTGGCGCTTACATCGACGCCTTGCGCGTTCTGATAGGTGAATGAGGAAAACTGCGTGCTGACGCTCGGCCTGTCGTCGGGGTTGATATCGGCGTAGTTTACCACGCCGGACGTCGTATTGATGGAGGCATTGCCGGTGACATCGGCCAGCTCCGTCATCTCGCCGCCAAACGCTGCCGCCAGCGGCGGGCCAGCAATGCGCGGGGGCTTCTCGACCGGCGCCGGATCCCGCTCGGCCACAATTCTCTCGGGAACGTTGATGAACTGCAACGTGACTGGAACGGTGCTGTTGCTCGCGAGCTTGAGGAGCAGCGTTTCCGGAATGATCGAGTCGGTAAAATTGGTGGTGAGCTTGGTGTTCGGGTTGTTCAGGTCGGTGAACTTCAGCGAGAACACGTCGCTGATGATCTTCTGCGCGTCGGGCGATAGCTGTACCGACGATTGGAAGCTGACACCGCCCTGACCATTGATGATCGTCTGCGTGCCGGCCCGGTTGACGGTCGCAATCGGCGTCAGCGTGGTCTTGTCGAACAGGATGTACGAACCGGTGGTGCCGTCGGGCTCGACCAGCACCTGGAATTTCGCCGGCGGCGCGACGCCCGACCCGGGCACCTCGAAGTCGATCTCGACCAGCACCGCGGTGCCGCGGATGCCCATGGTCGCGACCGGCGTGTCGACCTTCATGTCGCCTTTCTTGGCGGTGGCGCCGGCGACGAACGAGATCGTGCCCTGCACCAGGCTGAGCAGCGATTTGTTGTCCGACCCGTTGGGGTCGTAGACCATTTCGTTCAGCACCATCCTGGCGTTCGAAGCGAGGCCGAACACGGTGCCGTCGATGAAGGTGATGCCGAGCGTGGAATCGGAGCCGGACTGGACGACGTCGCCTTTGTGAACCGTATCGCCCTGGTTCAGGATGATCGACACGCCGTTGCGGATCGCGGTCGCATTGCCGACGAGCTTCGTCACATGGCCGATCATTTGCGGCGCAACGCTGGCGCTGCCGTCGGCCTGCGCGAACTGGGTGTGCCCGGCCAGGGCGTTGACGATGTCGCCGGTCAGGTGGGCGCCGTCGGGCGATGCGAGCGCGGCGCGCTTCTCGCCCTTGAAGTAATCGGGCAGCACCAGCTCGCGGTCGCCGCTTGAGAGGATCAGGTCGACGCCCGACCGTTTGAAGTCGCCGCTGAAGAGCAGATGAGCATCAGAAATGATGATGGCGTCCGACGGCGCATGTGTCGAAACTTTGTCGACCTGGACCTTGCCGGAAGATGAAAAGTGGCCGTGCGGTGACAGCGATGCCCCAAGGCCAATATCCGCGCCGGAAAAAGGGCCGAGATCGCCCGATCCGAATTTGCCGGCGTAGTTCAATGGGTCACCGATCTAAATAGTTAAGAAGTATGAAATTTCCCTGCGGGGTTTTCATACCACGCAGGTAAGGAACACAAAAGCAGGCCAGCAGAGAACACCCTCTATATGGGGTAAGTCTGCAACAGGACCGAAAAGGTCCGCAAAAAGTGTCGGGCGACAGTGTGGCGAAGAAAAGGCCGAATCTGCCTCGGTCCGATTGAAAAATGGGCACGGCCTGCCCAAGACATAAAGATAAGCAGTCTAAATGGCTTATTCCCGCACCGCACCTGATGTCATTTCCCGAGCAAGGCTGTGGGCGCCCGACAGCGAATCACTTCGCCGGTTCGTCGGGCACGGATCTCGACCGGCATTTCCCCTTCGCGGCATCCGGCACCGCACGGCCAAACAGGGCCGAAAGGGTTAATGCGATGACCCGCGAGCCCCTAGTAATCGTAAAAATTGCACCGTCCCGAGCAATACAACGTTCATGCTATTTCGCACTTCACGGCTGCCCCTTTCCCGCTCTTAAGCGGATCAAAAGCCCGCCCCGCCATCCTGTCTCCCGCACAAAATGATCCGGTCACGCGCAGGCAGAACAAGCCCGCCGATGCCCGGACAAGGGGCGTCAGATGGGGTTGTCAGTCTATGCGCGCGTCTGGCGCGCGGGCATCGTTGCGTGCGGCCTGGCCTTTCTCGCGCCAAGCGGCCTGCGGGCCGAGATACCGGCGCCTTCAGCGCCGGCAGAATTGGTGCAACGATCGGCCGAGCCGTTCGGGCTTGCGGCATCTTCCCTTTCCGGTGGTGGCCTACGCGACAAATGGCTCGGCGTTCAGCACCGGCTCGACGACGAAATGGTGCAGCTTGCGCTTTGCGAAGGCGACCGTGACGGCTGCGCCTCTCCGGCCGCGCTGACTTTCCTCGACATCGTCGACGCCGCGCGCTTGCGCGAAGGCCGCGCCCGGCTCGGCGAAATCAACCGCGCCCTCAATCTCGCCATCCGGCCGGCGAGCGATCTCGCCCAGCACGGCCGGATCGACGTCTGGACGCCGCCGCTCGCAACGCTCACCCGCGGTGAAGGCGACTGCGAGGATTATGCGATTGCGAAATTCGTGGCCTTGCGCCGCGCCGGGCTTGCGTCCGACGATCTCAGGATCGTGGTACTGCGCGATACCATCCGCGGCGAGGATCACGCGGTGGCTGCCGCGCGGCTGGATGGGCGCTGGCTGATGCTCGATAACCGCCGCATGGCGATGGTCGAGGACGCCGATGTCAGAAACTTCCGGCCGACATTCGTGATCGGCCAGCACGGCGTGATGCGATATGCCGATGCTCCCCTGCTCGCCGGCGCCTCGGGCAGCACCCCTGCGGCGCCACTCGTCGTGAGCGCTCTGGCCGGCTCATGGACCGATCACACGAATGCGCCGGCTGAATGACGGCGCGCAATTGTTGCGCGGCGACGGCTGACAACGATCTGCTTTCCTTGCCTGATCTTCCTTGTTTCTAGCAGATGGTGCGCTGCAGCCTGTATGCCAGCGTGCGCTCGCTTGGTGAAAACATGACGAGACAAGTTTTCTCTTTTTGATTTCGCGCCCCGGCTTGATTGACGCGATCCTTCTCACCGGCATAGCATTCCGCCAGATCCGCTAGAGATCATTGGGAGGGAATGAAATGATACGTTCGCCGCGTGTTGATTCCGCTTGCCGTCTGCTTCCTGAAATTGCCGCTATTTCCCGTCGACCGCCGCGCCTGGCGCAGGCCGCGATCGCCATCTCTCTCGGCCTGACGCTATCCTGCAGCGCCGCCCTTGCGCAGAGCCCCGCCAAGGGATCGCCCGAGCACATCAAGGCCGTCACCTCGGCGGTCGACGGCGCCTCGATCAAGGCCAACACCGCGACCTCGAACGACTGGCCGACCATCGGCCTCGACTATGCCGAGACGCGCTTTTCCAAGCTCAACAAGATCAACGCCGACAACGTGAAGCAGCTCGGACTGGTATGGAGCTATCCGCTCGAATCCTCCCGCGGCGTCGAGGCAACGCCCGTCGTGGTCGACGGCATCATGTATCAGACCGCGTCATGGAGCGTGGTGCACGCCATCGATGCCCGGACCGGCAAACGGATCTGGACCTTCGATCCCAAGGTCGACCGCGAGAAGGGCTATCGAGGCTGCTGCGACGTGGTCAACCGGGGTGTCGCGCTCTGGAAAGGCAAGGTTTATTTCGGCGCCTATGACGGCCGGCTGTTCGCGCTCGATGCTGCCACAGGCAAGGTGGTCTGGGAAAAAGATACCATTGTCAGCAAGGAGCATTCCTACACCATCACCGGCGCGCCACGTGTGTTCAACGGTAAGGTGGTGATTGGCAATGGCGGCGCCGAATTCGGCGTGCGCGGCTATGTCACCGCCTATGACGCCGAGACCGGCAATCAGGCGTGGCGCTGGTTCACCGTGCCTGGCGATCCATCCAAGCCATTCGAGGACGAATCGATGGCGGCCGCAGCCAAGACCTGGGATCCCGCCGGCAAATACTGGATCAACGGCGGCGGTGGCACGGCCTGGGACACCATCACCTTCGATCCCGACCTGAACCTCGTCTATATCGGCACCGGCAATGGCGCGCCCTGGAATCAGAAGATCCGCAGTCCCGCCGGCGGCGACAATCTCTATCTGTCGTCGATCGTTGCGCTGAATGCAGACACCGGAAAATATGCCTGGCACTACCAGGAAACACCCGGCGATCACTGGGACTACACCGCGACCCAGCCGATGATCCTGGCCGACATCAACATCGACGGCGCGCCGCGCAAGGTGATTCTCCACGCGCCGAAGAACGGCTTCTTCTTCGTCATCGACCGCACCAACGGCAAGTTCATCTCGGCGAAGAACTTCGTCGATGTGAACTGGGCCACCGGCTACGACGCCAACGGCCGGCCGATCGAGATAAAGGAGGCGCGCAGCGACGATGCCTATGACAGCATTCCTGGCCCGGCCGGCGCCCACAACTGGCATCCGATGTCATTCAATCCGCAGACCGGTCTTGCCTATATTCCAGCACAAGGCGTGCCCACCAACCTGACGCCGGAAAAGGCCTTCAAGCACAATGCCGTTGAGCCCGGCAAGTTCGCCAGCGCGACGGGTTGGAATGTCGGCTTCCTTCTGAATGCCACGCCACCGAAAAACCCGGCATTTGGGCGTCTTCTGGCTTGGGATCCCGTCAAGCAGAAGGAAGCCTGGCGCGTCGAGCACGTGGCGCCGTGGAATGGCGGCACACTCACCACCGCGGGCAACCTCGTATTCCAGGGCACCGCCGACGGTCGTTTCGTCGCCTACAATGCCACGACGGGCGAGAAACTCTGGGAAAGCCCGACCGGCACCGGCGTGGTCGCGGCGGCTTCGACCTACATGATCGACGACCAGCAGTATGTGTCGATCGCGGTCGGTTGGGGCGGCGTGATCGGCCAGTGGATCCGGGTCACCGAGTTGAGTAGCCCCGGCACGGTCTACACCTTTGCGCTCGGCGGCAAGACGCCGCTGCCCGCCTTCACGAAGTACCAGACCGAAGGCCTGTTGAAGGGGGTGAAGTATGACCCGAAGGATATCCCTGAAGGCACCGCCATCTACGTCGCCGCCTGCGCTGCCTGCCACAGCGTGCCCGGCGTCGACAACGGCGGCAACATCCGGAACCTCGGCTATGTCGCCCCGGAAACCATCACCAACCTGAAGGACATCGTGTTCAAGGGCCCATTCCGCGACCGCGGCATGCCCGACTTCACCGGCAAGCTGAAGGAAGAGGATATCCCGAAACTGCAGGCCTTCATCCAGGGCACGGCGGACTCGATCAGGCCGAAGTGACGTAGTCAACCCGGGCGCGCGCCAGCGCGAACCTGGAGCAAATGGAAGCAGAAGGGCTGCGCGAGACGATTGCGCAGCCCTTTGTCGTTCGGACGTGAGCGCGTAAAGCGATGCCGATCCGCTCGCTCAGTCCTCGTCTTCTACCCAGAGGCAGCCGACCTTGGTTGCTCCAATGACAAGAACGCCCATGTCGAACGTGGCCGCGGTAGCGGGTGCCCAAGAGTCGGGAATGGCTGCGGCATTTGTGAAGAATTCGACGTTTTGTCCATCGAATAGCGCCACGAACTGCCGCCAGAGATCGGCAGCATCCGGGATACTCATGATCGTCGAACCGTAAGCCAGGTTAACAGAGAGAACACGGGTCGCGATTCTTTGTGCCTCCATGCCTCCGATGGTTCGGTAGATTGTGTCGTCATCGGCCAGCCCGAAGGCACGCGCGGCATCCGCCACGGTCACCCTGCCCTCAATAACGTCGCACCTCGTATGCCCTGACTGGCGCTTGCGCCGGATCCTGTCACAGACATCAGTGTTCCGGCTCATCAAACCGCCCTTCCCTCGAATTCGGATTTCAGCGCGAGCAGAACTGCAGAGCGCAATAGCGAGTGTAGCGCGCCACGCTTCATCGGCAAAAAGGAAGGGCTGCGCGATCGTCTCGCGCAGCCCCTATGTCGTTAGCTTTTACCGTTGGGAGCTAGCCGCTCCCTCAGAACATCAGGCCTTCCTTGACCAGCACCCAGCGGCCATTCTTGATCTGCTGGACCTGGGTGATGGTGTTGGCAAGATGGTCGGTCTTGGAGAATTTGGTCGGCGGCGAGTTGAAGATGTCGCGGAACTGCTCGCCTGACTCCAGCGCGTTCATCATCTTCTGGCCGGTCAGGTCCTTTCCTGCCTTCTCGGCGTAGAACGCAAAGGTCATCATGGCGTTGTAGCCGATGATCGCCTGCGTATTGGCGTCCGAGCCGAACATCTTCTTGTAGTTGGCGAGCCAGTCCTTGACCTTGCCCTTTGCCGTGTCCTCGTACGGAATTTCGAAGCCCGAGGCTGCATAGAGGCCTTCGACCGCCTCCTTGCCGAGCGCCGGAACTTCCAGCACGTTGGTCGGTGTGGCGCCGAGGAAGGTGACGTCCCAGCCGAGCTTCTTGGCTTCGCCCATCGCGCCGATGGTTTCGCGGATCACCGTACCGAGCACGACCATATCGCAGCCGTCGGACTTCATCTTGGCGACCTGCGCGCTGAAGTCGGAAGCGCCGCGCTTGTAGCTGGTGACCGAGGCCGGCTCCAGCTTCATCGCCTTGACCTGCTGCGTGAAGCCGTCAAGCACGTTCTTTCCGTACTCGTCGTCCTGATACAGGATGCAGGGCTTCTTGAAGTTCTTCCCCTCGATCATGTACTTGACCGCCGCGCGCGTGCTCTCGACATAGGGCAGCAAATTGTTGAACTTCAGCCGCTCCTGCGGCTTCGCCGGATCGAACTTGAAGGTGAATTCGGCAGCCGTCAGCGGGAATAGCTGCAGCACGCCGGCATCGAACAGGATGTCCTGCGATGCGAGCACGGTGGGTGAACCCATCGGGCCGACCATGGCGAAGACCTTGTCGCGCTCGACCATCTTCTGCGAAGCCAGCACGGCGCGCTTCGGATCGTAGCCGCTATCCTCGATGATCAGTTTGATCTTGCGGCCGTGGATACCGCCGGCGGCATTGATTTCCTCGGCCGCCATCTTCAAGCCGTTGGAGACCGGAACGCCCCAGACCTTGATCGGGCCGGACAGATCCTGATGGGTACCGACGACAATCTCGCTGGCCGAGATGCCTTGATCGGTAACCTTGGTCTGGGCTGCCGCCGGCAGTTGGGTCAGCGCAAGGGCGCTTACCGCAAGGCCCAACGCCCTAAACGATTTCGACATTGCAATATCCTCCTTGTTGGCCCGTGTTGAGCGAAGGGTAGGGCCTTGTTGTCCTTCGCCGCTTACTCAATGCTCGCTTCGAACTTCCGTTTTCCTTACGCCACCGCCCGCTCGCCATACATGGCGTTGATTTCGGCCGCATAGCGCTTGTTCACAAAACTTCGCCTCAGCTTCATGGTCGGCGTCAGCTCCTCATCCTCAGGCGTGAGCTGGCGCTCGATCAGGTAGAACTTCTTGATGGTTTCGACACGCGCGAAGTTGACGTTGACCGCCTCGATCTCGCGCTGAATCAAATCCTGGATCTCGGGCGCGCGACACAGGCTGGCGTAGTTGGTGAAGGGAATGTCGTGGTCTTGGGCGTATTTTTCGACATTCTCCTGGTCGATCATGATCAGGCACGTCAGATACGGCCGCTTGTCGCCGATCACCACGGCGTCCGAGACGTAGGGCGAGAACTTCAACTGGTTCTCGATTTCCGACGGCGTTATGTTCTTGCCGCCCGACGTGATGATGATGTCCTTCATCCGGTCGGTGATCCTGACGAAGCCTTCATTGTCGATCGAGCCGACATCGCCGGTATGCAGCCATCCCTTGGCGTCGATGGTCTCGGCGGTCTTTTCCGGCTGGTTCAGATAACCCATGAACAGGAAATCGCCCTTGATCAGGATTTCGCCCTGCGGTGAAATCGCCACCTCCCCCCATGGCGCGGCCTTGCCGACCGAACCGAGCTTGATGCGATCGGGCGGCATCACGGTGGCCACACCGCAATTTTCGGTCTGGCCGTAGACCTCGCGCATATCGATGCCGAGCGCGAGATACCAGCGGATCAGATCGGGTGCGATCGGGGCCGCGCCGGTAAAGGCCAGCCGGCAACGGTCGAGCCCGAGCATGCGGCGGATGTTACGGAATACCAGATAGTAGGCGGCGCTGTTGGCGAGCCGCAGCGACAATGGCGGCGCATCGCCCTGCAGCCTGTACTCGGTCATGCGGTTGCCGATGGCGAGCGCGTTGCGGTACATCCATTTCTGGAAATTGGTCGCGTCCTTCAGCGCGATCGTGATTCCGGAATAGAACTTCTCCCAGACCCTGGGCACTGCGAGGAAGGCGGTCGGCTGCACCTCGCGCAGATTGTCCGGAACGGTTTCGGGGCTTTCGGCGAAATTCATCACCGATCCCAGCGCCAGCGAGATGTAATAGCCGCCGATCCGTTCCGCCACATGGCAGAGCGGCAGGAACACCAGCCGTTCTTCGTTATCGGTGGATGGAAACAGATCGTTGGCATGGCGCATTTGATGCGTCACGCTGCGATTGGAATGCATGGCGCCCTTGGGTGGACCCGTGGTGCCGGAGGTGTAGACGAGGATGGCGAGATCGGACGCTGAGCGGCTTCCGATCATCTCGTTCCACAGCGCCTCGTTGTCCTGCTCGTGGTTGCGCCCGAGCGCCATGAACTCGGCCAGCGACAGCACCATCGGGTCGGTAAAGCCGCTCAGGCCTTCCATGTCGAACACGACAATCTTCTGCAGCGTCGGACACCGCGAACGGCACGACAGGATCTTGTCGAGCTGCTCCTCGTCCTCGGCGAAGATCACTTTCGTCGAGGAATCGTTGATGAGATATTCGACCTGCACTGACGAATCGGTCGGATAGATTCCGGAAGAGACGCCGCCGGCGCACAGGATGCCCATGTCGGCAAAGACCCATTCCGGCACTGCGTTGGCGATGATCGAGGCGACGTCGCCGGGACGGAAGCCTGACGCATGCAGACCGAAGGCGATGTCCTTGGATATCTGCAGCCACTCGCGCCAACTGGTCGGCTGCCAGATGCCGAACTTCTTTTCGCGGATCGCCGGCCGGTCGCCGCGGGTTTCCACGGACTTCAGAAAACTCTTCGCGATCGTATCGGCGACCGTCAGCACTGCCGGTCTGGCCATGCGTCTTCCTCCCTCTGTCGCCTGCCTCAGGTGCCGGTCTGGCAACCGGTCTTGCTTTCTTGAAGCAGGCCTGAATCTAGCTCTAACTCGTTCTGAACGCCATGCTTTTGACTGCGACGGTTAACGCCAGGTCTTCTTCTTTTTCCAGCGCCGTTCGCCGCGGGCACCCTCTTCCTTGGCGCCGAGATAGAATTCCTGGATGTCCTTTGAATTCATCAGCCGCTCGCAGGTGTCGTTCATCACGACCCGGCCGATTTCCAGCACGTAGCCGTAATGCGCTGTCTCCAGCGCTACCTTGGCGTTCTGCTCGACCAAGAGGATGGACATGCCCTGCTCCTCGTTGACGCGCTTGATGATGGTAAATATCTCCTTGACCAGGATCGGCGACAGGCCGAGCGATGGCTCATCCAAAAGTAGCAGGGTCGGCCGGTTCATCAGCGCCCGGCCGATCGCCAGCATCTGCTGCTCGCCGCCGGAAAGCTGCCCCGCCGGCTGGTTAATGCGCTCCTTCAGCCGCGGGAAGTAGCCGTAGACGCGCTCCAGATCCTCCGCGACGCCCTCGCGATCCTTGCGCGGATAGGCGCCCATCATCAGGTTCTCGCGCACCGACAGGAACGGAAACACCTCGCGTCCTTCCGGCACGTGGCTCAAGCCGAGCCGCACGATCTTGTCGGCCTCCATGCGCTGAATCGGCTTGCCCAGGAATTCGATCGAGCCCTTCTGCGGATCGAGAATGCCGGAGATGGTCTTGAGCACGGTGGTCTTGCCGGCGCCGTTGGCGCCGAGCAGGGTCACGATGCGGCCACGCGGCACCTCGAGGCTGATGCCTCGGATGGCCATGATCGGCCCGTAATAGCTCTCGATATTGCTGAGCTTGAGGATGATGTCGGAAGCGCTCATGGCATCATCCTCATGCGCCGAGATAGGCGGCGACGACGTCGGGATGGCGCTGCACCTCGGACGGCGAGCCCATCGCGAGCACGCGGCCGTAGTTGAGCGCAATCACGCGGTCGGAGACGCGATTGACCAGCGTCATGTCGTGTTCGACCATCAGCACGGTGATGCCGAGCTCGGTCTTCATGTCGCGGATCCAGAACGACATGTCGTCGGTCTCCTCGACATTCAGCCCGGATGACGGCTCGTCCAGCAGGATCAGTTTCGGCTCCGAACACAGCGCACGCGCGAGCTCAATCACCTTGCGGACGCCGTAAGGAAGTCCCGAGATCAGCTTATCGCGATAGGCTTCGAGGTCGAGAAATTCGATCACCTGCTCGACACGGCGGCGGTGCATCTTTTCGCCGGCGCGCACGCTCGGCAGGAACAAGAGCTCCTGCCAGAGCTGCGTGCTCGAGTGACGGTGACGGCCGACCAAGAGATTGCTCAGCATGGTCGCATTCTCGAACAATTCGATGTTCTGGAAGGTGCGCGCAATGCCGAGGCCTGCGATCTCATAGGCCGGCTGCTCGGTGATGTCCTGGTCCTCAAAGAAGATCTTGCCCGAGGTCGGCGGATAGATCCGCGAGATCAGGTTAAAGATCGAACTCTTGCCGGCGCCGTTGGGGCCGATGATCGAGAGGATCTCGCCCTTCTCCACCGCGAAGCTGACGGAATCGACCGCCTTGAGGCCGCCGAAATGCAGGGACAGGTTTTCTGCACGGAAATAGCTCATCGGTTCCGCTCCGATTTCACGTAGATCTTTTGGCGTTTGAAGGTGGCGCGCTTGTAGAGCGGGAAGAGCTGGAAGAAGAGCTTGATCTTCAGCCAGCGGCCGTAGAGGCCGAGCGGCTCGAACAGCACGAACAGCACGATGATCACGCCGTAAATCGCACCCTTGAGGCCGTTGGCCGAGGCAATGGCGGCGGCGTTGGCGTGAATTTTGGTGGCCGTCACGCTGTCGGCGCCGAAGGTTGCCGCGATACCTGCGATGATGCCGGGCATGTCGTCCTTCAAATAGGTCAGAAACGGATCGATCATGACCAGGAAGATCGCGCCGAGCACCGCGCCGTGCAGGCTGAACGTGCCGCCGATCAGGATCACGATGATGAACTCGATCGAGAGCTGCAGCGTGAACATTTCCGGGGAGATGAACGAGAGCTTGTGCGCGAACAGCACGCCGGCGAGGCCCGTGATACCAGCGCTGATCGCAAAGGACTTCACCTTGTAGAGCGAGACGTTGACGCCCATGCTGCGCGCCGCGGTCTCGCTGTCGCGGATCGCGACGAAGGCGCGTCCCGTCGGCGAGCGCAAGAGATTGAGCGTGCCGACGATGGTGAGGACCAGCACGGCAAGACAGAGATAGTAAAAGGTCGGGCCGTTTTGCGGCACCGCCTGCCCGAACAGGCTCAGCGTCTTGACCCGCATGCCCTCGTTGCCGTGAGTCACGCTTTCCCAGCGGGCCAGCACTTCCTCGACGATGAAGGCAAAGGAGATCGTCGCAATGACGAGATAGATGCCGGTCAGGCGCAGCGCCGGAAATCCGACCAACGCCCCGACCACGCCGGTCAGCAGGCCGCCGGCCAGGAAATAGACCGGAAACGGAACGTTATATTGCTGCAGATACGCCGCCGTGTAGGCGCCGATCGCCAGAAAGGCGGCGTGGCCGAGCGAGGCCTGACCGGTGAAGCCGGTGAGGATCATCAGCCCCACCCCCACGGTGGCGTAGATGCAGACGAAGACCAACTGGCTGACCAGGTAGCTCGATAGCACGAACGGCGCGATCAGCAGAAACGCAATCAGGATGCCGTAGGAGACGTAGTAGCCGCTGTGCGGAAACAGCTTGATGTCGTCTTCGTAGTCCGTTTTGAAAAGGAATCGCATCAGACCTTCTTCCGCGTATGAACACCGAACAGGCCTTCGGGTTTGAGCAGCAGCACCACCAGAAGAACGATGTAGGGCGCGACGTCTTTCCAGCCCTGCGGCAGGTAAAAGCCGGCCATGCTCTCGATCACGCCGATCAGCACGCCGCCGACCACGGCACCGGGAATCGAGCCGAAGCCGCCCAGCACGGCAGCGGGGAATGCTTTCAGGCCCAGCACCAGGCCGACATTGGAGTGGATGAAGGTAATGGGCGCCAGCAGCACGCCGGCTGCGGTCGCGACCGCCGCAGCGATCGCCCACACGATCGAGACCACGCGCTTGACCGGAATGCCCATGTAGTAGGCCGCGAGCATGTTCTCCGAGCTGGCACGCATCGCTGTGCCGAGCGTGGTGCGGTTGAAGAATAGATACAACAGCGCGCAAAGGATGATGGTGGCGGCGATCACCGACAGCTTGTCGTATGCCAGCACCAGCGAGCCGATTCGCAGCACGCCATCGCTGAATGGCGTCTCGATCTTGAAATCGTCGGTGCCCCAGATCATGCCGACCACGGATCGCAGGAAGTATCCGAGCCCGATCGTCGCCATGATGATAGAAAACTGCGGATAGCCGAGGATCGGACGCACCACCACGCGTTCAGCCAGCATGCCGAACAGCGCCATGGCTGCCACCGCACCGGCGAAACCAAGCCAGTAGTTAAGACCGAGCATGCCGATGAACGTAAAGGCGAAGAATCCGCCCAGCATCATCAAATCGCCCTGGGCGAAATTGACGACCTCGGTTGCCTTGTAAATGAGCACAAAACCGAGCGCGATCAGGCCATAAACGCAGCCGAGCGCGATGCCACTCACCAGCTGCTGAACGAAGTCCAGCATCATTTCCCTCCCCGATGCCGGGCGATTCTGTCGATCGCCTCTTCCGCATCTTGTGTCTAGACGCTGCGTGGTATTCCACGACGCAGCCGCACATGTCCCGCTGCATTGAGCCCAAAGCGTTGAGCGCTGTCAACAAAGCGCTGCGTGCTGTGCCGTTAACAATTGCGGAGAAATGCCGCAGCCCGGGAAGTTGCGGGGTTTGGCGCGATTTGGTCCACCAGATTCACCGCGCCGAAAGTTCTTCGGTTCATGGTCCGCGACGAACAACTGGATCGCGCTGAAATCATGAAAGCGGATGTATCGGCGCTCGAGGTGCGAGGGTTAACGAAGCGTTTTGACCGTCCGGCGGTCGATGCGCTCGACCTCACTATTCGCACCGGCGAGTTCTATGCCCTGCTCGGCCCCAACGGGGCCGGCAAGACCACGACCTTGCGCATGGTCGCCGGCCTGCTCAAGCCCGACGCCGGCTCCGTCTCGATACTGGGCATCGATGCGCTCGCCGATCCCGTCGCCGCCAAGCAGATCATGGCCTGGGTTTCCGACGAGCCGATGATCTACGATAAGCTGACGCCGCTGGAATATCTGGAATTCGTCGCCGGCCTCTGGGGTGTCGATCCAGCGGTTTCCGAAACCTCTGCACACCAGCTTCTGGTGTCGCTCGGACTGGAGCCGCATCTGCACGGGCGCTGCGAGGGATTTTCCAAGGGCATGCGCCAGAAGGTGGCGCTGGCCGGGGCGCTGGTTCACGATCCCCGGCTGATCATCCTGGACGAGCCGCTGACCGGTCTCGATGCGCTCTCGGCACGTCACGTCAAGGGATTGCTGCAGGAGCGCGTCCGTTCCGGCTGCACCGTGATCATGACAACGCACATTCTCGAAGTCGCCGAACGGATGGCCGACCGGATCGGCGTCATCGCCGCAGGCCGGCTGGTCGCCGAAGGCACGCTCACGGAGTTGCGCCAGCAGAACGGCCGCGGCGATACCAGCCTCGAAGACATGTTCATCGCGCTCGTCGATGCGGAAGCGGCAGCCGCATGAGTTCGGCCGCGGCGCTTACCTGGTTTGCCCGGCACGAAATCCGGCTGGCCTGGCGCGAATGGCTGGCGATGATGACCGGCAGCCGCGGAAAACGAAAGCGCGCCATCATCGCGCTGATCGTGTTTGCCGCCATCATGCACCTGCCGGCCTACGCCGTGATCGGACGCTTCGCCGATCTGCAAGCCCCGCTCGGCAAGCCCGAGTTGATCGTCATCTCCGCGACCATCCTTCTCGCCTGGGCCTTGATGCTGTCGCAGGCGATAGAATCGGTGACCCGGGTGTTTTACGCCCGCGCCGACCTCGACCTCATCATGTCGTCGCCGGTGAACCTTGCCAACGTGTTCTCGATACGGATCGCGGCGATTGCTCTGTCGGTCATCGGCATGGCGCTACTGCTGTCGACGCCCTTTGTCGACGTTCTCGTGCTCGGCGGCGGCGCGCGCTGGCTCTCGGCGTTCGGCGTCGTCATCGCTATCGGCCTTTCAGCCGCAGCGGTCGCGATCGCGATCACGGCGTTATTATTCAGGCTAATCGGGCCGAGCCGCACCCGCCTCGTCGCTCAGATCGTGGCAGCCATCATCGGGGCCGGCTTCGTCATCGCGCTCCAGGTCGCAGCCATCCTTTCCTACGGCACGTTGTCCCGCTTTGCGGTGCTGACCTCCGATGCCGTGTCAGCCTATGCGCCCGGTCTCGAGAGTCCCTTGTGGTGGCCGGCGCGCGCGGCGATCGGCGACGGCATGGTGCTATCGTGGCTGATGGCCGGCGGGCTCCTGCTGCTCGGCGCCGTGATGGCGACCTTCTCGCCGCGATTTGCCGATACCGTCGTCCGTGTCGCCGCAACCACCCGGTCTGTCCGTCGCGGCGCGCGCGCGACAGCGTTTCGCAGCGGCTCGCGCCACCAGGCGCTACGCACGAAGGAGTTCCTGCTGCTGCGGCGCGACCCATGGCTGCTCTCGCAGAGCCTGATGCAATTGTTGTATCTGGTGCCGCCGGCCCTGATGCTGTGGCGAAGCTTTTCCGAAAGCTCGGCCGCAATCGTGCTGATCACGCCGGTGATCGTGATGGCGGCAGGCCAGCTCGCGGGCGGCCTCGCCTGGCTGACAATCTCGGGCGAGGACGCCGCCGACCTGGTCGCGACCGCACCGCTGCCGCCCTCGCGCGTGATCCGCGCCAAGATCGAAGTGGTGCTGATCGCAATCGGCGTCATCTTCGCACCGCTGATTGCAGCGCTTGCGTTTGCGTCAATGACGCAGGCGGTCGTCACTGCGTTCGGCGTCATCGTTGCGACCGTCTCCGCCGCCGCGATCCAGCTCTGGTTTCGCGTGCAGGCCAAACGCAGCCAGTTCCGCCGCCGTCAGACGTCGTCGCGGCTGGCGACATTTGCGGAAGCTTTTTGCTCGATCGGCTGGGCTGCGACCGCGGCGCTCGCCGTCACGATCCCGATCGCCGCCGTGATCAGTGGCGCGATGACGTCAGCAATTCTCGTGGCGACGTGGAAGATCAGTCCGCGGCGAACATGACATCCAGATGACAATTTGATGACAGAAAAGCTTTCGCGGCTCGCCACTCACGTTGCCTGCTTATTCACTATTCTGTTGAACCCGAGATAGATTTGCCGCGACCTGAATAGCAGGGCAGATCGCGCGAGACTTCATCGATTCGTTCGCGTGCGAAAGCTATCTTGCCAGACCTCTGCTGCGGCACCATGTTCTCCGCGGAGATGAACCCTTGAGGAGTGAGAGCGCGATGAGCGAAACCATCAATGTCCCGGCGGTCATGGTGGACGCCTCCGCAATCACGCGCATCAAATCCGAGATCGACATCTCCGACCGCTCGCGGATCGTCACCTTCGGCGATCGCGCGCAGCGCTCGGTCGTCGAGTTCGCCGACCGCATCCTCGCCCAGACCCAGAACCGCGAGCTCGGAACGACAGGCAAATTATTGTCTGATATCCTGGCCAAGGCGCGCGGCCTCGATCCCGCCACGCTCAAGGACGGCGGCTTTCTGACGCGCTTGTTCTCCTCCATGGAAGCGCGGTTGCGGCGGTTTTCCGAACAATTTGGCGACGTCGCCTCGCAAATCGATCGCGTCTGCGTCGAACTCGATCGCAACAAAGAAACCCTGCGGCGCGACATCGCGGTGCTCGACGAGTTGCACGAACAGACCAAGGCGTCACTCGGCGACCTCGATTCGCATATCGCGGCCGGCAAGGCGTTTGCGGAAGAATTCCGCCGCGGCAAGCTGGTCGAGCTCGAACAGGCTGCCAAGGCGACCGGGCAAGGCAGCGACGCGCTCCTGGCGGCGCAGACCTATCAGGATGCCGCCCAGGCGCTCGACCGGCTCGAAAAGCGAGTTTTTTATCTGCAGCAGGCGCGCCAGATCGGCATCCAGCAGTTGCCGCAGATTCGCATTGTGCAATCCGGCGACGAGACCCTGATCGAAAACCTGCAGGCTACGACCGAACTCACCATTCCGGTCTGGAAGCAGAAGATGATCCTGCTGCTTGGACTCAGCCGCCAGCAATCCGCGCTCGAACTGCAGAAGACCGTCACCGACGCAACCAACGAGATGATGAAGCAGGCGTCCGAGATGATGAAGACGCAGGCGATCGAGATCGAAAAGCAGTCGCAGCGCGGCATTGTCGATATCGAGACGCTGGAAAAGACCAACAGCGACCTGCTCGACACGATCTCGGGCGTTCTCAACGTCCAGGAACAGGGGCGCAGGAAGCGCGCCGAGATCGAGCAGCGAATGGCGCAACTGACCGATCAGTTGAAGACAGCGTTGTCCAAGTCGCCGACATGAACGCTGCGCCATGAGTATCACTGCGCTACGGCTCGCGGCAGGCCTGGTTCTTGCGCTGGCGCTCGGCGCCTGCTCCGGACCCGGTCCGCAGTTCACCATTCTGTCCGGTTCCGAGAACGACATCCTCGAGCCGATGGTCCAGGAGTTCTGCCAGTCGCGCCGCGCCACCTGCACGGTGAAATACCAGGGCTCGCTGGACATCGCGCTGGCGCTCAAGGCTGGTAATGATCCGCAGGCCGACGCGGTATGGCCCGCGGCATCGATCTGGATCGACATGTTCGATACCGCCCGGCGCGTCAAGTCGGTCAAATCGATCGCGCAGATGCCGGTGATTCTCGGCGTCAAACGGTCCAAGGCGCAGGCGCTGGGCTGGATCGGCGCCAAGGTGACGACGAAGGAAATCCTCGCGGCGGTCGAGGGTGGCCGGCTTAAATTCCTCATGACTTCCGCGACGCAATCGAATTCCGGTGCCTCGGCCTATCTCGCGATGCTGGCGGCCGGGATCGGCAAGCCTGATCTCATCGAAGCGGGTGATCTCGACAAGTCAGAGGTGCTCGCCACCGTGCGTGGCCTGTTGCGCGGCGTCGAGCGTTCCTCCGGATCGAGCGGATGGCTCGCCGACCTCTACCGCGAAGGCGAGCGGACCGGCGCCCGTTACGAGGCGATGTGGAACTACGAGACCGTCGTCAAGGAGGCCAACGACAAGCTGATCGCCGACAAAAAGGAGCCGCTCTACGCGATCTATCCCGAGGACGGCGTGTCGATGGGCGACTCGCCGCTCGGCTTTGTGGACCGCGGGCGCGGCAAGGAGGTCGAGGGCTTTTTCACCGACCTGCAGGCCTTCCTGCTCAAGGGCGAAACCCAGGCGCGGATCGCGGCGACTGCGCGGCGGGTCGAGCTTGGCCGCGCCGCCCCGCTCAAGGCCGATGCGACCACCAATCTCGACCCAAGCCGTGCGCTTACGGTTGTCCGGCCACCGGAGCCTGCGGTCATTCAAAAGGCGCTGTCGCTCTACCAGGAAGCACTGCGGCGACCTTCGCTGACCGCATTGTGTATCGATGTGTCCGGCAGCATGAAGGGGCATGGGGAAGCGCAATTGCTCGAAGCCATGCGATTCCTGCTGACGCCGGCGCGCACCCGAGAAGTGCTGGTGCAATGGTCGAAAGAGGATCGGATCATCGTGCTGCCGTTTAGCGATCGCGTGCTCTGGATGGAAACCGCGGGCGGCGACGAGAGCGCCCAGGCCGATCTTCTGGGCAAGACGCTGCAACTGCGTGCGGAAGGCGGCACCGATTTCTATACCTGCGGGGCACGCGCGCTTACCGCAATGAAGCCGCTTCTCGATGCCGGCCAGCACTTGCCGGCCATCGTCATCATGACCGACGGCAAGAGCCAGGGCGCCATGACGACGTTCGAGGCCGCGTGGCGCGCCGACGGCCGGCGTGTGCCGGTGTTCGGCGTCACGTTCGGTGACGATGCCGACCGCAGCCAAGTTGACAATCTGGCCAAGCTGACCGGCGGAAGAGTGTTCGACGGCACCAAGAGCCTCACCCAGGCATTTCGCGCGGTGCGAGGGTACAACTGAATGCCATCGGCATGGGCAGGAATGAACTGGATCGCGGGCGGGGCCGCCGCCGCCATCCTGTTACCGGTGCTGGCGATCGGCATCGGCATGCCGTTCTGGATCGCCGGGATCATCAGCGCCGCTGCGGGTGGAGGTCTGGTGTTCGTGCTCTCGCCGCGCAAATTGTTTGAGGGGCTGGACGCCAGCGGCGCCGCGCGCGGCAAAATCGAATTTGCGCGTGAACTCCTCACCAGCGCCGAGCCGCTGGCGATCCGCCTCGAAGTCGCCGTGAGCACGATCCGCACCCAGGCGGTCGCCGAACGCGTCCGGCATCTGGCGCGGATTTCCCGCGAGATCTTCGCCGGCGTCGAGGAGGATCCACTGCGTGTCGATCGTGTCAGGCGTTTCCTGACCTACTATCTGCCGCGTGCGGCCGATCTTGCCGAGGCCTATGCGATACTCGAAAAGAGCGGCAACCGCGACACGACGCGGCTGGTGGCGACGAGCGATCTGATCGACCGGCTCGACACCGCCTTCAGCCACTATGCGACAAATCTGCAGGAAGCCGATCTCGGCAATCTCGACATCGAACTCAAGCTCTTGAAAAGTTCGCTCGACGAGGATCTCGGCTCATCGCAGATTCCCGCTCCCGATCCAGGCAAAAGGAGAGCCTGATGGCCATTTCCCGTCGGGCTTTTGGAATTGGACTGCTCGCGGCCAGCGCCGCGGGCACGGGTGGTTACGTCTATCTGCGACAACACCCGGAGATCGCCGGCCGGTTCGGCGAACCGAAACGGCTGTCCGGATTCGCGGGCGGCGAGAAGGAAGGATTTCTGGCGAATACACGCGTCCGCAGCCTGCTCGAGCGCCGCTTCGGACTGATCCTCGATGCACGGCGCGCCGGATCGGTCGAGATGGTGCGCGAGCGCACGCTGCTCGACCAGAAGCCGCAATTTCTGTGGCCCTCTTCGTCCGTGCTGGTCGAGCTGGCGCGCAATTCCGGTGTTAAGATTTCGCGCGATCAGGTGATCTTCAACTCGCCGATCGTGCTCTACTCCTGGGACCGCATTGCCGACGGCCTGGTCAAAGGCGGCTTTGCCGAGCCGGCCGGCGGCCCGCGCTACACGGTCGACCTGCTCAAGGTGCTCAAGGCCATCATTGCCGGCGAGACCTGGGAGGCGATGGGCGTGGGCGGCCTGTTCGGCCGCGCCCGCGTCGTCTCGACCGATCCCAACAAGTCCAATTCCGGCTTCATGTTCGCAGGGCTCGTCGCGAGCCTGCTCAGCGGCGATGTGATTGCGCTGGATTCGCTCGGGCGCATCGACGGCGAAGTGGCGACGGTGTTCCGCCGGATGGGATACAAGCCGCCGTCCTCCGGCAAATTGTTCGACGACTACGTGGCCGGCGGCGCCGGCGCCCAACCGCTGATCGTCGGCTACGAAAACCAGTTGATCGAATGGGTGCTGCAGGACGCCGAGCGCTGGAAGCGGGTCGAGGCGAGCGCGCCTTCCAAGCCGGTCATCCTCTATCCGCGGCCGACAGCGTTCTCGGCGCATCCGCTGATCAGCACTGATCGCGCCGCGGACGAATTAATCGACGCGCTGGTCAGCGAAAGCCTGCTCGAACTGGCCTGGGAGGAGCACGGCTTCCGCGGGCCTCTCGGGACCATCGGCAAGGCGCGCAACACGCTGCTGCAATCGCGGCTGATCGAACGGGTCGATCAAGTGCTGCCGATGCCGGATGCGCCGGTCATGATGGCACTGCTCGACCGGCTGGCGACGGCCTGACCTGCACCCACACCTCCACGGCGTGGAAGACCAGCCCGCGGCGGGACTCAGCGCCCCTTCTTCGTCATGGCGGGCATAGCCGTCTGAAAGACGGCGTCGCTTCCGCTCGCCTATGCCGGGCCATTCGGGCCTGACGAACCAGAGCGCGTACCCATAATCACGCTTGCTAGTCGATGTCCGATATGCGCCGACAGCGCAGCGAAACGACGCAAAGTGTTAAGAGCCGACTTTCGCGCGTCGTCGCGCCCTTGGCAAAATGCCCAAGAAGCACATCCCAGGAATGCGCCAATTCTTCGACGGGTGCGCGGCGATTCGATACAACTTTAGCGATTGCGTTGAAGGGAATTTGAGCCGCGGCGTGGTTACCTCGGTGGCATCCGAACCGGAGCTGAAGATCGATGCACTGCCGTAATGCCCTCGTCGTCGCTTGGATCCTTGGCGCGATGTCTTCAGCATCGGCCGTCGAATGCACCATGGAACAGGTTGCGATCGACTCGGCGTCGGTCATCACGCCCTGCAGCGAACTGCTCGCCGCGCACAACATGCCGGATCGCGACCGCGCACAGGCGTATTTCGTCCGCGGGCGCGGCTATCACCGCACGCAGCGTCTCAACGAGGCGGGCGAAGACTACCGCGCGGCCTTTGCGCTCGATCCGAAGAACGAGGAAATCCTCGTCTCATGGTCGAATGTCGATCTGCGCCTGCGGCGCATGGACGATTACAAGAGGCGGGTCAAGCAGGCTTACGCGCTCAATCCGACGAATCCGCGCGTGCTCAGGGCGGTCGGTGCGCTGCTGTTTAACTTCGGCGAGCAAGACAAGGCGTTCGAGTTCTACAGCAAGGCGATCGAGGTCGATCCGACCGAGAACTTCGCGCTCTATTATCGCGCGCGCGAATATCGTTTCAAGCGCAAATTCGCGGAGGCGATCGCGGACGCGAATGCGCTCCTCGCCGTTTCGCAGGCCGGGCTCAACGACGCGCGGAGCTTTCTTGACGCGGACGGTATCGTTCGCGATTTCCGCGTCATTGCGCTGCTTGAGCGCGCCTATAGCTACCAGGATTCCGGTCGGCTCGATCTTGCCGAAGAGAACTACGACGCGGCGGTCGATGTAGGGCGTTCGGCGCCTGCGCTCGCCGCACGGGCGCATTTCCTCGGCTTCTACGTCCAGCGCAAGGACGATGCGCTGCGCGACCTCACCGAGGCGGTGCACAAGGAGCCGCGGAACTACAAGGCTCTCTATGCGCTCGGCATTTCACTTGCAGGATTCAAGCGCTTTGAGGAGGCTTTCGCGGCCTTCGATGCCGCCGTGACGGTGCGCCCGGACTACACGGCAGGCCTGATCATGCGGGCACGCATGCACCGTCAGTTCGGGCGCACCGATGCGGCGGTGCGCGACCTGAAAACGGCGGTCTCGATGGATCAAAGTGAATTGGACGGATTAAGGGAATTGAACGGGTTGATGAACGCGCTGCGCCATGCCGGCTACTGGAGTGAGCCGGGAGTGCCGAGTAGACAAACGCGGGACCTGGATGACGCCATGCGTGCCTGCATGATCGATCCCCAATGCTGACCGAGGACAGGATGCAAAGCAGAGCCGTATTCGTCGTTGCCTTCCTTCTTTTTTCCAACGCCGCTGCGCTCGCGGAGAGTCGGTCGGCCTGCCAATACATGCCGCGGCCACATGCGGGTTCGTGCGGCACGGCGGTTTTCCCCGGCACGCTGCGGAGCGAGCGGCCATTCGCACAGGCATTCGAACGCGGCCTTTGCCGACGGAGGGCACCTCTCTGCACCGGTGCGATCAACTACTCCACCTTGCAGCAGTGGGCGTCGAGCCAATGATCGGTCGCCTTGTGCTCGTTGCATTCGCGCTCGCGCTTGCCTCGCCCGCCCTGGCGAGGGACCCCATCGGCACGGCCGGCTCGTTCCGTTCGGTCGGGTGGGCGCAGTGCCGTGCGCCGTACGAGGAATGGAAGCAAGGCGCGTGCGACCCCGCGCCGGTCGATGCCACGCTGTCGGGCTCGTCGCTCGCGCGCGCTCATATCGAGCGATCGATTGCGTTACTTGCGCAGACGCGCACGGAGGAAGCGCTCAAGGCGGCGAATGCGGCGGTGGCCATCGACCCGACGAATGTTTCGTCGCTGACATTTCGCGGACGATTGCTCTCAACGCTGCTGAAGCTCGATGCGGCCGAACGCGACCTCAATGCCGCCCTGATGATCGAGCCGACCAATCCGGTGCTGCTTGCCTCGCGCGCGGAGGTCCTGCTCAACGCCGGGAAGGGGCCCGATGCGCTCGCGGACATCACGGCGGCGATCGCGCAGCGGCCGGACGACACCGACATGCTGTCGATCAAGGCGCGCATCCACATGAGCCGCGGTCAGGTCGATCTCGCGAAGCGCGACCTCGAGCATGCGGTTTCGCTCGACCCGAGCGATCGCCGCACGCGGCTAATGAAGGCGCAGGCGCAGTTTCGCCTCGGACAATTCGAGGGCGCGGTCGATGACGCGACGCAGACGCTCGCAATTTCGGCGAGCGACCTCATGGCGCGTGAGACACGGGCGCTCGCGCTGATCGCCCTCGATCGGCCGGCGGAGGCGATCGAGGACCTGAATGTGTTGCTCGGGCCGCCCGGCCAGCCGACGACCACTGTCGCCCTGCGCCACAATCGCGAGATCCTGTTCCAGCGTGCGCTGCTGCTGGCGCAACTCGGCAGACGCGAGGAGTCCAACCACGACATCGAGGCGCTGATGCTCTCGGGCGGCAAGCAGGCGATCCTGCGTGTGCAACTCTACCTGCGCCGCAACGGCTTTCCCGACGTGCGCATCGACGGCGAGCGCGACACTGACTTCGACAATACGCTCAGGAACTGCGTGCTCGACCGCGCGTGCGGCCGCGGCATCACGCGGCACATTTGAGCGCCCTGCGTCGATCGAGCCGCATTCACACCGAAACTACTGCTTCTCCAGCCCTGCCCGCTCGATCACGTCGCGCCAGCGCACGATCTCCTTTTCGATGAACGGGATCATCTCGGCCTTCTGTAGCGTCATCGGGCGAGTGCCAAGCTTCTCGAAATGCGTGCGCACGCGTTCCGACGTCAGCGCCGCATGCGCGGCCGCCGCCAGCCGATCGACGACCGCCGCGGGTGTGCCTGCGGGCACCATGATCGACGACCAGCTCTGAGTCGTCATCTCCTTCAGGCCGAGTTCAGCCATGGTCGGCGCGTTCGGAACGTTGCGAAGCCGTTCCGGCGCGGTCGTGGCCAAAATCTTCAGCTTGCCGGCCTCGACATGCGGGCCGACCGAGACCGGATAATCGAACATGACGTCGACGCGGCCGGCGATCATGTCGTTCAGTGCCGGCGCGCTGCCCCTGTAGGGCACGTGCTGCATCTCGATGCCGGTGACCGTCTTGAACAATTCGGCGACCAGATGCGTCGCGGTGCCGACGCCGGAAGATGAGAACGTCACCTTGCTCGGATTCTGCTTGGCGTAGGCGATGAACTCCGGCACCGAATTATAGGGTGCGTCCGCATAGGCCACGAACAGGTTGGGGCTCTCACCGACCAGATGCACGGGCACAAAACTCGTCAGCGGATCGTAGGACAGGTTTTTGCGCAACGTGACGTTGGCCGCCATCGTGCCCTGCGTGCCGTAGATCATCGTGTAGCCGTCGGGCTTGGCGCGCGCCACCTGCTCGGTGCCGACAGCGCCACCACCGCCGGCCCGGTTGTCGATCACAACGGATTGGCCGAGCATCTTCGACATTTCCTCGGCCACGATGCGCGACGTCGTATCGGTGATGCCGCCCGGCGCAAACGGCACGACCCAAGTGATAGGGCGGTTGGGAAATTCGTCGGCCGAGGCCGGTGCGATGGCAGCGATCGACGCGATCAGGAACGCGAACAAGACGTGTTGCTTCACCATGGAATTCCGCCCCGTAAAATAACGCCCTTCTGAAGAGGACTTGCGCGGCGAGGATGACGGTTTTCGGCACGGCTTGCCATGCGGCAAAGTCAACCTACGCTTTGATCAACTAGAACACCGCGGCGACGAACGCTTTTGTATTAATGGCGATCGGGACCCGCCCGAAGTGAGCGAGTTGGTCCTTACGGTTGGCGCGCCTTGCACAGCTGCTTCGGCACCCAGTCGTGGATGCGCGTCGTCGCAGGCTGCCCCGTCCGGGTGCAGGATGAGAACGAAGCCGCGGCGAAGCGCGGTTCCGACAGTATCTGATATCGCCTACGTTTTGATCAATTCCATGACCGCCGCTGCGAACGCCTCGGGCGCTTCCTGCGGCAGATTGTGGCCCGCGCCCGGCACGACGCGGTGAACGCGGCGGCCGGAAAATTTCGGCGCGCTAGCGGCGCCATCGGTCGCGGGCGCAACGCCGTCGTCTGCGCCATCCAGCGTCATTGCCGGCACGGTGATCGGAGGCAGCGCAGCCAGCCTGCGCTGGATTTCTGCATACTGCGGATCGCCCTCGGCCAGACCGAAGCGATGGCGGTAGCTGTGGATCACTACGTCGACATAGTCAGGGTTGTCGTGGGCCATCGCCGTGCGCTCGAAGCAGGCATCATCGAACGCCCAGTTCGGCGACCATTGCGCCCACAGGATCTTCGCGATCTTGCGCCGGTTGGCAGCGAGCCCGGCGCGGCCGCGCTCGAGCTGGAAGTAATACTGATACCACAGCGCGACCTCGCGTTCGGGGTGCATCGGCGCCATGGCGTTGGCGATGTCCTGAATCAGATAGGAATTGACGCTGACGAGCCCGACGCAGCGTTCCGGCCATAGCGCTGCGCCAACGCAGGCCGCGCGGCCACCCCAGTCATAGCCCGCGAACACCGCGCGGCCGATGCCAAGTGCGTCCATCAGCGCCATCATGTCGGCGCCGACCGCCGCCTGCTCGCCCGAGCGCGGCGTCGTCACGTCGCGAAACCGGGTGGGACCGTAGCCGCGCACATAGGGAACGATGACGCGGCAGCCTTGCGCGGCCAATTGCGGCGCGACGTCGACATAGGAATGAATGTCGTATGGGAAGCCGTGCATCAGCATCACGGCCGGACCATCGGCGGGACCCGCTTCGTAATACGCGATGCTCAGCGGACCGGCGTCGACCTGCCGCAACGGTTCGAGGCGTTTCGACGACGGGGCGCGCGCAGCGGGGGCGTTTTCGGTCACGGCGAACTCCCTGGTTGAATTTCACCATATGACATGGCTGCCTGCCGATGAAGCAATTCCGGCGCAGAGCTGTGCGCGAATGTCATCATGACGGCTGCAAAATTCGGCGATACAGTGTCGCGCCTTTGCCGCGAGAATGGGTCAAGCCATGTTGCGATCCTCTGCCGTTGCCCTCGCCCTCCTCGGTTCGCTGATCGTCCCGGCGGCCGCTCAACAACAACCGCTGCGCAGCGAGTGCCTGGCGATGGCGAACGCGCCGCCGCGCGCGACCCCGGTCAGCCTCCGCCGCACCGCCGCCAAGGCCGAAGAGGTCGCGATCACCTATGTCGGGCATTCCACCTATTACATCGACACGCCCGGCGGCGTGCGGATCGGAACCGACTTCAACGGCGCCTACCGGACCGGCCGGCTGCCCGATGTCGTCACCATGAACCGTGCGCACTCGACGCATTACACATTATTTCCCGATCCAAAGATCCCGCATGTCCTGCATGGCTGGGGCGAGAACGGACAGGCGGCGCATGTCTCGACGCGCGTCGGCGACGTCTATATCCGAAACGTGCCGACCGACATCCGCCGCTATTATGGCGAAGGCTCCGGCGCGATGCTCAAGGACGGCAACTCGATCTTCATCTTCGAGGTTGCCGGCCTGTGCATCGGCCATCTCGGGCATCTGCACCACAAGCTGGATGAGACGCATTTCGCGGCGATCGGCCGGCTCGATATCGTGATGGTGCCGATTGACGGCACATATACGATGTCGCTCGACGGCGTCTCCGACATCACCCGGCGCCTGCGCTCCTCGATCGTGTTGCCGATGCACCGCTTCGCTACCCCGCTCGACGAATTCATGCGCCTGATCGGCCAGCAATTCACGATCGAGCAGCGTACCGAGCGGACGTTGAAGATTTCGCGCGAGACGCTGCCGGGCACGCCGACGGTGATCATTCTCGAAGGGGTGTAAAAAGCGGGCGCGAAAGCCTGCCACCGGCATTGCGAGCGCCGCGAAGCAATCCATAGTGGAACAAGCCGAGAGATGGATCGCTTCGCTGCTCGCAATGGCGAATAACAACAAGCAGCAAGGGAGCGGATCTTGAGCACACCTTCGCAACGACTGATCGAGAGCAACGGCATCCGTCTCAACATCGCCGAGCAGGGCAAGGGGCCGCCGGTGATCTTGTGCCATGGCTTCCCTGAATCCTGGTATTCCTGGCGTCATCAAATCGCTGCGCTTGCGGAAGCGGGCTTCCACGCTGTTGCCCCTGATATGCGCGGCTACGGCAAGAGCGACCGGCCCGAGGCGATCGATCAATACACGATCTTCCATCTGATCGGTGACCTGGTCGGTCTGCTCGATGCCCTCGAAGCACCCACGGCCGTTGTCGTCGGCCACGACTGGGGCGCGCAGATCGCCTGGCAAGCGGCACGCCTGCGCCCCGACCGCTTCCGCGCCGTTGCAAGCCTTAGCGTACCGCTTCGGCCGCGTGGCTCTGCGCGTCCGACCAGCACGATGCCGCAGACTGCGGACGCGCAATTCTATCAACTGTATTTTCAGCAACCCGGCGTCGCAGAGGCCGAGCTGGAGCGGGATCCGGGCGTCACTATACTCAGCATGCTCTACGGTGCATCGGGTCAAGGTGCTGCTGCATTCCGGGCAGCCGCGGCACGCGGTGAGGTCACGCGCGTCCCTGGAATGGTGCCGCGCGCCGAAGGTATGTTGCGAGGATCGGGGACGCCGCCGACGCTGCCGCCGTGGCTTAGCAAAGCCGACATCGATTTTTATGCCGGCGAATTCAGGCGCACCGGCTTCCGCGGTCCGCTCAACTATTATCGCAACGTCGACCGCAACTGGGAACTGATGGCGGCGTTTGCAGGCGTCGCGGTGAAGGTCCCGGCGCTCTTTGTCGCCGGCGACCACGACATGGTGATGGCTGCTCCTCCCGGCATGGACCAGCATCTCGCCAATCTCAGGCAGTTTGTCCCGACGCTGCGGGACGTGCAAATTCTGCCCGGCTGCGGACACTGGACCCAGCAGGAGCGTCCAAGCGAGGTCAGCGCCGCGATCATCGATTTCATCCGCGGCTTGCCTGGCTGACGGGATAGCAGGATGAATGTTTGCCGCCCCCCAACGGAGGGGCCAGGATCACCCGTCGCGCTACGCCGCCACAGCTTCCTTCAGCGGCTTGGGATCGAAATAGGGACGAAGTTCCGCGATCTTGCCGTCGGTGATGCGGAAAAAATCGAAGATCGGCACCACCACTTCGTGACGGCCGGCCGGCGCGAACGTCGCCTTCCAGAGCGTCGCCACGCAATCGCCGTCGATCACGTGACGCTCGACCTCGGCTTTGCGAACCGGAATCTTCGGGAACACTTTTGTCTTGAGGAAGTCGACGGCCGCGTGCTTTCCGACTAGCGGATGATCCGGATCGATCGGGCTGACCAGCACGATATCGTCAGCGAATGGCATCTTCTCGACGTCATTTGAGGTCAGACCGTCCAGGAAGTCATCGATCGCCTTAAGCCTTTCATCTACTGCCATGGCGATACCCTTTCTGTTTCGGGGTGATCCAGGAGAACGCCGATCGCCGTGCAACGTTTCATCGCGCAGCGTTTGACCTCAGGCAAACGGCCTCGCTATCCTGAGAAACCGGTGTCGCATCAGCGGTCCGGCAAGAACACAATAACGGGAGCGAACTCATGGCCGCCAGCACTGCACCCGCCTCCAGAAGCGGGCTCTATGCCGATCCGCGCGAAGACTGGCTGGCGCAGCACACCGAGGATATCATCGATCCCGCCCGTCCGATCGTCGACCCGCATCACCATCTCTGGGACCGCGGCGGCCTGCGCTACATGATCGAGGAGATGGCGGCCGACATCGCCTCCGGCCACAACATCATCGCGACAGTCTATGTCGATTGCCGCTCGATGTACCGCGCGCACGGGCCCGAAGCGTTTCGCCCGGTCGGCGAGGTCGAATTCGCCAATGGCGTTGCGGCGATGGCGGCGAGCGGCGGTTACGGCAAGGCCGCGATCTGCGCCGGCATCGTCAGCCATGTCAATCTGCTGCTCGGCGACGGCGCAAAGGCGGTGCTGGAGGCGGAGATCGTTGCCGGCAACGGCCGCTTCCGCGGCATCCGGCATTCGTCGGCGTGGGATGCGGACCCCAACGTCGCCGGCATGTATGCGACCCGGCCGCAAGGGCTGTTGCTCGACAGTACCTTCCGCAAGGGTTTTGCCTGCCTCGCGCCGCTGGGCCTGAGTTTCGACGCCTGGCTGTTTCATCCGCAGATCGGCGAACTCACCGACCTCGCCCGCGCCTTTCCCGATACAAAAATCGTGCTGGATCATTGCGGCGGCCCGGTCGGTACCGGCCGTTTTGCCGGACGGCGCGAGGAGGTCTTTCCGGAATGGAAGGCCTCGATCCAGCAAATCGCCAAATGTCCGAATGTGGTCGTCAAGCTCGGCGGGCTTGCGATGTGCCTGCTCGGCTATGACTTTCACCAGCGCCCGAAGCCGCCGTCATCCGAGGAAGCCGCCGCCGCGTGGCGTCCCTACATCGAAACCTGCATCGAGGCCTTTGGGCCAGATCGATGCATGTTCGAAAGCAATTTTCCGCCCGACAAGGGCCAGTGCAGCTATCAGGTGATCTTCAACGCCTTCAAGCGGCTGGCCGCGCAATATAGCGAAGCCGAGAAGAGCGCGCTGTTCTCGAAGACGGCGACGGACTTCTACAAGCTCAAGCTGGACTGATCACGCCCACTCGCCCTTGCGCATGACCGGGACGCGGCGTCCGTCGGCGTGGACGCCGTCGATGTCGGTCTCGGCCGTGCCGATCATCCAGTCGATATGGATCAGGCTCTTGTTGCCGCCCTGCTCGGCGATCTGCTGCGGCGTCAGCTTGTCGCCGTTAACAAAGCATTTCGAGTAGCACTGGCCGAGCGCGATGTGCGAGGCGGCGTTCTCGTCGAACAGCGTGTTGAAGAACAGCAAGCCGCTGCTGGAGATCGGCGAGGAATGCGGCACCAGCGCCACTTCGCCGAGGCGCGCCGCGCCCTCGTCGGTGTCGAGCACCTTCTTCAGCACCTCTTCGCCGCGCGAGGCCTTCGCCTCGACGATGCGGCCTTCCTCGAACTTCACCTGGATGTTGTCGATCAGCGTGCCCTGATAGGACAGCGGTTTTGAACTGACGACATGCCCGCTCACCCGCCGGCAATGCGGCGTGGTGAAGACTTCCTCGGTCGGGATGTTGGCGTTGCAGGTGATGCCGTTCTTCGCGGTCGAGGCGCCGCCTTCCCATTCGTGGCCATCGGCGAGGCCGATCGTCAGGTCGGTACCGGGCCCCGAATATTTCAGCGCGTGGAAACACTGGCCGTTCAGCCACTCGGTCCGCTCGCGCAGCACCGCGTTGTGCTTTTCCCATGCGGCGACGGCGCCGTCCTGATCGACGCGGGACGCCGCAAAGATCGCGTCCGCCAGTTTTGCCACCGCAACATCCTCCGGGACGTCGGGGAAAACCTGCTTCGCCCAGGACGGGCTCGGATAGGCGATGATGTTCCAGTTGGTATCGAAATTGACGATCTTCTCCAGCGCCGGCTGATAGGCGATCGAATTGGCCTTGCTGGCGCGCGCCACCTTCACCGGATCCTCACCCGACAGCAACATCGGATTGTCGCCGACGATGGCCAGGCGCGCGGTGTTGGCGGTGAACGCCTTGGCCATGCCCTCATAAAGCCAGTTGGCGGCACGATCGAAGCTCGCGTCGTGGCCGTGGCGATAGCGCGACAACGTGATCGCCTCATCCGACAGGAACGGCGTCACGATACCCGCGCCGGCCTTGTAGGCATGCTCGGCAATCCGGCGCACCAGCGGCAGCGCGACCGAGGGCGCGGTCACCAGCAGGTCCTGTCCCGGCTGCAACCGCAAGCCGACCTTGATCGCAACTTCGGCGAGGCGGTCGAGTTTTGCGGGATCGATCGGGGCGGAAACGTTGCGCTGAAGTGCGGTCATGATTCTTTCGGCCAATGCTGAAGGATTTTAAGGCTTCGCCGTCTTCGGCCGTGATCACACCATCAGGCCAAGGCAAGCGAAGCGCCTGACAATCAATAGCACAAGTATGGTCCGGCGAAACCCGATCTCGTTGATGTTCCGGAATGCAACAATGCCGAGCACGGAACCGGCAAACAGTGCCGGCAGGCTGACGGCGAGGTCGATCACCAGGGCCGTCACGTCAGAATCAATCAACCCAAGCTTTTCACCGCCAGCACGATGGCGTCGGCGCCCGCTTTTCGGTCGACCGATATCTCCTGATACTCCGGCGAATTCTGAAATTCCCTGGCCGCGGCGTCATCGGGAAATTCCATGATCACGACCTTGTCGCGCGGCCATTCGCCCTCCAGCACGACCGGATGCGCGTCCGCCACCAGGAGCTTGCCCTTGAACTTCCTGAACACGCCCATGAAGCGAGATTGATAGCGGTCGTAGAGCTCGCGACGGGTGAATTTCAACTGGGCGATGATGTAGACGCTCATGATGGATCCTCATCTGCGTGGCAGGTGAGCGGCGGCGCTTTCAGCGATGGTCGCTCCCGTCAGCCACGAAATTTCTTCTTTTTCTTCTTTCCGAATACGGGCTTCGCAGACGCCCCATTTTCATGCCGCGGCTTTCCCGCGTGCGCGTGCTCGCCTCGATCCCGCCTTTTGGTATCGTAATGTGTCTTCTTGTCAAACGCCGGCTTGTCAGAGGTCTTTGCATTTTTGCCGTGCGGCTTCGGTGTCCCTTGCTTCTGCCTCTCGCGCACCTCCTCGCCGGCCGGGGCATCGGTCATCGCCTCGATGCGAATGCTGTCCTCCTTGTCGGGACGGCGGATACGTGCGGCGAAGCGATGGGCGACGCGCCCGGAAATCTCGAATTCCGTAGTCGTATCCAGAATGCGAATGGTGCCGATATCTTCCTTCTTGATGCTGCCGCGGCGGCACAGCATCGGCAGCAGCCAACGCGCTTCGGCGTTCTTGTGCCGTCCGATCGCGGCGCTGAACCAGACGCTGTCCCCCGCCATGCGGTGGCGCGCTGAAGACTTTGCCGGCTTCGATCCGCGTTCGGTGTCGCGATCCGCCCGCTCCCGCGCACGCTCGGCACGGGATTTGACCCGATCCTCGCCGGGATCGACGATGTCCTCGGGCGAAGGCAAGCGCGCACGATAGAGCCGCGCCAGCGCGGTGGCGATCTGTTCCGGCGATCGTTCGGCAAGCAGGGCTTGCGCGAGCGCCTGATCCTCAGTGGTGATCTCGCCCGCAAACACATCGTCACGCAGCAGCCGGTCCTGATCGAGTTTTCGGATCTCATCGGGCTGCGGCGCCACGCCCCAGGCCGCGTCGATGCCGGCCAATTTGAGCAGCATGTCCGCGCGGCGGCGCCGGGCCGAGGACACCAGGAGAATGCTGACGCCCTTGCGGCCGGCCCGTCCGGTGCGGCCGGAACGATGCTGCATGACTTCGGGATCGTTCGGCAGGTCGGCGTGGATCACGAGATCGAGGTTCGGCAGGTCGATGCCACGCGCGGCGACATCGGTCGCGACGCAAACCCGGGCGCGGCCGTCGCGCAGGGCCTGCAGCGCCAGCGTTCGCTCGTTCTGGGTCAACTCGCCCGACAGCGCCACCACCGAGAAGCCGCGCTCCAGCAGCGTCGCCTGCAGGTGCCGCACGGCCTCGCGCGTGTTGCAGAACACCAGCGTGCCCGGCGATTCGAAGTAGCGCAAAATATTGACGACGGCGTGCTCGACATCGCCGGCCGCGATCCGGATCGCGCGGTACTCGATATCGGCGTGTCCGCCCTCCTCGCCCGCGACTTCGACGCGAAAGGCGTCCTGCTGATAGTCCTTCGCCAGCGCAACGATGCCTTGCGGCAAGGTCGCCGAGAACAACAGTGTCCTGCGGTCCTCCGGCGTGGCCTGCAGGATGAATTCCATGTCCTCGCGGAAACCGAGATCGAGCATCTCGTCGGCCTCGTCGAGTACGATCGCCTTCAGTTCCGAAACGTCGAGCCGGCCGCGCCGCAAATGATCGCAAAGCCGCCCCGGCGTGCCGACCACGATGTGCGCGCCCACCGCCAGTTCGCGCTGCTCGCGGCGCGGATCCATGCCGCCGACGCAGGAAACCACGCGCGCATCGGCATGCTGATAGAGCCAGGCGAGTTCGCGGTGCACCTGAAGGGCTAACTCGCGCGTCGGCGCGACGATCAATGCCAAGGGGGCCGCGGCACGCTCGAACCGCTCGGCGCCATCCAGGAGGTTGTTTGCGAGCGCCAGACCATAGGCGACCGTCTTGCCGGAACCGGTCTGCGCCGAAACCAGGAGATCGCGGCCGGCAGCATCGTCGGCCAGCACCGCGGTCTGGACCTGTGTAAGCCGATCGAAGTTGCGTTCCGCCAAAGCTCGGGCGAGCGGCGGATGGGTGGGCAATAATGTCACGAGATGTCAGACCCTGGTTGGCTATATCAGCCGGAAATGTTGAATACGGCCCCGAACCGAAATGGCTCGAAACTGCGCAATTAACGACGCGCAGCGGCACGGCCTGACGGATTTCACTGAGGTGGGGATGCTTTAGGCGAAATCCAGCCGCTGCGCCATCCATTCTTTGCAGATCAGGCGATCACTTCTACACTATGGTTTCAGGGCATTTCAGAGGGGCGTGCACCGTGACCGCGTTCAAGACCATTCGCGCCCGGGCAGAAAAGCGCAAGGGCGGCCCCAAGGCGCTCGCCAAACTGCTGCCGGCCAAGCCCAATCCGAAGGCGCTCGCCAGGCTCGGCGACGACCGGATTCTCGCCGAAATGACCAGGCGGGTGTTCTGCGCGGGCTTTGCCTGGAGCGTGATCGAGAACAAATGGCCGGGATTCGAAAAGGCGTTTCTCGGTTTCAAGCCGGGCCCGCTGTCGCTGAAGCCGGATGAATTCTGGGACGATCTGATGAAGGACACGCGCATCGTCCGCAACGGCGCCAAGATCATGTCAGTCCGTGCCAATGCGAGCTTCGTCCGGGACATTGCCAAGGAGCACGGCAGTTTCGGCAAATTCCTCGCCAACTGGCCATCCTCCGACGAGGCCGGATTGCTGGAATTGCTGGCCAAGCGCGGCAGCCGGCTCGGCGGCAATACCGGGCAGATGATGCTGCGCTTTCTCGGGTGGGACGGGTTTGTCACGTCCAGGGATGTTGTGCTGTGCCTGCGCGATGCCGGGCTCGACATCGCGGAGACCGTCACCTCCAAGCGCGATATCGCCAAGGTGCAGGCGCAGTTCAACGCATGGGCCGAGGAGACGGGGCTTCCCTACGTACACATATCGCGGATCTGCGCGCTGTCGATCGGGGAGAATTATGCAGCGGAGAAGCTCGAAAGCATGATGGGCGGTGATGAATGATCCGCCTTCGCTCTTTGAGCTACGGCGCGACAAGTGGAATCATATGACGAAGAATCCATGCGTGGCGTCGCGGCGGAGCTGGTCGACGAGGCCATATTCCCATTCGAGATAGGCCTGCATCGCGCTTTCCTTGACGTCGGTGCCCTCATAGGGACGGCGATAGCGGTGTGACGGATCGGGCTTTGGGATGACCAGCGGCGGGCCGACTTCCAGCGCGCCGTCGTAACCGCCTGCGAGCACGTACACTTCCCAGCCCATTTGCGCGAGCCAGGATGCGGTCATGTCGGCGCGGACGCTTCTGTCGTCCGTCAGCACGATGCGGGCGCCGCGCACCGGCGCGGCCATGTCGACCTCCTGCACCAACTGTCCGCCGGCGTAATGACGAAAGCCTGCGAGATGGCCGGCGGTGTATTCCTCCTCCGAGCGCACGTCGAAGCGATAGAGCGTGCGGTCGCCCTGCTCCTGCAGAGCCGCCATTTCCGCAAGGCCAATGTGCCGGACACCGGCGCGATAGGCGACGTCGCGCGCGTTTGTCTCGCCGCCCGCGATGGCGCCGATCCCGCCGCGGCGGTCGGACCCATGCTCAAGCTTCTGCCGTGCCAGCGTCCAGCCGATCGTTCCATTGCGCAGCGCCATCACCTTGTTCGCGACGCCGGCATTGATCAGCGACTGGGTGCCGATAATCGAGCGGGTGCGGCCGGCGCAATTGACGATGATGGTGGTCTCGGGGTCGGGCGCGGCGCGGCCGGTGCGCAGCACCAGTTCCGCGCCGGGCACGCTGATGGAACCGGGGATATTCATGGTCGCATATTCGTCGAAGCGGCGGACATCGAGAATCCGGATGTTGGCCCCGCTCGCAATCAGCGCGCCGACCTCTTCAGCGGCGAGCGAGGGTGTGTGCCGCCGCGACTCGACCAGTTCGCCAAAGGCCTTGGCGTAGGAATTGACATCCTCGAACACCTCATAGCCTGCCGACTTCCAGCCCTGCAGCCCGCCATCAAGCTGGCGGATATTGGAGTATCCCAATGCGGCCAACCGGTCCGCGGCCTGCGGCACGAGGCCCTCGCCGGCGTCGTAGATCACGATCGGGACGTCCTTGCGCGGCAGCCGCGCTTCCGCCTCCAGCGCGATGCGGTCGGCCGCCATGTTGGCGGCGAACAGGGGATGGCCGGTGGCAAAGGTGGCCTCGTGCCTGATGTCGAGCAGCGCGATTTCCGCGCGCAGCAGCAGCGCGGTGCGGACTTGCGAAGGAGTGACAGAGGGTACAGTCATGGACGGGATTTCCGAAAACGGCATATGATCGCTGGCATGATGGGCACTCTGAGCACCCAATGGATCTCAAACAATTGCGGACGTTCCGGGCCGTAGCCGAACTCGGAAGCTTGAGCAAGGCTGCCGACCGGTTACGTGCCGCGCAGCCGGCGCTGAGCCGGCATATCAAGCTGCTCGAGCATGAGCTTCGGGTCGAGCTGTTCGTGCGCAACGGCCGCGGCATGCTGCTCACCAGCGCCGGCCGGATGCTGCTCGACCGCACCACCGGCCTGATCCGCCAGATCGAACAGGTCAGCGACGATCTCAAATCGGCGAACGGCAACCCGTCGGGCCGCGTCATCCTCGGGCTGGTGCCGACGGTGAGCGCTGTGCTGTCTGGACGATTTGCCCGCCGCGTCCTCAATGAGTTTCCCGACGTCTCGCTGCGCATCGTGGAGAGCTATGGCGGCCATCTGGTCGAATGGCTGCATCGCGGCGAAATGGACCTCGCGATCATCTATGGCCCGGCCGTCGACCTCCATCTCCAGGTCCAGTCGATCGGCCGCGAGGACATCGTCGCCGTCGGACCGCCGGGATCGGGCCTGAGCAAGCGCAAGCAGGTCGATCTCAAATGGCTGGTGAAGCAAAAGCTGATCCTGCCGAGCATATCGCATGGCTTGCGGGCGCTGCTGGAGAAGGCATTGGCGCGCGAAAAACTGAAGCTCGACGCCATGATCGAGGTCGATTCCTACCGCGCCCAGATCAGCCTGATGGAGGAAGGGCTCGGCTATACGCTGCTGCCGCCGTCCGCCATACGCACGGAAGTGGCGGCGAAGCGCCTGGAGATGGCCGCCGTCAATCCTTCGGTGTCGCGCGAACTGATCCTGGCTTCGCCGATCGCGCATCCGCCGTCGATTGCGACGACGACGATCGCGACGCTGATCGTGTCCGAGATTCAAGAGCTTTCGAAGGAAGGGCGCTGGAAGATCAACATGACGGGATAGCGAGGCTGCTCACTCTCTCTCCGTCATGGCCGGGCTTGTCCCGGCCATCCACGTCTTTCTTTGCGCAATGGCAGGTAAGACGTGGATGCTCGGGACAAGCCCGGGCGTGACGACCTCGTAGGCACTGCGCCTCAATTAAACAGCGCCTCGTCTCCCAAGACCGATTGCCGGAAGCGCGTCGTCAGGATCACGCCGTCGGCCGGCGGCATCACAAACACGAGCGCCTCGGGATTGATCTTGATCTGCGCGAACGCCGTTCCCCTTCCCGCGTGCACGAGGTCGCGCAGTTCGGTCACTCCGGCCATCGTGCGGACGATCCGCGAGGTGCGGATGCCGCAGGCGGTGGCGATGGCGGCGAGGTCGACGCCGGAAGCCGTCGGGGTCTTCTGCATGCCGGTCTCGCCGAAGCGCTCATTGTCGAGAACAGCGATCGTCAGATTCTTCGGCGCCTCCACCGCGATTGATGCGAGCGAGCCGATGTTCATCAGCATCTCGCCGTCGCCGGTGATGACCAGCACCTTGCGCTTCGGCTGCGCCAGCGCCAGTCCAAGCCCGATCATGGCGGCGGCGCCCATCGCGCCCCACAGCGGGAAATTGTTGGGGTGATCCCCGGCAGCGGAGACGTCCCAGTTCGGCGCGCCGAGGCCGGCGATGACGAGGAGATCGGCGCGGTCGCGCAGCAGTTCGTTGACGACGTCGCGGCGGTGCAGAAGTGCGTTCGGATTGCTCATTTGCGGGCAAGCTCCTTGAAATTCTTGGCGCCGAGCACGCGCTGCCCGATCAGGACCGCCACCGGCTTCCAGGTATTGAAAGCCAGGTGCGCCGCGCCCTGCACGGTGGAGGCGACGAGATCAGGCTCATCCACTTTGTTCACGATCACGCCCATGGCCTCCAGCGAGGGGCGCGTGCCCTGCCCCATCGGAATCTGCCACGGGTTGAACTCGCCCCAGTCGCCGCGCATGGTGACGATCATCAACAGCGGCATGTGGCAGATGACGGGCAGCGACAGCATGTTGATGCAGTTGCCGACGCCGCTCGACTGCAACAGCAGAACGCCGCGCTCGCCGCCGAGCCACGCACCGGCCAGCATCGCCACGCCTTCCTCTTCGGTCGTCAGCGTCACGACGCGGGTTTCGGGATCGGCCTCGAAGGAGCGGATCAGGCGGCCATGGCCGGCGTCCGGCACCATCGCGACCTGGCGAATGCCGGCGTCCTTCAGCACGCGGTAGATCTCGTCCGGCCAGATCGGGAGCGCCGGTGCGGCCTCGCTCCGTGATTTCGCTGCTTCCGCCATCGGGCTCAATTTCCTCTGCGATTCCCGGTTGATTTGCCGCGAGAATAGATCGCGGCGGGGGTTCGAGGAATTTGAATGTGGACATGGCTTCTATCGCAAAATTGAAAGGCTGGGTGTCCACAGCTCGTCCGAAATGACGGCGAGAAGCGCAGATCCGTAGGACGGGTGGAGCGAAGCGATACCCATCAATGCCAATGAGATGCGGCGATGGGTTTCGCTTCGCTCTACCCATTCTATGACATACGTGTAGACGGTGGGCACGGCGCCAAGAGCGCCTTTGCCCCCTGCTCACCTTCCATTACTTCGGCTTGGAATCCGGGGGGCAGTCCGGTGATACCTTAAGCGGCTTGTCGCCGCTCTGCACGGTCGGTGCGGCCGAGTTCGCGCCGCCCGCATCGGGCAACACCGCGCTCTTGCCGACGGTCACCGAATTCGACGTCTTCTCCTCGCCGCTTCCTGATGTCGCAGCCGGTGATGTCGTGCAGGCCGTCTTGTCGGTCGATCCGGCCGTGGTCTGGGCGGAAGCCGCGCTCACTCCTATTACCGCTACGAGAATCGCTGCCGCGACGCGCTTCATTTTCGTCTCCAATGGCTGCAAAATAGCTTGCTCGGAGCAGAACGTTCTGCTGCAACGAAGGTTCCGGTTGGCCCTGATGCGGCGATGCCGGGATTAAAATCGGCGCAGGTTTTGCTTCGGCGAACCGGCCGGAAAAGGAAGATTTCATGACCATCGACCTGACCCGCCGCACGCTGCTTCATCTCGCCGGCGCCTCGTCGCTGAGCGCGGCCGCCATTGCCGCAGCGCGAGCCGAGGGGAATACGGGAGGCTCGGGCGGGCCGACCTTCGCCAACCGCACGCCGATGCGGATCGGCATGGTGACGCTGCGCGTGCGCGATCTCGACAAGGTCGCCGACTACTATCGCGACGCGATCGGACTCACCGTCATGGCGCGCACCGAGACGGACGCGCTGCTCGGCTCGGGCGGCGTACCGCTGCTCAATCTGCAGCGGCGCGAGAACGCGGCGCGCGAGGCGCGCAACGCGGCCGGCCTCTATCACACCGCGTTCCTGATGCCGACACGCAAGGACCTCGGACGCTGGCTGGTACATGCGGCAAAAAACAGGATCACGCTCTCCGGTTTTGCTGACCACCTCGTCAGCGAGTCCGTCTATCTCGACGACCCCGAGGGCAACGGCATCGAAGTCTATGCGGACCGCTCGCCCGAACTCTGGAAATGGGAAGCCGGCTCGGTGGCGATGGCAACCGACCAGCTCGACATCGACGGCCTGCTGGCGCTCGCGGGTACGCACACCACCAACTATGCCAAGGCGCCCGACGGCCTGCGCATCGGCCACATGCATCTGCGCGTCGGCGATCTCGAACAGGCCGACCGCTTCTATGCCGGTACCATCGGCTTTGCCCAGACCCGCAAGCGGACCGGCGCGGCGTTTTTGTCCTCGGGGCGCTATCACCATCACCTCGGCATCAATGTCTGGCAGAGCGCCGGCGCCGGGGCGCGTGACGACACGGCCACCGGCCTCGCCTGGTTTTCGCTCGAGATCGAGGCCCAGCAAATTCTCGAAGCCCAGGTGCAGCGCCTGCGGCAGGCAGGCGCGCCGGCCGCGGCCATCGCCAACGGCATCGAAACGGCCGATCCCTGGGGCACCAGGGTGCGGCTGATCAAGGTTTGACAGCGCGACAACGAATGAGCGCGGCCTCCCACGCGCTGGGACCAAAGCTGCGCCGAAAGGATGAAGCTAAATGAACTTGCCAATGAGCTGGGACGAATGGGCCGCGCATGACGGCGTTGCGCTGGCCGCGCACGTTGCGAAGGGTGAGCTGACGGCAGCCGAGCTGGCGGCGCAAGCGGCCGCCGGCATTGCCAAGGTCGACCCCGCGCTTTCGGCCGTCGTCGAATTGTTCGACGACGCGATCGCCGATCCCGCAACCGACGGCACGGCGCTCGACGGGCCGTTTGCCGGACTGCCGTTCCTGATGAAGGATCTGGGGCCGACGCTGAAGGGCCGGCTGCAGGAAATGGGCTCGCTCTATATGCGCGGCAATCGCGCCACGGCCGATACGTTCATGACCAAGAAGATGCGCGGCGCGGGGCTCAATCTGATCGGGCGCACCACCACGCCGGAATTCGGCGTCTGCAGTTCGGCGGATAATCCCGCCGTCTATGTCACGCGCAATCCCTGGAATACCGACTACACCACCTGCGGATCGTCGGCCGGCAGTGCGGCGATGGTCGCCGCCGGCGCGGTGCCGATCGCGCATGCAACCGACGGCGGCGGATCGATTCGAATCCCGGCCGGCGTCAACGGCAATATCGGGCTGAAGGTTTCGCGCGGCGTGTTCTCGCTGTCGCCGCTGTTGTCCGACCTCAGCGGACTGGTTTCGATTCAGGGCTGCCAGTCGCGCTCGGTGCGCGACACCGCAGCCTTCGTCGATGCCTGCCGCGGGCCGGCGCCGGGCGAGTTCATGCCGTTCTGGAGTCCGCCCGAGCCCTACACGCGCTTGATCACGCGCGATCCGGGCCGGCTGAGAATCGCGCTGTCATACCAGTGGGGCGACTACCAAGCGACGCCGCATATCGCAGCTGAACTGCAAAAGGCCGGTCGCTTCCTCGAAGGCCTCGGCCATCACGTCGACTACGCCCTGCCCGATCTGGACTATGGCGAGGCCTTTGCGGCGCAGACCACCTGCTACATCAGCAATTTTGCCGTGGTGATCGGCAACATGCTGGCGGCGCGCGGGCTGGAGCGGCCGCCCGAAGACCTGATCGAGCCGATCAACATCCGGATCTGGGAGCACGGCCGGCACACGAGCTATGCCGACCGCGCCCGCATGCAGTCGGTGTTCAACACGACCTCGCGCGGCTTCGGCGCGTTCTTCGAGGACTGGGACATCATCCTGACGCCGATCACCGCGCTGCCGACGCCGAAGGTCGGCACCACGGAATATCTGACCATCAGCGACAATCCCGACGTGCTCGACTGGTTCGGCAATCTCTGGCGCAATTTTGCCTTTACGCCGCTCGCCAATCTCTGCGGCATCCCCGCGATTTCGCTGCCGCTCGCCACCCACGAACACGGCCTGCCGCTCGGCATTCAGGCGATCGCCAAGCAGGCCAATGACGGGCTCTTGCTGCAGCTAGCGGCGCAGATCGAGCGGGCGATCGAGGGCAAGTGGAATGCGGGGCAGAAACCGGGCGTGCATGTGACGACGGTTGAGGGAACAACCATCGCACCATAACTAGCCAAGTGCGATCTGATTGGATGGCACTAGCGGCGCCGGCAGGAGAGCATCCATGCTAGTCGACTGGGACGAGCTCCAACATACGGTCGAGTTCGTCAGTATGGGGAATGAGGCCGTCCTTTGCCGGAAGACCGGCAAGATTTTCTGGCATACCGACCTGGACGAAGACATCGAAGCGTGGCCGGACGATGCCGACGACGAGGAAAAGTATCTTGTGATCCCCGACAAGAAGGAACTCGATCTCGGCAAGGCGCTGGTGCTCGAGTTCGCCAGAGAATGTCTCCCAGGCGAATTCGATGAAATCCGGCGGATCTTCAGCAAGCGGGGCGCCTATGCGCGGTTCAGGAGTCTGCTGCTGCGCAGGAACGCGCTCGATCGATGGTACGATTTCGAGAACAGGGCGACCGAAAGAGCCCTGAGGGAATGGTGCAAAGCCAACGGACTAACAACCCGGGAGGGAGATCCCCCGGCGCCGGAGGCGAAATGAAACGATCGTGTGCCGCCCGCAGGTTCTTGCTCGGCTGCGCTAAGATGTTCGTGAGGTCGCCCTCGCGACTTCCCCACCTCTATCAAGGAGCTCGTCGCGGGCTTCCTTCAGGCGCTTCAAACTCGCCACATTGGTCTCGCGTCTTTCCTCCAGACGATTGAGATAGGACAGCTCGGCCGTGACCTGGGCGAGGTTCAGGACGTCGTCCATACCATTCGATCCTTGCGCTGCGGGCTGATCGGCTTCATCAAGGGAGAGGTCGTAGGCGGGGCGAACTGATTTTAGCATGAAGATGCCGGTCCGATTGTGAAGCCGATTACACATCGCACACGACATCTTTGCCGACGGAGCCGCGGGTAACATTGCAGCACTCGCCTTCGAAGGCGGCGCCGATTGAGAGCTGCCGCGCCATTTCATTTTGGCGGGGGAAAGCCGGCCGTAACCAGCCATCTACAGCACCCCGGCACGCGGAGCTTCGCACAGACACCTTCGATCTCACCCGGATTCCCCCATGCCGCTCCTCAGTGGGCATTAGCAACATCGCATTGCGGCGGCGGCGGTGTCCTGAAGCCGCGGTTGAGACATTCTGAAATTTTTCTGATATTCGGCGAACCTGTGCGGTTGGGCACATTTTTAGGGTCGATCCCGGCACTAAATGGGGTCCGTTGCCGGTTGGAGGGGACGGTGCTGCGCTTTTCTGGTTTTGAGCTGGATCCAGAGCGCGCTGAACTGCGCCGGCCCGATGGCGGGACGATCAAGCTCCGGCCCAAGACGCTGGAGATGCTGCGGCTGCTCGCCAAGAATGCCGGCCGCGTCTTGAGCAAGCAGCAGTTGATGGAAGCCGTCTGGCCGAACGTCCATGTCGGCGAAGACAGCCTGTTCCAGTGCATCCGCGAAATCCGCACCGCTCTCGGCGACGACAAGCGGCAGGTAGTCCGGGTCATTTCCGGCCGCGGCTATCTGTTCGAGGCCGAGGTGACGGAGGTCGAGGTCACGGCCGCGCCGGAAAGCGCCCGTCAGCCAGGCTGCGCCAGCCGGATCAGGCACGAAATTGACGTTCGAAACGAACAGCGAACCCGCGAAGCGCTTGTTCGACTTCAGCCGGCGGCGCGCCGCGTTCGCGTCCATCGCGGGGCTTGCCATCCTGTGCGCCGCGATAGCCGCGTGGATGTTGCGCCCCGGTCTCATCTTTGCGCGTGGGCCCGCGACCATCGCGGTGATGCCGATCGCGGACGCGAGCAACGATCCCCTCGCCGCCCAGATGGCGGCTAATGTGAGCGGACGGCTGACCGACGGGCTGGCGAAGATCGAGAACATCCGCGTGCTGGCTCCGGATATGGCTGCATCGAAAGCCGACTTCGTCGTGAAGGGCGAACTGCAGAGGAGCGAGCACGCCTGGACAATACGGGTGCGCATGACCGCAACGGATACCGGCGAGGTCAAGTGGACCGCCTCGCATTCCGTCGCCGTCACGGAAGATATGGACGTGCCGCTCCAGCAGTCCCGGCTCGCGGCGGGCGTTGGTCACGCACTGGCCGTGCGCCTCAACGAATTGCTGAACGCCGACCCGCGATCCGCTGCGAAGAGCAAGGTCGTGATAGAACAGGCCACCGCTCATATCAATCAAACCTCGCCGGAGCGATTCAAGGCCGCGCAGGCGATGCTGGAACAAGCGCTCACCGAGGACCCCGACGACACAGACGTTCAGATCGCGCTCGCCGCACTCCTGATGCGCGGTGTGCAGATGGTGTGGCTGAGCGGAGCCGAGCGCGAGGTGGCGGAAACCAAGGCCGAGGCGGTGCTGCAGCAGACGCTGCGCGCCAAACCTAATCACATCCCGGCGAATGAAGCCTATTGCCGCTTCCTCAACGCTACCAACCAGTTCGGCTCGAGCCTGGTGGCGTGCGCGCGGGCCCTGAGCTTCGATCCCTGGAACGGGATTGCGCTGTACCATATCGGCCTTGCGCAGATCCAAACGGGACGCTTCGAGGATGCGCTCGCGACGTTCAAGCAGGCGGACCGCTTCGACACGCCGCAGGTCTCGCGCTGGACCTGGATGATCGGCGCCGGCTGGGCCAATATGCTGATGGGCCGAGCCGAAGACGCGGTGCCGTGGCTGCAGAAGTCGATCGCAATCACGGCAGCCAGCGGGCGCACGCATATGTTGCTTGCGGCGGCCTATCAGCAGATGGGCAAAACCGAAGAAGCGAGAGCGGCGATGGAAAAAGGCCGCGAATTGCGGCCGGGCTCGACCTATCACAACGTCCCGACGCCCAAGAAGAATTCCAGCCCGGTCTACATCGAAGCTGCCGAGCGGATCATGCAATTGATGGTTGCGGCCGGTCTGCCTGCGAGCTGAGCTCGGTCGGCGTTAGAGCACGGGATGCCGACGGTGCCAGTCCGTCGCGCTCTGGAACGCGATGCCGGCGCGGATCAGCGTCGCCTCGCCGAGATCGGCGGCCACCATCTGGAATGCAATCGGCAAGCCATCGGCGCTGAACCCTCCGGGCAGGGTCAACGTCGGCTGGCCGGTCATGTTGAAGGGAGCGGTGTAGGCTTGCAGCCTGGCGATCAGTTCGGGCTGCAGGCCCATTGTCCCCATGGTCTTCAGGGACAGCGGCGCGAACGGATGCGCCGGTACGAGAAGCAGGTCGATCTTTCCGAACAAGGCGCGCATGCGGCCGCGGAAAGCCATGCGCCGCAACAGCACGTCCTGATAGTCGAGGCCCGACAAGCTGCGTCCGGTATCGAGAACCATGCTCATCACCGGGCCGTACTCCGCCCGGCGCTCGGGAAAAGTCGCCCTGTGGGCGACCGCGGCTTCCACGGCGCAATTAGGAGCCCAATCGGCCACGGCCTGGGTGACATCAGGCACCTGCACTTCCACAAGCTCAGCGCCCTGCGCGGACAGTACGCGCTCCGCGTCATCGAGAACCGCAAGCACCTGCGGATCGACGTCTCTGCGGCCCCAGTCGCGATCGACGCCGATCTTGAGGCCGCCGATGGCCGGGTTCGCCATCGCCGCGAAATTCACCACCGGCTCCTGCAATGCGGTCGGATCAGCCAGGTCGGCACCGGCGACGGCGGTCAGGAGCGCGGCGGCGTCCGCGACACTGCGTGCCATCGGCCCGACGTGATCGAGGCTCGGTGCGAGGTCGAACACGCCGTGGCGGCTCACCCGCCCCCATGTCGGCTTGATGCCGGTCAGGCCGTTGGCGGCCGACGGCCAGCGGATCGAGCCGCCCGTGTCAGAGGCGAGTGCGCCGAGGCAAAGCCCGGCTGCCACCGCGACACCCGGCCCGCTTGAAGAGATGCCGGGCCAATAATCGGCGTTCCACGGATTGCGGGGCGACGTGATCTCAGGGTGATGGTCGGAATAAGCGCCCTCCGTCATCTGCAACTTGCCGAGCAGCACGGCGCCCGCTTCCCGCAGACGCCGCACGGCGGTGGCGTCCTCGGTCGGCTTGAAACTCCTGTGGATTGTCGTCCCTGCCGCGGTCGGAACATCCTGTGTCCAGAACAGGTCCTTTACCGCGAGCGGCACCCCGTGCAGCGGTCCGCGATAACGACCGGCGGCAATGTCGGTTTCCGCCGTCCGCGCCTCTGCCATCGCGCGCTCGGCCGTCACAACCGCATAGCTGGCGAGCGTGCCGTCCAGCGCTGCGACCCGTTCGAGCTGCTGACGGGTCGCCTCCACCGGCGATATCTTTCGCGTCCGGATCAGTTCCGCCAGGTCAGTCAGTTCCAGGAAATGCAGATCCTTCATGGCGTTTCAGCCCATGGCTCCTGCGCGGACATTGGCAACAAAGCGAGCCAGCGCTTTGCCGACCTCGTCAGGCGCTTCCTCCTGCAGGAAGTGCGCACCCTGGATCATGACGGTCTGCTGGTTGGGCCAGGCGCGGCAGAATTCGCGCTGCGCGCCAATCAGAAAACCGGCCGGATCGGCGTCGATGAAAAGTTTCGGTATCGGGCTGGCGGAGAGCCATCGCGCGTAGTCTTCGACGATCGCCACCACATCTGCCGGTTCTCCGCCGATCGGCAGATCGCGCGTCCAGACCAGCATCGGCATGCGCGAGAGACCGGGATTGCGATAGTGGCGTCGGTAGACCTCGATCGCCTCCTCGGGGATATGGCGCAGCGGGAGCAGATATTCGATGAACAGATTCTGCCGGAGGATCAGATCCTCGCCGCGATCGGTCCGTTGCCCCCTGAAAGAAGGCGCGCGTCGCGGCGGGCCATTCATCCCAGGACGCGAACGGCCGCACAATTCCCTCCATATAGGCAATCGCCTTCACGCGGCCGGCATTGCGACGGGCCCAATCAAAGCCCAGCGCCGAGCCCCAGTCGTGGACGATGAGGACCACGTTCCTCGTCAAGCCCATCGTCTCGAACCAGGCATCGAGGTAGCGGCGATGATCGACGAACCGGTAATTTCCGTCCGGCGCAGGGCCCGAATTGCCCATGCCCACATAGTCCGGCGCAAGGCAACGCCCATAGGGCAGCAGATACGGGATGATGTTGCGCCACAGATATGACGGCGTCGGATTGCCGTGCAGGAAGACGATCGGATCGCCCTCGCCGACATCGACGTAAGCCATGTTGGTATCCAGCACCGCCGCACGCTTCCGGTAGGACACCTCCTCGGTCGAGATCGGGGAATGAGCCATTTGCGAATTCTCCTCTGCTGAGGCCCGCGGATCTTCCGCCGCGGTCGACACCAGCTAACGCCAATAATAGGTGTTAGTTGCAGAGACCAGTAAAAAGATTATGCTGGTGTCATGAGGCATTCGGAAAAATTCCCGGTTCCCGGCGATATCGCGCTGCTGTACGACTTCGTGAACTCGGTCGACCTGCGCCGGTACGTCGAGCAGGGCGTCGCCCATGAGCCCGGTGACGAACTGGAGACGCCGGCACAGCTCGAAAAATGGCTGCAGACCCGCGGCCTGTTAAAATCCGGCACCCGGATTTCGCAAGCCCAGCACCGCGAAGCGCTCGAGCTGCGCACAGCCCTCAGGCGGTTTCTGAGCTCCTCGCCGACGCAGCAGAGCGTTGCAGCCATCGAGCTTGAACGCTCCGCCGCCCGGTTTCCCTTGTCGGTCACGGCTTCCCGAAAGCGTTCGCTCGACTTGCGGCCGGTTGTGCGGCGCGCGAGCAGCGGGCTTGGAGGCGTTCTGGCCGAGCTCGTGCGCCTGTCCGACAGCGGCAGACTTGAACGTATGAAGATATGCAGTTCCGACGAGTGCCACTGGGTCTTCTACGATCGCTCCAAGCCGGGCAATCGCCGCTGGTGTTCATCGGACCGATGCGGAAACCGGGAGAAGACCCGAGCCTATCGCGACCGCCAGCGCCGCGGCGATTGATGACTTCGTCACCCTCGGACAACTGCTCGCAGAATTATTCCGTGGCCCGGACCGGCAACGAGCCGGCCTGACTACGGCCGGCTTCAGTCGCATCCCACCAGTTACCCAGGGCGTCAAGCAGCGGCACGAGTTTGAGACCGGCCGGTGTCAGGTCATATTCCACGCGCAACGGATATCCCTCGAATTCGGTGCGAGCGACAATGCCGGCGTCCTCCAGCTTGCGAAGCTCCAACGTGAGCATCCTGTGCGAGATCGCGGGGTTGTCCCTGCGCAGGTCGCTGAAGCGTTTCGTGCCCTGCTTCAGATAGTAGATCAGCAGCGTCGGCCATCGACCGCTCATGACCTGCATCACTTCCTCGATCGGGCAGCGGGAGACGAGATCTTTCATCTGATTGCTCGTGGTTACAAAAAGGTGCGTAATTTACTTGGGCAGCGCGATCCGTAGATTCCAGTCAACGCTGCGCAGCGTGATCAGCAGAAATCACGGAGAACAAACCAGTGGAACCGATTCTTCTTTATGGCTTTCCGGCCGGAAGCTCGATGGGGCTTGTCGCAGCCCTCGAATGGCTTGGCAAACCCTATTCGCTCTGCCGTGTCGATATGCTCGGCGAGATGCGCGATCCTTCCTACGCCCGCATCAATGCCCGGCATGAAACGCCGGCCCTGATCACGGATGCAGGGCGGGTGCTGACCGAGACGATGGCGATCGCCAGTTGGCTCGAGGCAAGAGACAGCGAGCGACGCATCAGCTTCGAACCGCTTTCGCCGGAAGCAGACCGGATGCACCAGCTCATGGCCTTTGTTAACACCGGCTTCACCGGCGCCTTCTCGCCGCTATGGGTCGCGATGGAGATGGCGCAACCGAATCCGCAAATGCAGGCACCGCTGCGTGAGTTCGGCGCCGCGCAGGTGATCGAACGGCATGACAAGCTCGAAGCCATGATCGGGGATCAGCCCTTTCTCATGGGTGAGCGCCCGACGCTGGCCGACGGGATTCTGATTGGCGTCGCGCGATGGCTCGATTTCCATCAGGTCGCCGATCCGGCACGCTGGTCAAAACTCGCCGCCTTGCGCCGGCGCCTTGAGGCCGACCCCGCCGTCATCCATGCAACGGCGCTGGAGAGCGGAGACATTGCTTCGGGAACAGGCGCTTGTGTCGACCATATCCCACTCGCGGATGTCATCGAGCGGTTCGGCGACTGAGGAATCTCGCCGGGCTAGTCGAACGCCACGCCAACCCTGTACTCCCTGCGCCAAACGACATGGCAAGGCAGCTTCAATCCGTCTTCAGGGAGGATCAAGGTGAATTCATTGGGAATACGGATCAGGTCCGGAAAATCCAGCGCCGCACCCGTGGTGGATATATCGCGCACGGTACAGGCATACTTATCGCCGCCATACTCGATCTTGGCGGCCTTCATGACGCGAACACGTGGCGCAATCCGGGTTTCGACCATCGCGAAAAGCTCCGGGGACATCAAAGGAGACAGTATCCAAAAAAGCTACTATGCAGCCGAAAGATTAAATATTCGGGAATTTTCGGCATGCGGACCGCCAGCGCCCGGCCGGTCACGCAAAAATAGTCCGGCTCCGCGTGGCGCAAATCGCAAGCGTAGGCGGGGATTTTTCGTGGCGTTGGTTCAACATTCGGTCGCGGGGCCGAAGCCCCGCGCAGAATCTTGGAGCGGGCAAAAGTAGCGAGAACCCGCCTTACTTCCACTTCGCCAGATAGAACCGCGGCAGCTCGTCCGGATACGGCGTGAAGTCGAGTTGCTTCGAATGGCCATAGGTCGTCACATAGGTGTGCAGCGGCGCCCAGTAGGCTTGCTCGGTGATCTTCTTGATCGCCGCCGAATAGGCCTCCTTGCGAATCTCCGGATTGATGGATGATCCGCCCTGGATCAGCGATTTCTGCACCTCGGGATCCCTGGCATAGTCGTCAGCGCCGCCATCGAAGAAGTTGGGCATGATGGCCGAAACGTCGTTGATCGAATAGCTGCCCCAGCTTCCGAGATACATCCTGAGTTCGCCGGCCTTGGCGCGCTGGATCAGCGCCGCGGTCTGCAACTGGTTGAGCTTGGCGCGAACGCCGACCGCGTGCAGATAGTTCTGGACGGATGATCCCCATTGCGGCAGCACGTAGCTTGCAAGCTCGACATCAAAACCATCGGGATAGCCGGCCTCGGCAAGAAGCTTCTTTGCCTTCGCGGGATCGTAGTCGTAGGCGACGGCGGCTTCGGCATCGCAGCCGAACTGCGACGGGAAGCACGGCGCGCCTGGAACGCGGCTGCCGCCGGTGACGAGCTTCTCGGCGATCGCCTTGCGGTCGATCGCGTGCCAGATCGCCTGACGCACCTTCTGCTTGGTCAAGGGATTGTCGGCGCCGGTGCGGCCGGCGGCGTCGAGCGAGAGATAGCCGATCCGCATCGATTCCTTGCGCACCGACTGCAGATGCGGCATCCGGTTCACGGATTCGAGCTGGTCCGGATTCATGTTCCAGATCCAGTCGGCGCGGCCGGCGAGCAACTCCGTCATCTCGGTCGCGGCGTCAGGCACGAAACGCACACTCATCTTCTTGATCGCCGGCTTGCCCTTGGGACTGCCGGCCCAGTAATCCTCGAACCGCTCGAAGTCGATGGAGACGCCGGGCTCGACCTTGGTCATCTTGTAGGGGCCCGCGCCGACCGGCGCCTTGGCATAGCCCTCCGCGCCGACCTTCTCGCGATAGGCCTTGGGGTAGATCGGCAGCACCAGCGCGAAATATTCCAGCGCCGCCGGGTTCGGTCGCTTCAGCGTGACGCGCACCGACAGATCGCCGGTCTTCTCCGCCTTGTCGATCCAATTGTAGTTCGACGGCGTCGAGACGCGGCTCGCCGGATCGGCGACGATATTGATGGTGTAGACGACGTCGTCGGCGGTGAGCGAGCTGCCGTCGTGGAATTTGACGCCGGGCCGCAAGGTGAACTCGATCGTGGTCGGGTCCGGCAGCTTCCACTCGGTGGCGAGCAATGGCTCGAGCTTGAAGGTGTCTGGATTGCGGTATACCAAAGCGTCCCAGCCCTGGTGATGCATCACCACGCCGGTGCGAAGGTTGTTGTAGAAGGGATCGATGTTGGGCAGCGCGTCGCGCATCACGATGCGCAGCGTATCGGCCGATTTCTGTGCCGCCGCGGGCAACACACTGGCACCCGACAGAACCGCCGCCAGAATTGCAACACGGAGCTTGTTTTGCATGCGCATATCGCTCTCCATTATTTTCCGTTTACAAGCGGCGTGAAGCACGCCCCTCATGCCAGATGACATTCTACCATCCCCGCGGGCGGCCGGACCATGGGCGTTGGTGTCTCATGCCGGCAGCGCTCGACCGCGATTCGGCAGCGCGGGTTGAAGCGGCAGCCCGGCGGAATGTTGGACGGATCGGGCATGGCGTCGCCGAGGCCGATATCCGGCACGCCCTTGCCCGGCTCTGGCGTCAGCACGCTTTCCAGCAGCGCCTGGGTGTAGGGGTGCCGGGGCGCGCGAAACAGCGCGTCGGTTTCGTTGCGCTCGACGAACCGGCCGAGATACATCACAGCGACTTCGCTTGCGACATGCTCGACGACGGCGAGATTGTGGCTGATGAAGAGATAGGTCAGCCCAAGATCGCGGCGCAGGTCAGCCAGGAGATTGAGGATCTGGGCCTGCACCGAGACGTCGAGCGCGCTGGTCGGTTCGTCGCAGATCACGATTCGCGGCTCCAGCACCAGCGCCCGGGCAATTGCCGCGCGCTGGCGCTGCCCGCCGGAGAGTTGCGCCGGCATGCGCTCGCCCATCGCAGCCGAGAGGCCGACGCGCTCCAGAATGCCACCGACGCGGCGCTCGATCTCGCCGCGCGAGAACGTGCCCTGGGCTGCCAGCGGCAGCGCCACGATGTCCTTGATGCGCCGGCGCGGATTGAGAGAAGCGAACGGATCCTGGAACACCGGCTGGATCAGCCGCGCCCGCGCCTTGCGGTCGAGATCGAACAGACTCCTGCCATGGACCAGCACGGTGCCCGCCGTCGGCTTGAGCAGTCCGAGAATCAGGCGCGCCAGCGTGGATTTGCCGCAGCCGGACTCGCCGACGACGCCGAGCACGCTGCCGGCCGGAACGCTGAACGTGACATTATCGACCGCGATCACGCGCTTTTCCTGCGACATCATGCCGGTGCGCACGCGGAACTCGCACCGTAAATTCTGAACCTCGATCGCGGCGGTCATGCAGGTTGCGGCTCCGCCCAGTCCGGCTCAAGCCGGCAAAGATGATCATGTGCGTCGCCCGCCTGCCGCCGCGGTATCGCGCGCGTGCATGTCTCGTTGGCGTGTGCGCAGCGCGAACGAAACGCGCATCCGGCAAAGCCCGCGCCGATCGCCGGCACCACGCCCGGAATCGAGCCGAGCGGCCGGTCGCGCTGCACCCGACCCGGCACCGGCACGCAGGACAACAGGCCGCGCGTGTAGGGGTGTTGCGGCGCGCGGAACAATTCCGCGGTCGGCGCGCGCTCGACCACCTCGCCGGCGTACATGACAGACACATGATCGGCGACGCGGGCGACGATGCCGAGGTCATGGGTGATCAGCAGGATCGAGAGGCCAAGCTCGCGCTTGAGGCCGGCCAGCAGCCGCAGGATCTGCGCCTGCACGGTGACGTCGAGCGCGGTGGTCGGTTCGTCGGCGATCAATAATTCCGGATCGCACATCAGCGCCATCGCGATCATCACGCGCTGGCGTAGGCCGCCCGAAAGTTGATGCGGAAACTGGCCGAGTCGCATGCCGGGCGCGGTGATGCCGACGCGGGCCATCAGTTCGGCGGCGCGTTCGAGCGCAGCCGCGCGCGAGCCGCCTTTGTGGCGCGTCATCACCTCCGCCATCTGCGAACCGATGGTGAAGGCCGGGTTGAGGCTGGTCATCGGCTCCTGGAAGATCATCGCCATGCGATTGCCGCGAATGCGCGCCATCTCGCGGTCCGACAGCGAGGTGAGATCGGTGCCGGCAAAGCTCATCCTTGTCGCCGAACGTTGGCCGCCGCGGGCCAGAAGACTCATGACCGCGAGCGCACTGACCGACTTGCCGCAGCCGGACTCGCCGACCAGGCAATGGGTCTCGCCCCGCTCGACCCGGAACGAGGCGCCGCGCACCGCGGCGGTGCGGCCGAATGTCACCTCGAGCCCTTCGATTTCCAGAAGCGCGCTCATCGCAACCGCTCCGCGCCGAGCAAATTGCGCAAGCCGTCACCGACCAGATTGATGCCGAGCACCAGAATAAACAGCGCGACGCCAGGAATCATGATCACCCACGGCGAAAAGAACATGTAGTCCTTGCCCTCGGCGATCATCAGTCCCCAGGACGGCAGCGGTGGCGGCACGCCGAGCCCCAGGAACGACAGCGCGGCTTCGAGCAAAATCGCCAGCGCCATCTCCAGCGTAGCCACCACGGCGAGATGGCTCGCGATATTGGGCAGTATCTCCTTGATGAGTATATGCGGCATCGAGGCGCCGGCGCACCAGGCGGCGCTGACATAGTCGTTGTTGCGGACCTGCATGGTGGTGGCGCGCGCGACCACGGCAAAGCGGTCCCATAACAGCAGGCCAAGGGTGGCGACGACGAGCCCGAGGCCCGATCCCATCAGCCCGACCACTGCAAGCGCGACCAGCACGACGGGAATCGACAACCGCGTTGTGATGGCGAACAGCACGAAATCATCGACGCGGCCGCCGAAGAAGCCGCCGAGCACGCCGAGCGTGATGCCGATAAGGCCCGACGTGATGACGGTCATGATGCCGATCAGGAGCGAAATGCGCGCGCCATAGACCAGCCGCGCCAGATAGTCCCGCCCGAGTTGGTCGGTCCCGAGCCAATGGCCCGCCTGGGTACCCTCCATCCAGAACGGCGGCTTGAGGCGGTTGCCGAGATCCTGGGTGAACGGATCCGCCGGCACCAACGCATTGCCGAACAGCGCCGCGAACAGGACGACCGCGACGATGGCGATGCCGATCGCAAAGCCCGCGGTGCCGATGCGCGACGCGCCGACACTCGAAGGTTGCGGGGCCTGAATGGCAATCGGTTCGCTCATCCGGTCCTGAGCCTCGGATCGAGCAGCGCATTGAGGATATCGGCAAGCAGCGTGAGGCCAATATAGAACACGGCCAGCACCAGCACCACCGCCTGCACGACCGGGAAATCATTCTTGGCGATGCTCTCCCAGCCGAGATAGCCGACGCCATGCAGCGCGAACACGGTTTCGATCACGATCGAGCCGCCCAGCATGAAGCCGAGCTGCACGGCGGCAATCGACACCACGGGAATGGCGGCGTTGCGCAACGCGTGCTTGAAGATGATGCGCGCCCGCGACAGGCCTTTCGCACGCGCGGTGCGGATATAGTCCGAGGCCATCGCCTCGATCATGCCGGAGCGCGTCAGCCGCGTCAGCGCCGGGATGGCGGTGAAGGCGAGCACGATGCCCGGCATCACGAAATGCTGCCAGGTGCCGGTGCCGGAGATCGGCAACACGCCGAGCTGCAAGCCGAGCACGATCATCAAAATCAGCGCGAGCCAGAAGCTCGGCACCGCCTGCCCGACCATCGTGAACATGGTGACGCTGCGGTCGACCCAGGTGTTTTCGCGCAGCGCCGCCAGAATGCCGAGCGGAATCGAGATGACCAAGGCGAGGCTCAGGCCGACCAGGCCGAGCGTCAGCGTGATCGGCAGGCGCTTCTGGATCAGGTTGGCGACACTGTCCTTGAAGAAATAGCTCTGGCCGAAATCGCCGACCATGGCCCGGCCGACCCAGGCAAAGAACTGGACATAGAGCGGGCGATCGAGGCCATAGGCCTTGCGCACGATCTCGACGTCGGCCTGCGTCGCCGCAGGGCCGGCGATCGAAACCGCAAGGTCGCCCGACAACCGCGTCAGCAGGAACGCAAGCGTCATCACGGTCAATGCGACCAGCACGCCGAGAGCAAGACGCCGGGCAATCAGACGCAACATCCACCAAACTCCAGCGCCGACCGGCGCGCAGGCGCATTCTTAGGTCGACGAAGCAAGCGCAAGTGTCACCAAAGTGTCGCCCCATGCAAGAGACGATTGCAATGATTTCCCGCCGCGACGACAGCCTATTGCGATAGTTGCAATGTGTGTGCCAACGCGCAATGCAATCTCTCGCCCCTCTGATTGAGCAAACTGGGCCATTCCCGGACCAATTCGGCATCAGGATCCGCCGGCTCAAGATGGTCGCAGGCTCGGGCCCTCCCCTGCGTGACTTTTCGAAAGGCCACCGCTCATTTTTCGAGCGATCTGCGCCAAGATGGCTCCGCACGGCCGCTGGGCTGCACGTCAGGGCCCGTCGGCAGCGAACGAGTCCAACTGATGCCTTGCTTGCGGCGCTCGCGATGCTGCTCGGCCGCTTTATGCTGCCGGGCAGGTGCGACCGATCATTTTCGTGGCCCCAAAGAAAAAGCGCAAGTCATCCGTCTTTATTCCGTGACGTCCAAATATGTCTCAGTCCGCACCGCAGGATTGACGCAATCCCGACCGAGCGTCGCGGCCCGCGCATTTGCAGCCGGTGCTCGCATTGGAGGAATGATGAAGTCCGTTCTGAAATGGTTATTTGGCTCTACATGGCGGCAGCCTGCGCCTATATTTTCTACGAGTGGTACGCTTACGCCGGGCTCTATCGGCTGGCCGCCGAGTGGCAATTGGAGAACTACGGCTCCTACCAGGTGAGGCTCACCCTGATCGTTCCGATCCTGGTCCTGCTCAGTCCAGCCGCCGTGCTTGTCAGCGTCTCCGGCATGCAGGATCAACTGCGCACTGCCGGCTCGGGCGCCGGATCATCCGCGATTTTCGCCGTGCTGGGCGTCGTGGCCCTGGCGGTCGCGGCCGGTGCCGGCTGGTACGGCTACGCGAAGTCGATGGAAACGGTCGACGTCGAGAGCCTCGATCTGTCGAAGGGCGACACGCCGCGATCAACACATGTGACGATCACCGGCATCGCGCGAACCGAATACATCGTCGAGTTCGGGACCAAATCCGGCAGCACAACGACGCTCGACCGCTACATTCCATTGACTCCGCCGACCTGGCGTCCGGGCCAGCCTCTCGTCTATTTCATGAAGACCAACATTACGGCCTATATGCCGCCCGGCGGCAGCATGTTGATGCTTTCGCCGGGGACGCCGGCCTTCCAGATGACGACGCAACCGGGCGTTCTGGTGCGTGATGGCCTTCCGGGGGCCGTCAGAGAGCACTACCGCAAGAACAACATCGCGACCGCATCGCCGCCGATCGTGCTCGATCTCAGCCCCGGCGCAGACGCGAAGCCGTTCTTCGTCACCGCCGGGGTGAGCGGGGTGCTCGGCTTCTTCATGCTGGTCGCCGCCGGGGCAGCGACGCTGCGCCAGCGGCGTTATCAAATGTAACGGCCCGGCGCGAACGGCGTCACATCGTACGACGGTGGCACACCGCCGATCATGGCGGCAATGGAGGCGCCGGTCGCGGGACCGGTCGTGAAGCCGATATGCTGGTTGCCGAAAGCAAGCCACAGCCCGGCATGCCGCGGGGCGGGACCGATCATCGGCAGGCTGTCTGGCAGCGTTGGCCGTGAGCCACGCCATGCTTCGCCAACGGCGTCGCCGAATTCGGCCACGCTACGCGCGATCGGAACGACCTGATCGAGTTGGGCGAATGAGGACGGCGCGTCGCGGTCGGTCAGTTCGACGCCCGAGGTGACGCGGATGCCCTGCTCCATCGGGGTCATGATGAAACCGCCGTCGATGTCGTAGATCGGACGGCGCAACGAACGCGCGGGGTTCGGCTTGAACTCGCGATGATAGCCGCGCTCATAGGCCAGCGGCACGCGATAGCCGAGCGGCCGCAACAGATCCGCCGACCAGGGTCCCAGCGCGACCACCACATGCCGCGCCGAAATCGCGCCACCAGCCAGCGCCACGCGCCAGCGATCGCCGTCCGGTACGATCGTCTTGATCTCCGCCTGCCTGACGTCGCCGCCGGCGCCTTCGAACATCCGCGCATAGGCCTTGACCACCGCGCCCGGCGAATCGACCGAGGCGGTCTCCGTGTGCAGCAAACCAACTTTGTAGACGGGCACGATGTCTGGCTCGAGTGCGGAGATGGCTTGGCGGTCGAGCAACTCGCTGACGATGCCATAGTCGGCCAGCAGCGCCTGCTCCTGCTTCGCCGATGCGACCGCATCGCTGCGCCACGCGCGGAGCCAGCCGGTCTCGCGAAGGCGATGACCCGCTCCCGCCTTCACGATCCATTCCCGGTGCAGCTTGGCCGATGCACCGATCAATCCATGCAGCGCTGTCGCGCGCGGCTCAAACCGAGAGGCCGCCGAATTCGCCAGAAAGCGCGCAACCCATCCTGCGTTTCGAACCGCCCAGAGCGGATTCCAGCGCAACGCCGCATGGCGGTTGCCCAGATATTTCGGCAGCGACTTCCACAGCGATGGATTGTTGAGCGGCGATACCGAGCCGCTGCTGATGATGCCGGCATTGCCATAGGAGGTTTCGCTGCCCGGCTCGCGCCGGTCAATCAGGACGACCGACATTCCGCGCTGCCGCGCGGCATAGGCTGTTGATACACCGACGATGCCCGCGCCGAGCACCACGACATCCGCATTTTGTTCCGACATCGACTTTCCAGACATAGTTCCGGGAACATTTCACATCATCGCCCGCGCGCCAATGCCCCGCTTCGATGCGAACGCCAATGGCACAGCGCATGGCCGGCCTGTGACGCGCGTGTTCGTAATCCTGCCAGTTCCGCTCCCAACAAATGATCACCAAATGGCCGCATGTGAGTCCGCAACCTTTTCTGACTCTCGGAGCTTTGTGCAGCGCGACGTTCGTCGCATTCCAGCCAACCTTATAGGAGTTTGACTACATGGCTGCACTACTCGGAAACCTGCTTGGTACCGTCGATGGCCTGCTCGGAACCGCCACCGGCGTCCTTGGCAGCGCAAGCGCCAGCGGTAGCGCTTCCGCAAGCGCCGGCGGCACGGCTGACCTCTCGCACACGCTCGATCTCGGCGCCGTCATCGAGACGAACCCGAGCATCGATCTCTCTGCCGGGCTTGACGGTATCGACGCATCGGTTTCCGCACCGACCCTGATCGGTGCCAGCGCCGATGTCGGTCATCTCGATGTCGGCGGTTTGCTCCACGGCCTCGCCTAACTCCGATTGAGTCCAGACATTTGCAAAATCGCGCGGCGTGGGGAGTGCATCCCCACGTCACGTCTTTACGGCCTGCGCCTGCACAGGCCGATCGCAGCATTGTATCAACTCGCTTAAGGTGATCGCCGAATGCCTACGGGCACGCTGACCGCCCTCGACGAATCCATCGCCCCGCGGCGCCGGATCGATGACGTTCGCCAGGCGCTGGTCGCGCTGTGGCCGCACTTCCTCTGGGCCGGGCTGTTCTCCAGCGGCATCAACCTGCTCTATCTGAGTTCGCCGCTCTATTTGATGCAGGTCTATAACCGGGTATTGCTGAACGAGAATGTCTCTACGCTCGTCCTCCTCACGCTGATCCTCGCCATCGCGCTGCTCACCATGGCGGCGCTGGATGCGGTACGCTCCTGGATCCTGATCCGCTGCGGCATCCGCCTCGACATGGAGCTGTCGGCGCGCGTGTTCGAGGCTCTGGTGGTGCGCTCGGCGCAGCGCGGCGCATCGCGCGGCGCGCAGCAATTGCGCAATCTCGATCAGTTCCGGACCTTCGTGACCGGCCCCGGCATCTATTTCGCGTTCGACCTGCCGTGGATCCCGATCTATCTGATGCTGCTGTTCTTCATCCATCCTTTGCTCGGCGTCGTCGCGACCATCGGCGCCATCCTGCTGCTCGGGCTCGCCGGCCTCAACGAAGTCATGACCCGCGAGCCGATGAAGCAGGCGGAGGCCGCCGGCAACCAGTCCTACGTGTTCACCGAAAACATCCTGCGCCATGCCGATGTGATCCGCGCGATGGGCATGCAGCCGGCGGTGGAGCGCAACTGGCAGAGCCAGCGGTCCTCGATGCTGCTGCAGCAGGCGCAGGCCAGCGACAAGAACGCGGTGATGACCTCCTCGATCCGCTTCTTCCGCCTGCTGTTGCAATCGCTGATGCTCGGTACCGGCGCGTGGCTCGCGATCGACCACGCCATCACGCCAGCGACCATCTTCGCCGCCAGCATCGTGATGGGCCGGGCACTGGTCCCGGTGGAGCAGGCGGTCGGCACCTGGAAGCAATTCATCGGCGCGCGCGAGGCCTATGCGGAAGTGCGCGAGCTGCTCGGCGACATCGACCTGACGCCGCCGCACACCATCGTGCCGCGAGCACGGAATACGATCGAGGTGCGCGAATTGCGCTGCCTGCTGCCGGCGCGCAAGGAACCCGTCATCAGGGACCTGACATTCGAGCTTGGCGGCGGCCAGGCGCTCGGCATCGTCGGCCCGAGCGGCTCCGGCAAGAGCACGCTGGCCCGGCTCCTGGTCGGCGCCATTGCGCCGGCCGATGGACGGCTGCGCTTCGGCGGACTCGACTACAGCCATTGGGACCCGCTCGAGTTCGGCCGCCATGTCGGCTATCTGCCGCAGGATGTCGGCCTGTTCGCTGGCACCGTGCGCGAAAACATCGCTCGTTTCGGCAACGCCTCGACGGAAGAGATCATCGACGCCGCCAAGCGCGCCGGCATCCACGAGATGGTGCTCGACCTGCCCAAGCAATACGACACGCGGCTGGGCCCCGGCGGCGTCGGCCTGTCCGGCGGACAGCGCCAGCGCCTGGCGTTGGCGCGGGCGCTGCTCGGCCGGCCGCCGCTGCTCGTGCTCGACGAACCCAACGCCAATCTCGACGCGCCCGGCGAAGAGGCGCTGAAGGTGGCGCTGCTGCAGGCCAAGAGCGAGGGCGCCACCATCATCGTGATCACCCACCGCACCACCATCCTCGACATCGTCGACGTCATGATGGTGCTGCGGGGCGGCATGCTCGATATGCTCGGCCCGCCTGGCGAGGTCTATCACGCCTTGCAGCAGGCCGCCGCGGGGCGCGCGTTATGACCGCGATTGACGGCCTCACCCCGCTGCGCGACCGCGCGCGTTACGCCCGGCCGGCGCGGCCGGCGCTGTTGGGTGCCGGCGTGGTCGCGGCATTCGCGGCCGCGATGACGATGTGGGGAACGCTGGCGCCGATCTCGGGTGCGGCGATCGCCAGCGGCAATCTCCAGGTCGAAGGCCGGCGGCAGAGCGTGCAGCATCCTTATGGCGGCGTCGTGCGCCAGCTTACCGTGCGCGACGGCGCGCGCGTCGAAAAAGGCCAGCTGCTGATCCGGCTCGACGACAGCGATCCGCGCGCCAAGCTCGACGTGCTGATCGCCGACCGCGACGCGGCGCTGGCCACGCGCGCGCGGCTGATGGCCGAACGCGACAAGAGCGACGCACCTGATTTCGACGAAAACTTGCGCGCGCGCAGCGAGCTGTCCGCCGTGCGCCAGGCCATGGCCAACGAGACGGCAATGATGGCGGCGCGCAAGCATCAGTTCGCAGCCGAGACGGCGGTGTTGCGCGGCAAGATCAAGGAGCTGGAGGCGCAGATCACCGGCACGCAGGCGCAGCTTGCCGGTACCGAGAAGCAGCGCGAACTGCTGACGGACGAAATGAACGGCGCGCAGCATCTGTTCGCGCAGGGCTATACGCCGAAGACCCGCATCCTCGCCTTGCAGCGCGAAGACGCCAAACTGCAGGCCGATATCGGCGCGCAGCAGGCCAGCATCGCCGGTATGCAGCAGCAGATCGCGCAGAACGACCTTGAACTTGCCAGGGTGGAGCGCGCGCGCATGAGCGAGATCACCGACCAGTTGCGCGCGGCGGAGAACAAGCTCGCCGAACTGGCACCCAAGATCGACGCCGCCACCGACGTGATGGCCCGAACGCGGATTACCGCGCCTGCGACCGGCTCGGTGGTCGGCCTCGACGTCTTCACCGAGGGCGGCGTGATCCAGCCTGGCGCACGGCTGATGGACATCGTGCCGACCGACAACCCGCTGATCGCGGCGGCCAGGCTGAAGCTCTCGGACATCAACGACGTCGCCGTCGGCCACCGCGCCGAGGTGCAGCTCACCGGCATCAACTATATCGAGCGGCCCCGGCTCCACGGCACCGTGCACACCGTGTCCGCCGACCGCCTGACCGACGACAAGTCCGGACAGGGCTATTACGCCGTCGAGGTCGCGCTCGATCCGAACGACGTCAAGAAATCACGCATCGATCTGCAGGCCGGCATGCCGGCCGAAGTGATCGTGCCGACGCGGCCGCGCACCCTGTTCGAATATCTGCTCGGACCGCTGCGCGACGAAATCACCCGCGCGTTCCGCGAGCGCTGAGGAGGAGTGGCCATGGCCGAATCCGAGAAAAACGCGCGCCGCTCCGACGAGGCCGAGCGCAGCCGTCATATCTCGGCAACCGAATCGGTTGCGTTCGCCACCATGCTGCTCGGCCTGCTCAACGACGCCGACACCGTGCTGCACCGCCTGGAGCACGAGGGGGCGCGCGCGGCACAGCCGGCCGCTGCGCCGGCGCATCCAGCAGAGATTATCCCGGCGTCGCTGGCGCCGACCGATCCCGACCCGCATCACGACGACCAGCATGCCGGCGCGATCGAAACTCCGACCGCCGACCTCTCGCTTGCGATCCATACCGATGCCACGGCAACGGCTCTGCCGCAGGACGCAAACGCGACGCCCGCCGCCGCGTCATCAGGCGAAGTGCTTGTCACGGACGCCTTTGCATCGCCCGCGTCACCGAGCTTCAGCGCATCGCCGGATCACGCGCCAGCGGCGGGCGCGGGTAGCGCATCCGGCGCCGGCATCGCGTCACCTTCGTTCGATCTTGGCGCAACTGTTCACAATCTTGCAGACACCGTCACCGGCATCGTCGATACGGCGCTTGCAACGGTGTCGAGCACCATCGCGGGCCTGGGCACCACCGTCGGGCAACTGACGACGGGCCTGACAGGCACCGTGAACCATCTTCTCGACGGCCTGACCGGCACGGTTACCGGCTTGATCCACGACGCGCCCGCCAGCGGCCTGCTCGAGCCGCTGGCGACAAACCTTTCCGGCCTGACGTCCAGCGCCACGGATTTTTCCGACACCGCGCAGCACGACATTCCGATGCTCGACACCGCAGGCGCGATACCGACCTCATTCCTGCACCCGATCCCGCTGCAACTTGGCTTTCTCGGCCAGCCGACGATGGACGGCCATGAGCCGCATGACGGCGCATTCTCGGCGCTGGGGGTCCATCATTTCTGAGGAAGCCGCCCCTCACACCGCGGTTTCGATCAGGCCGACCCTCATGTCCTTGGCGAGATAGACGCAGGCGCCGTCTGCAAACACACTGCCGTTCGCGATTCCAACAGCGAGCTTGCCGCGCCTCACGTGGCGCATGTGAACCTCGTATCGCACGCGCTTGACGTCCGGTTTTATGTCTCCCCGGAATTTCACCTCGCCGACGCCGACGGCGCGGCCCCTGCCCGGCGAGCCCGACCAGCCAAGCCAATAGCCGATGATCTGCCACATCGCATCCAGTCCGAGACATCCCGGCATCACGGGGTCGCCGCGAAAGTGACAATCGAAGAACCAGAGTTTCGGCGCGATATCCAGTTCAGCGATGACATGGCCCTTGCCGAACTCGCCGCCGGCCAGGCTGATCTCCGTGATGCGGTCGATCATCAGCATCGGGGGCGCCGGCAACTGGGCATTGCCCGGACCAAAATAGCCGCCTTCGCTCGATCGTAGCAGTTCTGCCCTGGTGTAGGACGATTGCGGCGTGTGAAAATCGCGCGGATCGGGCAAAGGCAATATTCCTCGGGTGTCGGCGGGCTGAACGTCAGGCGATTTTACCGCGAGACGGGTTCTCCGTGGAACTACCAACGCCAGCGAGCATGAGGCTCTATGGGCTGTTGTCCTACGCGGTCGGCAGTTGGATCGCCGTGGGGTTGGCGTGGCTCTGGTCGATGCACAGCGAAATGCGACGGGACGTTTTCCTATTTCGTAGGTTGACCTGGCCGGCCCTCACAGCGAGCATCGCGGGCTTCATGGTCTCGTCATGTTCGGCGTTCCCATCGTGACACATTGGCTAACTCACGTAACTGGTGGCCACAGTCAGCAAGTTCGCATCGATCTCAATGATGCGCATTCAGTCGCGATAGTCATTTTTCTGTTCGTGGTTACAACGCCGGTGAGCGAGGAAATTCTCTATCGCGGGTTATTGGTGGCTTGGCTTCGTCGGCATGGCTGGAAGGACTTCACCATTTGCTATTGGGCAGCCTGATTTGCGCCGCCAATCTTATTATCCACTCGGCTTCATCTGGGGCGCAGCGATGGTCCTGTTGGGCGTTGTATTGTTCGCGCTACGCCTCCGGTACGAGTCCCTCTCTCCTACTTGGCTGGCTCATACTCTTTTCAATGCGCAACTTGCCTGTCTTATCCCTTGATCGCTTGGCTCGCACTAGCCTTCTAAAACTGCGACATTAAAGCCGTGTTAACTTTTCGAAAGTGAGCAATATTGACCAGCGGCGGGATCGCGACGGGGCCCATGCTGGTCGCATCACCGCCCCCTCGGTATCTACCGGTGACTGAGAGTTCTGTAGCGCTCTCGCCCTAGCCAAGGCGAAGCATCATGATCATCGTGCGACCACTTTGCCCCGCGTGCCAAACAAGAACCATGTTAGCGCGGATTACCCCCGGCCCCTTGGGCTTCGACATCCGGACGTTCGAATGCCCTGCGTGCGATCACGTCCATCAGACCGTGGTCGAACTAATCGATCCGATGAAGTCCCCCCGAACGAACGCATGGCTTCGCGGACAACTGCAAGCGCCAACGTAAAGGCCGCCGTATTGCCCCGGATAGACAGGTATCTTGCATTAGTTCAAAATCCTACTTTCCTTCCTAGAGCGCATATTTGCGATCGCCCGGCACAATCGCCGGGCTTTCGCATCAGAGAGGGCCGCCAAATTGAGGCTTAAGGGCTCTGTTCTACGTCCCTAACGGGACCGGCGATCAAACGATAGGTGGGCACCCATGTCGTGTTCCAGCTTTCCATGGTCACGCTGCACACGGAGCATTCAAAGCTGCTAATCTGCCGGCCGGGGGCCATAGACTCGGTGCGGCTGTAAACCGCTCCACACTGACAGGATCGATGATGTGATTCTGACATGCCATATTATGCGCCACTAATCCAAAACAGGCCACTCACGTTTTATCGCGTAGGTTGGCTGCGTGCCGCTCTTGGCACTTTTCGGACCTAGCTCGATGTCCGAGTAGAGTCCGCAATGCGCAGCAATACGGATGCTCACGGCCTATTCATCGAGATCCACAAGGTACACAACGTTAGTGTCACTTGATGGCTCGGTCGATTGCGTTGCTTGCCGATAAAGAGCTGCTTCTTCCGCGGTGGCCAACCTGACCTTCATCGTGGCGCTGGCATCGCACAACGGTGTGCCATGAGACGTGATTGTACTCAACGTTGTGCGCAACTGACCGTATTCGCAAAGACGTTCCGCGTCCTTGTGCCTCTTAGCCTGCAACGCAAGCGTTGGCCTGTCGTTGATCTCAATCGTGAATATCGAGAAGGAGAAGCGGTGGTCCATTTGATCTCCGCCTTCCATTTTTGGACCTCCAGGTCAATCCGTCAGCAGATCATAGTCCCGGCGTAAAACAGTTTGGACGTGAACCGCCGCGCGCGCGGCGGTATTGGCATCTGCCGCGCCCGCTCGAAGCACACAGAGCGACCAGTTATTTTCAGCGTGCTTTGCAACACGATTGATTGCTACTTCCCGGACGTCGTGACAACCGGGCTGATTCCTTACTTCTAACAACGCTCGACGCTGTAATTCCGGCATTGAAACGCGGATCTTTGGCATGGGGTTGGCTCGGCTGGTTGGGGCCGCTCGGCCTCTACCTAACAGAACAAGAGCAATTCGGGTTCCACTTGCGAGAGGCGCGGCCTTTCAATCTTGACCCCAAAAGCCGAAAGCGCACCCGGACCCAGGAGACAATTCGCAACCCATTTTTCAAGGTGTCAATTGCCGAACGGGCTTGCAATTCATGGATCTGGCATGGGCTCTCATCAGTTATCCGCAACCGAATGCTTCTTCGGCCGCTTCGATCTCACATGCCATTTATGTAGGCGCGAGATTGTGGGGCTCCCCGGCTCATCCTGCTGCGAAAAGCCCCCATCCTGCGGCACTTTTACTTCGAACGTCGGCGGGCCTGAATGGTAAGATAGGCGTCCCACCGCCGGGACGAAGCGCGACATGCCAAACAAAGCCAACCAAGCAATATTTGATCCCAAGGAGTTTCTCGCCCAAGTGGGCGAAGGGAAGACCATCCTTGAATTTCGCAAGGATGAGATTGTGTTCGCGCAAGGCGACGTGGCGAGCGCAGTCTTCTATATTCAAAAAGGCCAGGTCAAGGTGGTTGTCATATCCGAGCAAGGTAAGGAAGCTGTGGTCGGCATTTTGGGGCCCGGCCAGTTCTTTGGCGAAGGCTGCATGAACGGCCATTCGCTGCGTATCGCGACGGCGACAGCGATGGAGGAGTGCCTGGTCACCGCGATAACGAAGACGGCCATGCTCCAGGCGCTTCACGATCAGCCGAAATTTTCCGAGCTATTCATGGCCTATCTGCTGACCCGCAACAGCCGGATTGAAGAGGATCTGATCGACCAGCTCTTCAACTCCAGTGAAAAGCGGTTGGCGCGCCTGCTGCTCCTGCTGGCGAATTTCGGCAAGGAGGGCAGCCCTCAACCGATCACTCCAAATATCAGTCAGGAAACATTGGCCGAAATGATTGGGACGACGCGGTCCCGCGTCAGCTTCTTCATGAACAGATTCCGCAAGCTTGGCTTCATTAGTTACAACGGAAAAATCGAGGTCAACAGCTCATTGCTGACTGCGGTCTTGTACGACAAGCCCGAGATCAAGCACGAGCCGTAATGAGGATATCCGGGACGCGCGCAAGCCTCATCCGTCTCTCCAACTTACTCTTAGCCACTCGCACTTCCTCTCGACCCCCGCAAACGCGGCCACTAAAGGCTTTTGCAATAAGGGAACATCTTGCGCGATTAGCAATAAGCCAAGAGGCAACATCCATAAGCCCAGGACGGGCAAAAAGCTAAAGATGCCTCCGAGAATGAGAAGTATTGCAATGACTAGACGAACTGCAAATGAGGATGGCATACGCAGCCATCGAATGAACTGAGAGACGCTAATCGGCACTCGCCGATCAATCATCTGAAAGTACCTGTTCAATTCCGCTTTTGTTGTTGTCATTCTGCAAGCCTTGGAAATACCTGTTCAGGCGGCGCTCCCCGTGGCACGGTAACGTTTGGACTGTGCAAAGGTCCCTGTAGAGTTCTGTGGCACCCCCCGTTACTGCGGACGGCACATCGAATTGCGAAAAACGGCGGGACATAACCCGCCGAGCTTTGTCCGTGGCTCATCGGCTGCGGTAAAAAAGCCCCGCGATGAGCGGGGCCATTTTTTGCGCTGACATCGCCAGCGAGTAAGACTTATCGATTTGTCGGGGTCATCTTGGCGAGCAAATCACTGAATGGTTTGTAGGACTGCGTAGCAAGATCGCGATACAATGCGCCAATCTTCTGCGACTCGGCCATGAACGTCTCGAAAGCCGACTTTGCGAATTCGGTTTGAATTTCAATCGCCTTGTCGACCGACTTCGCGCCTGAGAGCTTCTCGACAAACGCCCTGGTGTCTTCAAACGATTTCTTGGTGTAGTCGCTGTAAGCTGTGGCAATCGCGTGAAAGCCGCCCGGGAAGGAAGTCATCGACGCAGCAGCGGCATTGATCTGTTCTCTACTATCATCCTGCAGCTGCGATAAATTCCGATTTGCGTTATTCTGATTGGCATTAGACATTATGAAAATCCTTGGTTGTTTAGCAGTGAGTCAATGTTGCGCGTCGCCAATGGTTGCACCGAAAAGGCAGTTCCCGCTGTTCGTTGAGCGGTGCTTGTGTGTTCGTATGATGTAATTGGAACCTAGTGTTCTGATTGCCGCGCCGATTGCGGCTATCTCATCGGAGTTGACGGCCGCATCTCAAAGCGGGTCACCATCATGTGCAAGCGCCGACGTAATGCCCCCTCGGTTAGCAGCCTCTACTGGCCGAAATCGGCCACTCGCAGGAACAAAACAGGCCACTCCACGAAAAGCCCAGCGCTGGGGCACTGGTCTGATCGGAAGTGTTTCAAGATCGGCAATGGGGCCACTTAAGTGCAGGTCAGTCGAGCTGTCTGTATGATATTGGCCACCGCCAAATAAAAACACGAAGCAGCTCGATACGGTCGTCAGCCCAAAGTCCAAGCTCACCAAACCCATCAAGAAGCCAAGGCCACATGGGTTGAGCCAACCTTCGTCGCCGACGTCGAGTATTGCTACATCACCTCGGAAGGTCTCTTGAGGGCTAGCTCGTTTAAGGGCCTGTCTCGAATAGGATTCACAGCAAACAAAAAAACGGCCCGGCCGGGGGCGCGAGTGGCCCAATGGCTGGCGACCCCGGCGCTAAACCTCGGGTCTGCTCTCTATTTGGCCAAGGACAAGCTAATCCGCGTGACGATAGCATCCCATTGGCGTTCCTCCGCCGCTGGATAATTGATCAGGACGCAATTCATGAAGCCTTTCGCGCGGTTACATCGATTGTACCACGTGTGGCCATCCCGAACACTGGACACGGCGAAAAAGTTAGGAGTCACTCTTCTGTATTGTATATCGGTTGGCGGCCGCATCTTTTCCAGAAAAACGGCAGGGGAAACGTTATCGGGATTAGGAAACGACTTGATCGTGAGGTTGGCCCGGTAATCCTTCGTAAAAAGATGGCGGCCAAGTGTGTCCTCTGTTGCGCCCTTGTCCTCCTCGAAAATCGATATTGGAACATCTACGCTCAGTCCGGTGGAGGGAATTGCGTACCTTCGCCATTCCAAGCTGGCCGCAATAGCCTCCGCTAAGGGCGTAATGCTAAGGAGCACGATAGCAGCGAGCCGCCGACGCAAGCACATGGTCGAGAGATCCTAGCACCAGCTGCCCGCGTTGACTCGCGGCTCTAATCGACTGGCAAAATGCTCAACGATCTGATGGCTTTCACGTTCCTCGATCATGCCTACGGCTGCGGCGAGACACCCTATCCAAAGAATTCTATCGCGCCAAAGGCTTCCAGCCTCAGCATGCGCTCCATAAGCAATCTGAACAAATATTCAGAAAACGCGGAACGAAATCCTAATAAGTGCCTTAGTTAGCTACCCGACATTGGTGTCGTCTCCCCGGGAGAGATGTTATGCGAAAGCCTGTTGACATCGACTCCACCCATAGTCTCGCGATCGTCAAAAAGATTGGTGAACGACTACGAGCGTCGTTCAAAGAAGATCGCGAGTTACCGGTGAGCTTCCGAAAGCAGATCGAACGGCTCCGTCAATCAGAAATCAAGGCGCAGCCAAACGTTGCTATGTCGTTGCGCGGTGACAAATCCTAATTGTGAAATCTGTCACGGCATCGGGTGGGTTTGCGAGAACCATCCTGACAAGCCATGGGACAGTGAGCTTGGCTGCGACTGCGGGGCCGGTAATGCCCTGCAAATGCAATGCGGGTGAAGAGCCGAACGTCAGCCGGGTGATTGAAGAGAATCTCCGACGCGTTGCGGTGATGGGAATCGCCGGGACTGACGCGATTATTTGATCCACGCCTGGATGACCGGCACCGCTGCAATCGCACCCGCTACGGCGGCGATGGCCGCAAGGATCAGCATTGCCCGCGTGAGCCGAGTGTTGGATCGCTGGCCGCGCTCGAAGCTTTCACGCAACTCGTTAGTGGCCTTTGATCCGGACCACTCGTCCAACGGGATATTCATTGGAGCCTCCGCCTTTAAAGGTCGGTCGACCCGAAGGTCGCCCTCCCCACAGCAGGCGGCTCGCCCGAACGAAATTTTATGAATGATTTCTGGATCTTGAGTGGCGCGCCCGAAGAGATTCGAACTCCTGACCCCCAGATTCGTAGTTTTGGCCATGCGCCAAATCCTGGTTAAGGGTCACTAAGCAAGAACCGGCGGGTGGGAGCTAAGCCTAAGATTTGACTGCCTAAATTAACTTCGCTTAGTCAAAACTGGCTTAGACCTCCAGACTAAATGCGCGGCACTTGGCCTCTTTATACGTGCAAAACCGTGCAGGAGAATCCATGCCGTCGACCCAAGCCCCGCGCATGCTGCTGACCGACAAGGCCGTCAAAGGTCTGCCATTCGCCCCCGCCAAGCCGCAAATCATCCGCGACACCAAAATCGCCGGCTTCCATGTGTGGGTTGGTAAGACCACAAAGACGTACCGTTACCAGTACGAAACACCGAGGGTAGACCGCCAGCGTGGCTCCACCAAGGTGGAATGGCTGGGCGAACACCCGCACGCCAGCGCCGACGAGGCGCGGGCCAAGGCCCTCGAAATCGTGGCGCTCCGCGCCCGCGGCGAGCCGATCCCACGCGGTTTTGCCAGCACCCGGGAGGTTGCTCCCTCATTCACCTTCAAGGCCGCCTGGGAGGCCTATAAGGCCGCCATCACCAAGGAAGGCAAGAGCATCCGCACCATTGCCGATTACCAGGACAAGTTCGACCGCCACCTGAAAGACTGGCACGACAAGCCGCTGGCCAGCATCAAGCGCGAGGAGGTCGTCCAGGAGCATGCCGCGATTACCGAGCGCGCCAGAAACGCTCGGGCCGGCCAGAAGTACGCAAGCGGCAAATACGCCGCCAACGGCACCATGCGCTTTGCTCGCGCCGTCTGGAACCACGCCAAGGACGAAATGGAGACGCCGGGCCTTCCGGAGCGCAATCCGTTCCGGTCAGGAAAGCTATTCCACAAGGAGACGGCCCGTAGCACCGGCATGGGTGTAGCCGAGCTGCCGGCGTGGTGGGCGCAGCTCCAGGCGCTCGCCAACCCCATCCGCCGCGAGCTCCATCTGTTTATGCTCCTCTCTGGTTTGCGTCGCACCGACGTCTTAACCGCCCGCTGGACGAACTTCGACCCTGCCCGCCCCTCGCTGCGCCTGCCGTCCCCAAAGGGCGGCGCGGAACGAGCGTTCGAACTGCCGCTATCGACAGCAATGCTGGCGTGCTTGGAGCGGGTCAAAGAAGCCGGCCAGACCTACTACCTCGAGGAAAGCAAGACCTGGATTTTCCCGGCGCCCGGAGGACACGTCGCTGAGGTCAAGGAAGAGGGTCGGCAGAAGCTGTCCCACACTGGACACGCGCTGCGACATTCGTTCCGGACGCTTGCCGCCGCGGCTGGCGTCGATCGCCTTCGCCTAAAAATTTTGATGAATCATGCGATCGATGACGATGTCACCGACGCTTATGCAAACGTGCCCGCGCTCTTCGCTTCTCTGCGGGACGCCCAAGAGCAGATCTCCGCATTTATAACCGACAGCATGGAGGCATCACAATGAACGCTCAGGACGCGATAAGGCCGCGAATTTCCAGTGAGCAAGAACCCGATCAACGATCAGATCGCTTTGATCTTAAGTCGCTTCTCGAAATGCAACGGCACCAAAATCGCCGCTCTTCCGAACTCCTCGTCGCTATCGATGAGCTCGATCGACGAATAGCGGCTGGGATCGGTCATAAGCGTAGCCAAGTTCAAGCGCGAAGTAACGCCGCGCAAGAATTTGCGAAGCTTATAGACGCTAACCCGTCGCCGCTTCCCCAACTCGGTTTTGCAACGGATGACGGGCGACATGTTTTCATCGTTTACGAAGTTAAGGGAAATCCGTCTCGTACTGCTCTCAAACAAGCTGAGGAATGGATGGCTGCCCGCGGCCAGATCTGGACGGGAAACAGCAAGAGGCTGCGCGCAGTGGTGCTAAAGGCCCTTCAGAACGGCGACGAAATTCCCACAGGCTATTTTGGACTTCGGGTTGAGCGAACGATCCGGATTGCCGACGAGTTTGCCGATGGGCTTCGCGTCGAGTTACCCAACTGCCTTCAGTCTAAATGATGCCTCCGTAGAAAATTAACGATATCTCGGATTTCAGTTGATCTTTTCGAGGACGGCAACTAAGTCGTGAGGTGACCACACCTACTCAATGGCCAGGTCATCTCGGAACGCGATTGCCCCGTGATTGAAAGCTAACGGAGCCCTCAGTGAGCTCTTAGTATGCTGAGAAATATCGGGTAAGCAGAGGCCATCAAGCGATCCGACGAAAGCAGCCCATCCTCGAATGGGAGCGCTCGTCGCTGTCGCTATTTCATCGAACAACAATCTCTTCGACAACGCAGGCGCATCTCATTCGGTTAACACCGAAAGAACTGCGCATGTCGATCCTTGATCCAAGCCCACCTCCCTTTGCCATACCCAGCGACGAGCAGGTCGAGGCCTTCGTTCGCAAAATAGCACAAGCGGTGGCCGATCAGCTCGGCGCCGACACGCTCAACTCACCTTTCATTCGCAGCACTGAGTGCGCGCAGATCCTCGGCATCACGCCAGAACATCTCTGCGCGATGAGGGCTCGCAAAGAAGGTCCGCCCTGGTGCGGCGAAGGAAAATGGGTCCGGTACGAGCGGGCCGCCGTCCACGAATGGCTCCGCAATCTACCACGCCACTCGACACCTGTTTCACCGGCCGAGCCGAAATCAAATCGGTCATGCGTGACCGATTTGCGGGCTCTTCGACGGTGCGATCATGAGTGAGAGATCCTCCCAGACAAAACGAGTTGCGGATCAAATCGCAACGCGGGCGATCAGCCATGTGCGGTTCATGAGACACCCTGCATTCCGTCGCGGATTCGCCGAGTACCGAGCCGGCCTGCCGCCGGACTTCGACACCACCGTCGAAGACGTCCTTCAGTACGAGATCGGCAGGCAATTTGCCGTGTGTCCTCGCAAAATCACCCTGTTGCTCGCCAACGGAAAGCTGAATTCCGCAGCGAGCGAACTGTTCAAGTCATTTTCAAGGAGCGTGCCATGGTGACCGAGAAAAACGCGAGCCGGCTCGGTCGACGTGTTGAGAGGATCAAATCTATCGAGAAAGGAACGCTCTCAAGCATCGTCGAGATTGGTCGCGAGCTTATCGCAGCCGAGGCCGAATGCGAGCATGGCGAGTGGGCCTCCTGGCTTAAGACTAACTTTTCCTGGTCGGTACGGACTGCCTTGCGTTACCGGAAGGTGGCAGAATTCTGCACAGCATGTGATGCCGGCGCCTATGGACCCGAGGTCACGTTAGGCGACATGGATATCTCGCTCAGCGCGCTGTACTTCGTGGCCACAATGGATAAAGCCCTCGCGAAATCGATTGCCCTGAAGGCGATCGACACGCGGTCACTTTGAATGTGGCGAGGGAGATCGCCGCCCTACATGAGGGACAGGTCGACTGCGGGGAGGACGAGCAAACGTCGGCGCCGGCGGCCGGAGACGATGAAGCCGCACCAAGTATGGGCGATGATGGCCGTCGAGAAGCCGATGACGGCCTCCCACCTAGCGCCTATGAGCCGTTTTCCGCTGGGCTTACCCTGCTTGCTGACGAATTGGATCAGAATCCCGAGAACCTTATCGCGGCAGCAAGAGCCTTCAATCCCGAACGGCTCCGCAGGATCGTCACCCAGCTGGCTCGAGTGCTGAAGACAGTCTCGGGAGACGAGACCATCAAGCAGAAGGCTGACCGCGCACAGGCGCGGCAGCGTTAATCCGCAATAAGTGTCAGCCCTGGAGAGGTCGTTATGCCCAAGTCACACCTGCCCCCCAACGATGAACTGTTGCGTCTCCTACGTGCCACCTATTCCCGCTACAGCATCGCGCTGAGGTCCGCGACCGCGAAGCAGAAATTCACGTGGCAGATGCTCAGTAACCGGCGCGTGTTCGTTGAAGAGGTCGCCGGGCATCTGGACGAACCAACTCGCGAATTGCTTGCAACGGCGCTCAATCGCGAATGTGCGCTCGGGCTGACGCCGGAAGCGGCGCTGAAGTGGGCGAAGCAATCACTGGCGGCAAAGCGGCGTTGGCGTCGTGATGGCGCAAACGTTCCTTTGACTCCCAAAATCCCGGCCCGCTAACCTCCTAGCAGACAGAAGGACCACGACCATGAACACGACGCCAAAACTTGCAGACGTCGCCGCGACGCCCGAAGCGGCAAGGCTTGTCGGCGAGACGCTGGACAACTTCCGCCATCGGGCGCGCGAACCGGGCTTTCCGTCTTCGATCAAGATCGGCGGCGTTCGTTTCTACAACCGGCGTGAACTCGCGGCTTGGAAGCGCAAGCGCGACGGCGCGCGGAACGTCAGGTAAGTTTTTCAACTTGGCGACCCGCCATCGCCAAAAGGAACGGCCCCGCACGATGGCAACTCGTGACGGGGCCAGGCAACGATGGACTCGAAGGCTATGACTATGAAACAAAAGATCGCCGGGGGCAAAGGAACGATTCCGCGCGAGCGGCGCAAAGACTTGATGCGCTATGACGTGGACGTCTTTCCGCTGATTCCGCTGTACAGGCCTTTTCAAGTCCGATGGGTTTTGAAAAAGGGCAAATGGGTCAAGGAAGCCATCGGCAAGCATCCGCTGCATACGGCTTGGCCGGTCCGAAACTACAATAGTCGGACGGTCCGGGCGATCTGCATCGAACGCGGCTACAATGTCGGCGTGCGCTTGACCGATGAACTAGTCGTTCTCGACGTTGACCCCCGCAACGGCGGCGACACCAGTTTTGTCGCGTTGTGTTTTGACCTGGGAACCGACGGCGACGCCTTCCCACGCGTCTACACCGGGTCCGGCGGCTGGCACTGCTACATGCGCAAGCCCGCCGACGTGCTGATCCGTGAAACGCTAGACGCATACCCAGGCCTTGAATTCAAATCGAAAGGCCGTCAGGTCGTTGCCGCCGGTTCGATGCATCCGAACCGCAAGCCTTACTATTGGTCGCCCGCCCATCCCGACATCAAGGCCGGTTTGCCAAAAATTCCGGGCGCCTTGTTGCGCGCCATCAAGCGGACTCCCCTCGAAGGCGGCGGGGGCGAAGGCGGCGAGTGGACGCTTTCGCAGATTGCCGAGGCGCTCGCGCGGCTGAATCCGCGAAGGTTCAACTCAAACGACAAATGGCTTCCGCTGATGCAGGCATGTCACCATGCCAGCGCAGGCGAAGCCCGTAGCGAGTTTATCAAGTGGTCAGTATCAGACCCGGACTACGCAGACGACGCGGAGCGAATCGGCAAGCGATGGGATTCGCTGCACACCGAACGTGACGGCCGCGTGGTGACGATTCGAACGCTCTTCAAGATACTGCGCGACAACAACGCAAGCGACTTGGTCCCCGCCAATGCCGTTACCGATGAAGAATTCCCGGACGATATGTGAGGGCCATGTGATGAAAACCAACTTCGATGACTGGATTCCGCCCGGCGCTGCGGCCGAATTCGACGCGATGGAAGACGACTCCGACGACAGAGTCGCCGCTGAAGGCTATCCCGAAGAGGCCATCTCGAAGTTGGAAGACCTCAACACCAAATATTGCGCGGTCGTCGCAAACGGCAAATACCGTATCATGAGCCGACAGGACAGCGACGCGGGCAAGCGATGGACCGCCTATAGCCGACACGACTTCGTTAGCTCCTATGAGAATTTCCGAATCGAACGCGACATGACGGGGTTGTCGAGGAATGCATCCAACACAATACCGCTTGGCGAAGCGTGGCAGACATGGCCCCGACGCAAGACCGCGTATGGAACGACATTCGACACGAAGGGCGATCCCGGCGGCGTCGTCAACGGCCGACTCAATCTGTGGACCGGCTTCGCGATTGAGCCAAGCGGCAAGGGGTCGTGCGAGCTGTTCAAGGCGATGATACGCGATGACCTGTGCGCAGGGGATACGGCGGTCTATAACTACGTGCTGAAGTGGACTGCGTGGAAACTCCAAAACCCTGACAAGCTTCCCGGCGTTGCGTTGGTCTTCCTAGGTAGCATCGGAGTCGGCAAATCAACTTTCGCCGATACCCTTGTCGGACTGTTCGGGAGTCACGGCATGTCCGTTGACTCCATCGACGCCCTAACTGGCGATTTCACCGGCCACCTAGAGTCGCTTTGCTTAGTGTCGGTCGAAGAAGCTATGTGGGGCGGCGACGTGAAGCGGCTCGGTCCGATGAAAAAGCTTATAACCGGCGCGGAGCGCGAATATCACTACAAGGGGTTAGACCGCTTTCGCGGCGTCAATCGCGTCGCTCTGATCTTTCTAAGCAATGAAGAATGGGTCGTCCCCGCCGGGCTGGAAGAACGCCGCTATTGCGTGTCGCGAGTGTCGGAAGAACACTACGCCCCGGCTGATGCGCCAGCGGACTCCGAGAATCGAATCTACTGGAACGACCTGCACAGCGAACTAGACAAAGGCGGGCGCGCGAAGTTCCTGCATGAAATGCTGTCGATGGACCTTGGCAACTGGAAGCCGTACGGCGGCGACGTGCCGAAAACGCAGGCCATGGCCGAACAGAAATTCCAAGGGCTGAAGGGCTTCGACAAGTGGTACCATGACTGCTTGCGCGATGGTGAGTTACCCGGCGGTGACGAAGCCATCATCCAACCCAAAGGGCAAACACTTACGGCCGCCAATTGGGCGGACGGCGGATTCTTTCTAAAGCCGACCGTCGTCGCGAAGGCGTACCGTGAATGCCTTCACTACATCAACCCGCGCGCAAACGTTACGAACGAAATGGTTCTGAAGAGCCTGAAGGGCTATGGCTGGAACGGCGGCGCCGACTTGAAGTATCGGGGTCAACGGGCGTGGGAAGCGCCGAATCTAGGCGACGCCCGGAAGGCATTTGCAGAAAAGCTAGGCTACAAAGGGTTGTTCGCAAGCTAGAACAGGACGGGTTAGGACGGGTTCGCGCCAAACCCGTCCGACCGCAAACCTCTCATTCCATAGGAGTTTGGACACGTCTGACACCATGGACGCCTTTTTAAAGATTGGTGTATATATGGGCCATGATGGCGATTAGCGTGATAGGAATGGCCCATTATAAGGGGAGTTGATCCAAAAAGGTGGCAAAGCCGTTCAACCCGTCCAATCCCCTATGGAATAGGGGGTTTGCGTATGGGCGGCCTGAATTTTAACCCGTCAACCCGTTCAATAGCCGATAGGCCGGTAACCTGCCCGCCCCGGCTGATAGCCCGCCCCAGCTGTCAGCGCTCGAAGCGCTCTTATTCACTCCAGACGGCCTCGATTGATCGCCCGGACGCACGGCGGCGAACGTTTGTGTCAAGAGAAATAGAATCATCGGGTTACGTATCATTCCGTGATACGCGATAGGACCTTCTTCCTAGCAGTAGAAGCGCAAGAGAAATCACAAACGAAAAGGAAAAGGCGGGCATACCCTAATCAACTATCCGGTTGATAATGTGCAATGGCACGGGCAAGGCCCGGCCATGGGGATGCACTCGCCACCGAGTCAGAATCGGAATTGAATTTCGAGTCGCGTTGAGAAGTTTATTTTCTAAACTCGATGCACCGAAATCTTTCGCGGGTCCCTTCAGGGCCGCCAAAAACGTTATAAGGGAACCCCCCGGCGTGCATACAGCCTACGGGTAGGGGGTTCCGAATTTCCGCCTAGGTAATGGATAAGCCATTGACTTCGGTCAACAGCATTCAATCAGCACGAAGTCTCTGCGAGAACTCACCCATCTCAAGGCCCGGCACCAAATATGATTGGAAATTATGGACGAAACGATCGAAAGGCTCGCGGTGGGGAGCGTTAGGGGATGCCTGTACGGACCCAACAGCCGAAGTTCTGGCCAGCCGTGTTTAGTTGTCCGCCTAAAAGTAAGCCCGTGTTCGCTGATCGACATCTGGGAGCGGTGCTTCAGCGCCAGCAACATTGGGACAGTATCGTTGCCTCAGCTGCACCCGCACGACATTTTGGAGCAATCATTGAACCTTTCCAAACGCCTTAGGACCCATAAGACGAACGTTTGGGAGCACGACATGGCCATCTCCAGGCACTCACGCACGCTGCTTGCTTCCACTGGAGCCGCAGCTCTCGCAGGCACCTCGTTGGCGGCGCTGCTGGCATACAATATCGCAACTCTCGCCGACGCAGGCGCCAGCGCCAGGGACATTTCCCTCGCTGATCCGGATGTTGCGCTCTGCAAGACAGCGGGCGCGAGCGGTCGACCGGGCATGATGCTTCGTCTTGCGCAAACCGAAGTGCCACGCGCGGAGATGAGTGCTGCCTCTTCTGCACCGGCATTCGCGGACACCGAGCCGCCGCTATGGGACGGCCTCGGATCCATCACCTACAAGATCACGACCAAGAACGAAAAGGCGCAAGCCTATTTCAATCAGGGTCTGCGCCTGGCCTACGCCTTCAATCACGGTGAGGCGCAACGCGCGTTCCGCAAGGCGCAAAAGCTCGATCCCGATTGCGCGATGTGTTTCTGGGGCGAAGCATTGGTGCTTGGCCCCAATATCAATCTGCCCATGCAGGAGGATGCCATCGCGCCCGCTTATGCCGCCGCACAGAAGGCGATAGCTCTTGCCGGCAAGGCAACGCCTCGGGAGCAGGCCCTGATCAGCGCTCTCGCTGTGCGCTACAGCAACGATGCCAAGGCGGATCGTGCGCCGCTCGACAAGGCCTATGCCGCCGAAATGGCGAAAGCCGCGGCGCAATTTCCCAACGACAACGAAATCGCCACGCTTTATGCCGAGGCGGTGATGGATCTCAGCCCGTGGGATTACTGGAAAAAGCCAGTTGGCCGCGAACCCAACCCGCAGAGCGTACCAATCGTGCCGACATTGGAGCGAGTGCTGGCGCGCAATCCAAATCATGCCGGCGCGATCCATTTGTACATCCATGCGGTCGAGGCCTCTGACCGACCCAAGCGCGCAGAGCCCTATGCGGACCGCCTGCGTAATTCGGTGCCCGGCGCCGGCCATCTCGTGCACATGCCGAGCCACATCTATTATCGTGTTGGGCGTTATCTGGACGCTCTGCAGGACAATAAGGCCGCTGTCAAAGTCGACGAAAAATATCTGGCTGACACCAACGCGCCTCCCGGCGTCTACAGGATGGGCTATTATCCGCACAACGTGCACTTCGTGATGGCGTCCGCGCAAATGGCGGGCGACGGGAGAACCGTAATTGCAGCCGCGGAGAAGTTGGGAACGCTCATTCCGGATGAGGCCGCCCGTGGCATCGCGCTGGTGCAGCCCGTCAAAGCAGCGCCGTATTTCGCGCACGCGCAGTTCAGTTCACCGGAGGCCATCCTGGCGCTACCCGACCCGGGTGATGCTGTCCCCTACGTCAAAGCGATCTGGCTCTATGCCCGCGGCGTAGCGCTGGCAGCGCAGGGCAACTTCGAGGACGCAACGGCGGCGGCCGATGCGATCGAGAAATTGGAGCGCGAGTCCGACTTCAAGCTCCTGAAGGGATCCAACATACCGGTACAGGAAGTGCTTCGTATCGCGCGCACCGTGGTCATGGGGCGCGTGGCACAGGGCAAAGGCGACAAGAGCGGCGCCGTTGTTCAGTTCGAGCAGGCGGCTAACTTGCAGGATGCCTTGCCTTATACGGAACCGCCTTATTGGTATTATCCAATCCGGCAGTCGCTCGCAGCAGCCTTGCTGCAGGCCGGTCGCTACACTGAGGCGAAGCAGCAATTCGAGCTTGCGCTGCGGCGGGCACCAGCCAACGGCTGGTCGTATTACGGTCTGGCCGAATTGCATAAGGCACGCGGCGATGCCGTTGGCATGCGCAAGGCCCAGGCTAATCTTGCGAAAACCTGGATTGGCGACCGCAAGCTGTTGCAGATTTCAAATCTTTGAGGCGTGACGCTCACCTTTATAACGTCCAGCACGGACCGGCGCTCAGCCGGCCACGCGCTGCCATGTACGCGGAACGTTTGCTAGTATGAACAGGCAGTTGCGCTCTCATAGGATCGGTCCCTCGTGATCGCTGCGGAACAATCCGCCCGGACACCTTCTCCTACTAGCCGTTCTCGACCTATGGCTAGTACCCGGCCCAACTAGGGTCTCCCCTGTCGTGAGCTGAAATGGAGCGAGCCAAAGCCTTGCCGAATTGAAAGGGTGGTCGAGTAATGAGCGATTTGTTCATGGAAGCATGGGGGTCGGGCGTGCCCGTCGTGTTAGTGCACGGTTCACTGGCAACAGGATCCGACGAGTGGCAGGCTCAGCGACCGCTGGCTGACAGCGGCTTTCGTCTGATTGTTCCGGACAGGCGTGGTTATGGACGAAGTCCCGCGGCTCAAGGTGAGGATTTTCTAGTCGATGCCGACGACATTGCCAGTCTCATGGGCAATGGCGCGCACCTTGTAGGGCATTCCTACGGTGGTCTCGGCGTGCTGTTCGCCGCCGCCCGCCGTCCCGAAGCGGCTCTATCTATTACATTACTGGAGCCGGCCACCTTCGCGTTGGGCCAGCACAATGAAGCAGCGAGGACACTCGTGGGAGAGATTCGCTCTCTCTGGGATCAGAAGGCTCCGGACGAGGAATGGGTCATTCGTTTCCTGAAAATTGTGGGAAGTGATCCGAGCGCTCTTTCCCCCGAACTGATCGCCGCTGCAGTGCCGCTCGTACCCGTCTTCCGCCGCGGTCGGCCGATCTGGGAGGCTGAACCGCCGCTTGCTAATCTGGCGTCTGCCCCCTTCCCCAAACTCGTGATATCGGGTGGGCATAGTGCAGGGTTCGACGCAATCTGTGACGACCTAGCGCAACGCATCGGCGCTTCCCGCATGGTGATCGAAGGTGCCGGCCACGAGATCCAGTTCACCGGAGAGCCGCTCAATCACGCGCTAATGAGTCTATGGAGCCACTCGTCTCCATGAATGTGCTTTAAGGCTCCTGGTTGGCGGCATCGAAATCAGTTCGCCTTCCTCTGGCGCTCGATGACGAGCCGCTTCTCGGCGCCGGCCTGTAAGTCGTCCAGTTGCTTCCGGAAACCCTGCAAGTTGACCAGAGGATGCGGATCCGTAGGCTTTCGCGTCTTGAGCAGGTCTTTCGCTTCGGTAAGACCCGTCGAGAAGCCATGTGTCGCCAGGTGCAACTCCACGGGGCGTGCACCATCCTGCGTGAGGGTTCGAATCCGCTTTACGCTGGCGATGAACGCTTCTACTTGGTCCGGCCCGCGTATGCGATTGAGTCCCAGGCCGCCGACCGTGAACGCGCGGTAGGTGCGAGCGCCATCACGTGCATCGAACGCGAAAGAGATAGTTCCCATCGAATGACCAGGCGTCTCGAACGCCTCAATGGCGACTTCGCCCCCGGTGACCGTCTGACCATCGCTCAGCACGATGTCAGGCTCGATCATCGTCCACGGTCTGGTACGGGCGGCTGATAGCGCGGCTTCTTCTGCCGCTTCGCGCCAGCCCTCTCGTGACATGGCGAAGCGTGTCCCAGGTCCCAGAACGGACTTAAGGCGCGCTGCGCCGCCGGCATGGTCGAAATGACCGTGCGTGATGACCACAAGCTTGATGTCCTTGGGGTCGAGCCCTAGCGCACGGATATTCGCCAAGAGCTGTTCAGTGAACGGCTCATAAAGCGTGTCGATCAGCACATGTCCCTGGGGCGACGTGAGAAGCCAGGCCGACACCCAGCAGATTCCAACGTAGTAGACGTTATCGAAAGCCTTGTAGGGCTCGATCTTCTGCGCGACAGCATACTCGATGAACTGGGCGACTTTGCCTTTTTCGCCCAGTTCGGTCCATGCAGTCATCAGAGGCGCCGACTCGCATTTCGTTGACAGCGGCTGCTCCTGTGCAGAGGCCTGGGTCGCCAGCAGACCGAGTGCTGCAAGTGCACTTCGGAAATGACGAAGCTTCATTGTCTTCCCCCGACCGGCGAGATGGACGAGCATCGAACGAACTCATTGGAATAAGCCAATGGCTGTCATGGGCAAGCGTCGATACCATAGGCCCCGATCGGCATGGAGCAGCAAGGCTGCGCGGCGGGAGGGCAAGAATGCATAACCAGAAAATGTTCGACTGGAACGATCTCACGTACTTCCTGGCGGTCGCACGGGAAGGCAGCAGCCTGGCCGCAGCAAGGGCTTTGCGCGTCAATCAATCCACCGTCCACCGCCGCCTCGTCGAACTGGAGAAGCGTCTCGGCTGCCCCCTGGTGGAGCGCCGCCCGAGCGGCTACAGGCTCACCGATTGCGGCAAAGAACTGCAACCCTACGCCGAACGGGTCGAGCAGGCTGCGAGCGCCCTCGCGCGGCACGCCGCGACTTTCGACAAGGGGATGACAGGAACCGTCCGACTGACATGTTCTACGGCGATAGCGTATCGCCTCACGAGGTCGGAACTGCTTGACAAATTCCACAAGAGCTATCCAGGCATCAAAATCGAGTTGCTCATGACCGACCGTGTTCTGGACCTGTCGAGGAGCGAGGCGGATGTTGCACTTCGCGGTGGGGACGCCCGCGAGGAAGTGTTGGTCGGCAAGAAAATCGCCGATGTGCCGTGGGCCGTCTATGCCAGCCGGTCATATCTCGGACGCAACGGCAACCCGAGAAGCCCCGAGGACCTCCAGAGCCACTGCATCATCGAGTTCACCGATGATCTGGCGGCTCTCAAGGCAGCGCGCTGGTTGTCGTCGAAAGCTCCGCAGGCGCGCATCTCTGGCCAAGCGAGCAACGTTCCGAGCGTGCTGCTCGCAGTAAAATCGGGCGCCGGGCTGGCACCCTTGCCAACGCCCCTAGCCGATCTGGACCAGGACCTGGTACAAGTGATCGGCCCTATTCCAGAACTCGACTATCCCATATACCTGCTCACCCATCGCGACTTGCGAAAAATTCCCCGCATCGCCGCATTCTTCCAGTATTGCCTGGATCGATTGCGGCCTGTGTTGACGGGCGCTCAATCGCGGAAGACGAGTTAGCCGATGCGACGCCCGACGATAATTGCTTCAGACGATTCGCATTCTGGCTGGAAGAAGGAATTCCATCTCCCTGTCTTCCGCTTAGGGCTTTTTGAGACGAGCCGGAGAATGTTAGCCATATGCGAGAACTAGCGTCGCGGCGTTCGGCCGCGTATGCGGTCGAAGCCCTGCTTGATCGCTGCGAATCGCTTGTCGAGCAATGGTTCGTGCTCAGTGTCGGTAAAAATGTAGGGCCAGTCGTTTTCGATGGCCTCGCGAACCAGTTCGCCCACATAGAGCGGATCGATGCCGTTGTTGATCCGTTCCTGCAATGCCTTGATGAACTCGGCGCGGGGTCCTTCTGTCGGCGGTGGATTGCCGACAGCCCCAGCAAACCGCTGCGGCACATTCCGCCGAGAGTTCATGATCTGCGTGCGGATGACGCCCGGACATAGAACGGATACCCCAATCATCCTCGGCGCGAGCACGTTACGCATCCCCTCCGACAGCGCCACCACTCCATATTTGCTCACATCGTACGCCGGACTTGGCCCCGTAATCAGCCCGGCGACGGACGCCGTGGAAACAATTTGCCCTCCTTCGCCGTGGGCTTCGATCAGCGGACCGAAAATCTCGAAGCCCCAGATCACCGACATCAGGTTGACGCCGAGGACCCAGTTCCAGCCTGCATCAGTCCACTCACCATAGGTGCCGCCGCCGCCCACGCCCGCATTGTTGACCAATATGTGAATTCTGCCATACCGCGCGACGGTCGCGTCCGCTGCCGCCTGAAGTTCGCCTTTGAGCGAGACGTCAGCTTTCACGCCATCGACATCGACTTTGGTCCGTGTCTTCAGGTCCGCGACCGCTTTGTTCAGCGCCTCTTCCTCGATATCGCAGAGCATGACCTTCACCCCCGCCTGCGACAGCGCGGTCGCGATCCCCAGTCCGATCCCCGAGGCAGCGCCTGTCACGAATGCGGTCTGTCCAGTCAAGTCTCTCATGCGCTTTCCACCTTTCTTTCACTCAACAAATTCGCCCGCCAGACCGCGCTGCAGAGTGCCGCAATGAACTCGCGTCGTCTGATGTCCCACGCCCCCGCCAAGCCTAGAAACAACAGATTCAGACTAGCACATTGGAAACCGGCTGGATTCACGTCGGTCTCAGTCAAAACCGGTGTCCTTCGACCGCCGCGATTGACAGGAGGCCGCCGACGAGGAGCGCTGGGGAGGGAGTTAGTGATCTAGACCGCATAGCCGAAAGATCGTGAACCGAACGGAGAGGCGATGGACAGGCTGCTCCAAGCGAGTGCTTCAGTCTGCGATACATGATCGCCAATTCGCTGGGCCACTTCTGCAGCGTGCGTGCCCGGCATAAAGTGGGCTGCCCCTGCTATCGTGCATAGCGACGCATTCGCCAATGCACGAGTCAGGATTTCCGCGCTTCGCCGCAACGATTGCGTGCTTCGCTCACCGCAGATGACGCGGGTTGGGAGCAGGATGTTGGCTAAAGCGGACAATTGTGGATCGAATTCCGAACGCATGTCCAGAACCTGGGTCGCAGTCGTCCTGACAATATATTGCCGCATTCGGGACGGCAGGGCATCGAAGCTGCCCTCACCGCCGAGATAATCGACCACCTGGAGCGCGGCTTCCTTCTCGCCGTTTTCGAACGCCTGGAAGTATGCATCGCGCATCGCCGTGAACTGCTCATACAGCGCAAGCTCGCTCTTCCGGCGCAGCAGGCCGAAAGCCACCGGCTCTATCAGGGTCATGCTCATGAGCGGCAGCAGCCCGCATAGCGCGACGTCGAGGCACGCGAGCGCCCCAAAAGAATGCCCGACGAGATGCACGGGACCGCCGGCGCGGCGGATCACGGCTTCGACAATCTCCGCCTGCCGGTCGATCGATGAATCGGCAGCCGTCCGTCGGTCCCTCGTGCCGCCATAGCCCGGAAGGCTCGTCGTCACCGTCCGAGAACGACCGCCGAGCGCCTCGATCACGCCCCGCCAGGTTGACGCGGTCGCCCACGATCCCGGCACGAACACGATGGTGGGGCCCGTGCCCTCCTCGCCATAGTCGATGTGTCCGTGCCTATCCTGCAGCATTGTTGAAGCTGTGTTCATCGCCATCACCGCCGGTCTTGAGGGCTTTCTCCCGGCAAGGATGCGCGAAGCGTGACTGCAACACTTTACAGACCGCTTACATTTTCATTACCGACGGCTGATTTCGCGCGCTCCCCCGCTTGCTAAGCTGTGCTACGCTCGCGCTGTTCGAGGAACGGACTTGCAGATGCGCTATCTGTTTGAAGATTTTGCGCTCGACACCGACAAGCGGGAGCTGCGCAGGGGAATCGATGCGGTTTCGGTGACGCCGCAGGCGTTTGACGTGCTTCTCTACCTGGTCCGCAACCGCCAGCGCGTGGTTAGCAAGGACGATCTGATTTCCGCCATTTGGGGCGGCCGCGCCATCTCGGATGCCGCGCTTGCGACCCGCCTCAATGCAGCGCGCGCTGCGATCGGCGATACCGGCGATCAGCAGCGCCTTATCAAGACGTTACAGAGGAAGGGCTTTCGCTTCATTGGCAGCGTGCACGAAATCGGTGAACGGGATGATGCTGCAGCCCCAAACGGCGCACTTCAACCTAGGTTGTCCGACAAACCCTCGATTGCCGTATTGCCGTTCCAAACCATTCCGGCCCGTCCAGAACAGGAATACTTCGCCGATGGGTTGGTTGACGATATCATTACTGCTCTCTCGCGCTTCAGGACGCTCTTTGTCATCGCTCGCAATTCCTCATTCACCTACAAAGGTAAGGCGGTCGACATCAAGCACGTTGGACAGGAGCTTGGTGTGCGATACGTGCTCGAAGGCAGTGTGCGAAAGGCAGGGACGCGGCTAAGAATTAGTGCACAATTGATCGATGTTGCAACTGGCGCACACCTTTGGGCTGATCGGTTTGAAGGCGCTTTAGGAAACGTTTTCGATTTTCAGGACAAGGTCGCGCTACAAGTGGTCGGGGCCATCGCGCCAGAAGTCGACCGTGCCGAGATCGACAGAGCCAGTCGAAGAAGGACCGATAACATCGATGCCGTGACAGCGTATTATCGCGGTTTGCCTCATATTCGTTTCCCGACCACCCCACAGAATAATGAAGCTGCCTTGAGGCATTTCGAGCAAGCGATTGCTCTTGATCCCAGCTTTGCGCCCGCGTATGGCGGCGCCGCAACTTGTATAGCGTGGCGAAGGGCTAACAAATGGCCTGGAGACATCGTCGAAGACAACGCTCAGGTTTTGCGGATTGCCCGGCGTTTAAAGGAGCTCGGAACAGACGACGCTATGGCATTAAATGTTGTGGGCTTTCTCCTATTCTGGTTCGCGCTCGACTTCAATGGCGGGGTTGAAATGATCGAGCGCGCCATCCATTTCAATCCAACCTATGGGCCCGCACTTCACGCGCGGGGTCTCATTCGAGGTTGGCAGGGCGAATCCGATGCGGCCGTTGCAGACCTTGAACTAGCTCTACACCTTAGTCCGCGCGATCCCTTCAACTACAATGCAATGCTGGGACTTGCTCTAGCGCATCACAATGCCGGCAGACATACCGAAGCGGGTGAGTGGGCGGACAAAGCCGTTCGAGCGTTCCCCCCGGCGTTTAATGTAGGAATGGCTCAGGCCATCCTATGCTACGTGGGCGCTGGACGTTTGGAAGACGCTCAAAAACTGATGGTAGAACTTCTCCGCCTGTCTCCTGGAGCTCGGCGCTCAACTGTGACCGCCCCGCACTTTTCGCCCAAGCTTAGAGCTGAACTCTTCGAAGCGATGATTAAGGCGGGACTACCCGAATAGCTTTGTTATTGGGGCAAGGGGCGGTCGGCAGTTCTCCGAATCACAGCTGCGCGTGGCGCGCAGCAGTTCCGGTTTGGGTCAAACTCAGAAGTGTGAGTGCGCAACTGGGAAGTCCGCTTTGCCCTCAACAATGGGCATCGTCAGCCAGACCAGTCAGGTCCGAAAAGTGCCGATACTGTTGAAAAAGTCGAAAATCGAAGGGCTCCCAAAAATCTCGCGAAAGTCGAATGTTGGCGATCTCAACCGCTGCAGCTGTAGAACTGATACGAGCGTCAGCGGTCGCTTTTGCGTTAATCGATGTGGTCCCTCACATCGCAGCGCGTGAGACGCACGGGCGGTCCTGAAAATTTTCAGTCATCAGTCAAAAAGGACTTTTTCAACACAATCTGCCAACAACACATTCGTTTCGAGTTGCATTATTGATCCAACAGCCCACGCTCGGCCTGACGAGGCAGCACCGGGCACGCCTAAGGCCGACGACCTCTTGTTGGTTTCGTCATGTCAGCGGCAGCACACATCCCAGAATTTGGTATTCAAGCCTCGCCGATCTCACGGTCCGAATCGATCCCTACTCCGTAGTAATCGGCTCGGCCCGCCGATCTGAATTTTAGAGTAAGTTCGCCTGCCCGCTGGAAGGCCTTCGTCGTATCACTCGCCGTCAGCGCCACGGTAGTGGTTATGTCCGAAAGGCTTCCGCCAGCCGCGGCGGCAAGCACCACGGAAATCATCGTGGGCTCATCCGGTGCTTCCGCTATGATCAGCCAATCGTAGGGTCCCAAAGTCAGATACCAACTGATCAGTCGACCACCGGCGGCCGCGAACAACTCCGCAACCGCCTCGGAACGGTCCTCCGGCTTCGCAGACATCCCCTTGATGGCTGCGGGGGTGTAACGACCTTGAGAAATGTAAATCGTCATGCTGGTCTCCTCTGCATTCGCTAGTGGTCCATTCGCCGAAGTATCGTCGTGTCGCGGTCATGTTCGCATTAGATCAATAACTGGACGCTGCCGACCATAAGGGCCAGGTCCGAAACGTGCCAGGAGCGGTCATCCCGCGCCTTGCAGGAGGTACGTCATCCGCGGCAGGTGCCCTTTGATTTCGATTTCCCCGCGCGGTACCGCGCGGTAATGGGCCGAAAGCAATTGCCGAGTCTCCGCAGAGATCTGAATCTCACCCGGCACACCGTTGGACTCCATCCGGCTTGCAACGTTCACGGTGTCACCCCATAGATCGTACGCAAACTTTTGCCTGCCGATCACGCCGGCGACGACTTCGCCCGAGTGCACGCCGATACGCAGTTTGAGTGAGAGGTCGCGGTGCCGACAAAACTCGGCGAATGCTTTCCGCATGTCGAGAGCCAGGTCGGCGATTGATGCGACGTGGTCTCCTCGACTGCCGGACAATCCCGCCGCAGCCATGTAGGCGTCGCCGATTGTTTTGATCTTCTCGGCCCCGTGCCGTTCGACCAGGTTGTCGAAACGCGAAAACAAGTCGTTGAGCAGGTCGACCACGTCACCCGCTCGCAGCTTTCTCGACAGTTCCGTGAACCCGACGAGATCGGCAAACAACACGGTCACCGAGTCGCAGCGATCGGCCAGCGGCTCCTCTCCCGCCTTCAGCCGTTCCGCGATGTCCACCGGGAGGATGTTGAGCAGAAGTTTTTCTGAACGGTTCTTTTCGGTCTCGAGCAGTTGCTCGAGCTGGAAGGCGCGCCGGTTAATCACATCGAGTAGATACGCAAAACCGATTACAAACCCCGCGCCGCCGACAATCCACGAGAAGGCGTTGACGATTTCCAACCTCGTCGCCCCCGCGAGCGCCATAACCAAAAGTGGGCTAAGGACGAGCGGCGTCAGTGTAGCGACCGCCTGCACGGTCCCGATGACGAAGACCGGGATGAAGATCATGCCCAGCAAAAACCCGGAAACGCCTGCAAGGAATCCGTTCGGCAGTTGCGCCAGGATCAGGCTGAAGCCAACGGCAAGGAATGTGTAGACCGCGATGTTCTGCATCAGTAGGTACGGCGGCCTGCGCAGCGATGGCACGAAGGTAATGACGAACTCCGCAGTGAAAAGCGCGATAACTGCCAAGCGGATTGGAGCGGTCCTGGGGAGCGCCTGCGGATCGAGCAAGAGATCCCAAAGCTGATAACCGGCGAACGCGGCGATGCCGATTATGCATGCAAGTCGCTGCAGCGGAACCACGCGCAGCTCCATCTGTTCTACGTAGGCGCGCTCATTCTGCGGGGTGAAACGGATGGGGCGCCAGACGAAGTTCGGGCTCATGGCAAGCTCATTCCGGATAGGTGAGCAGGACCTGAGGCGCGACCCGGCGCCGACGCAACAGGATTCGCACCTGCTCGGGTTTTCAACAGACTTTAGGTCACCCGCGTCTTTGCGTTCAACCAATTAATCGGACCAAGCAATGGTCCGGTTCGGGTCATTCGCGACCCGGTCGAGCCTGTAGCAAGTCCGGCCAAGTCCGCTATGCCGCCGATATTGTTGCAAAAGTCGAAAATCGAACAACCCTAAAAATCTCGCGAAAGTTGATCTTTAGACCTCTCTGCTGCTGCGTCGCTTTTTAGCGCCATTACGGAGGTCCGTGATCGATTTTGGATCAACCGACATGGTCCCTCACATCGCCGAGCACAAAACGCATCAGCGGCTCTAAGAATTTTCGTTCGACACCTCAAAAAGACTTTTGCAACACTATCCCGCCGGAAGCGGAAGTGAGAGTTCAAGCGGCAGCGGCCGTAGTCATGGCGAATTGATCGCGCTGCCAGCGACGTGATTCAAGCTCCAAAACCTGAGCCTCGAATTATGTGCTGCGAACGTTTCTGTATCGCGCGCAACTTCATCGAATGCTTTTCAACAAGATCCGGCAATGCCGGCGTGTCGCGATCCGATATAACGAGCACGCGCCAACTATCTGGCGTTTCGTCAATTCGCATCGATCCGAGTTTGGCTGCGTGCTAGTGAGTCCGCGCCCAAGTTTTCCCAGCGCGTCGTATATGAGGACCAAACGTCATCACGTCCGTCCTGTTCCCTTTTGACAGACCTTTAAACGAGCTTGCCCTAAGCAGACCCTCGGACGTGATGTCACGATACTCCACGTCAGCGTAAAAGGTCGGCTGGACCCAGGTCGCCTTCGGCTTCTTTACCGGCCTGGTGAGTTTCGATTTCGGGCTGACCACTGTATCGAGTTGCCTGCGGATTTGGCTGGAGATCCTGCGGGACCAGCCCGTCCCGACCTTCCCCATGTAGACAAGCTCCCTGCCTTCCCGCTTGCCGAGGTAGAGCGCGGCCACACCGGTCGGATCCTTTATGAATCCAACAACGGGGAATTTTCCCTTCTGGACGGTTTTGATCTTCAGCCAGCTCTCATTGCGCTCCGATCGGTACGGAGCGTCCGCTCGTTTCGAGACAATGCCTTCCCAGTTGAGCTTGGCAGCGTGCTCAAACATTTCTTGCCCGTCACCGGTCAGATGTTCGGAGTAGAGAACCGGCAGCTCGACGCCATTTTCACCGAGCAGGTCGAGCAGCGCTTGCTTGCGCTCGATCTGTGGCAGCTTGCGAAGGTCCCCGTCGCGCCAGAGTAGGTCGAAGGCGTAATAAACCAGCCGGTCCTGCCTGCCCGCCGCAAGCTCTGCCTGTAGTTCGGAAAAGTTCGTCCGCCCCTCGTGAACGACGACCACCTCTCCGTCGATGATGGCTTCGCCCGGGATGTCCAACGCTGCAGCGATTGTGGAGAAGCGTTTGGTCCAATCCAGCCCGTTGCGGGTGTACACCTTCTTGCGTCCACGGTTGAGGTGCACCTGGACGCGGTAGCCGTCGTATTTGATTTCGTGAAGCCACTGTTCGCCCTTGGGCGCCTTGGACTTCAACGTGGCTAGCTGGGGTTTAATGAACCCCGGCATGGTGTGGATACGCTTTGGCAATAACTCAACTCACAAAAAAGCCCGCTGGAGGGCGACCGGACATTTTTGCTTATTTTCCGGAAATCTCGAACAATCACGGGACGTGATCCTTACTGCCACTACCATAGCTGTAGGGCTTGTTGAGGAAGTACTCGCGATTGCCCAGCGCCTTCTCCGCGTAAGGTCAGCCTAGACGTGCTGATATGCCTCTCCCGTTGCCATCAGCCGCACGTCCCCAACAGCCTTGATCCAAGGTGGATTGTCAGCTTTCTCATCTACCCATTCAGCTCTACCATTTCGTGCCGCCCGGCACTTTGCCCTTCATGGGAGCAGGCAAGTTCTGAGTCGATCCCGCTCGCCACCTCGGCGTTCGGGCAATTTCCTGCACTGCCTAGGATTGCGGGACATTATCAGCAAGTCTTGATTGCAGTCCGGCATGCGGAGGTGGAACGACGCCCGACAATCCTTGTTTGAATGCCACGCTGACGTCAAACAAGGAGACACCTATGAAGGTCACAGCCCTCACTGTTCTCGCGCTGCTTCTCGCAACTTCCGCCTACGCTGCGGAAAAGCCGAGCGAGTCCTTCCTGAAAAAAGCCATTCAAGGCAACTACGCCGAAGTCGAGATGGGGAAGCTGGCGCAACAGAACGGCCAGAGTGACAATGTGAAGAACTTTGGCCAGATGCTGCAGGCCGACCATACAGCAGCAAATGAGAAAGCCATCGACGCAGCAAAGTCGATGGGCGTGACGCCGCCGGACGGCCCGAATGCCAAGCAAAAGGCTGATTACGAAAAAATGTCAAAAATGTCCGGGCCACCGTTCGATCGCGATTTCGCAACTCATATGGTCGCCGACCATCAGAAGGATATCGCAGAATACAAGAAAGCCTCAAAAAGCGCCGATGCGGCTGGTGAGTACGCGAAAGGGAGTATCCCGGTCCTACAGAAGCACTTGGAGACCGCGAAGTCGTTAGGCTCAAAGAAGACCTCGAACAGGTAGGACCTGTCCGAGGTTCCAGGAGGGGCGGATGGAAGAACCAAAATCCCCGACGGACGTTGGATCCGTATGTCGGACGCTTTTCACTATTTCCGAGCTCATGCTGTCCGAGCCCTTTGCAAGGCTCGGGCGATGCCCGCCGGACGGATGAGGCATCTCCAGATCGTGGTGGGAAGGATTTATCACCTCCTGACGAAGGAGGCCGCATACGGTCCGAACCTACATCATTTGAACGACTTTCGGGCGGCACAAAAGCTCGAGAAATCGCTCGACTGACGGGCCTGGCAAATTCGTCATTCGAAGCGGCCTTCGCGAAGAATTGCGTGCGCCGCAGGAAGAAGGCGGGTGTCCGGCGAGAGACGGGTTGAGCGATGGTTGCCGAGACCCAGACAGTCGCAAGGCTGCTTCGGGAATATGCGCAGCGGACCGCGTTGCGCGGCGGCAATCCATATCGTGCAAAGGCCTACTCCCGCGCTGCGGACAGTCTTTCCGCGCTTGCTGTCCCGCTCCATGTTCTGATCGAGGAGGATCGCCTCACCGAAATTCCCGGAGTGGGAGATGCTATCGCCGACATCATCACAAAGCTGTATCGGACGGGCACGCATCAAAGCCTCGAGAAGCTGCGCAAGGAGATCCCGGCGGGCGTCCTCGATATGCTGACGGTTCCGGGCTTGCGACCCGAGAAGGTGCTCCGGCTTTACAAGGAGCTCGGAATCACCTCCCTTGCCGAACTCGAGGCTGCCGCCAAGGACGACCGCATCAAGCAGGCGAAGGGGCTTGGCGCCTCGCTGCAAGCCAAGATCCTGCAGAATTTGGACATCGCGAAAAGCGGCGATGGCCAGCTGCATCTGCACCGCGCCGCAGCCCTCCTTGAGCACGCGAAGGCGTCGCTTCAGAAGGCTCGGCCCCGTCTGAAGCATGTCACCATCGCTGGCGATTTCCGGCGCGGGTGCGAACTGGTGCGCGACCTCGCTCTTGTTGCCGAAGCGCCCGAAGTTGAGGATGGGCCTGCCGCCCTGGAGTCGGGCAGCCTCACAATCCATGTCACGGACCGGAAGCACTTCGGCGCGACCCTGCTTCACGCAACCGGATCAGCGGAACACCTTGAACAGCTTCGGGCACTCGCCGAGGATAAGGGCATGAAGCTTGAAGCGGACGGGCTAAGGAAGGGCCGGCGCCTGCTGGCTGCAAGGGAAGAGGAAATTTATGGCGCGCTCGGCCTTCCATTTGTCGAGCCGGAGCTTCGCGAAGGGCGCGGCGAAATAGAGAATGCGCTGAGAGGTATGCTCCCGAAATTAGTCGCCGACCGCGACCTGTGTGGCATCCTGCATTGTCACACCGATGCCTCTGACGGGACTGAGAAGCTCGAGACAATGGCGAAGGCCACGCGCAAGCGCGGCTTCCACTATTTCGGTGTGGCTGACCACTCACAGTCAGCCCATTACGCGGGCGGACTATCGCTTGAGGAGATCGAGGCGCAGCACCGCGAAGCCGACCGGCTCAACAAAAGCTTCGGCAAGGAATTCCGGATCCTCAAGGGCATCGAGTCCGACATCTTGGCCGACGGCTCCCTGGACTATCCCGACGAAATTCTTAGTAGGTTCGACTTCGTCGTTGCGAGTATCCATAGTCGCTTCAAGCTGGATAAGAAAGAGCAGACTGCCCGCCTACTCCGCGCGATCTCGAATCCCCGCACCACCATCCTGGGCCATATGACCGGACGCCAGCTGATGCGTCGTCCGGGCTACGACATCGATATCGAAAAGGTACTGCGCGCCTGCGCAAGGTACGGCGTGGCTGTAGAAATCAACGCCCATCCTTGGCGGCTGGATCTCGACTGGCGATGGCACCAGGCTGCACTCGATTTTGGTTGCATATTGAGCATCAACCCGGATGCTCACTCTATCGGGGAGCTGGATCATATGCACTGGGGCGTCGAGATGGCCCGCAAAGGCGGCGTACCAGCGGACCGGGTATTGAATGCCATGAGTCTGCCACAGCTTATGAGGCATCTTAAGCGCCGGCGGTAAGCGATCTCCCCCTCTGCATGCTCCGCCCATTTGCCCGAACACGTGTATGGAGAATCTTCCGCTGACTATGGTCCAACTCAAGCGGCGTGCGCCCGCCGCTTGCTAGAGGACTCTTTGAGATCGGCGTGTTCCGACTGCTCTGCCTGTTTGGCAAGCCGGCCGCGGAGTAACGCGAGCACGGCAGCCTCCTCCGGCTTCATATTTTCGACAGCGCTCCGAAGCTCACTCTCGACTTGTGACTTGATCTCAAGGACCAAATTTCCATCCATATAAGAGTTAAGTACCTCCGGATGGATGTAGCACTTCCTGCAGATTGTAGGTGTGTTGCCGAGCCGGGCGGAAACTTTTTCGATGGCGCTGCGAAGATTGCGCTTGGCCTGTGCGGCATTGTCGAAGCTCTGAAATTCGCTCAGGGTCATGGCCGCCAGCACCGTTCCTGCCCAGGTTCGGAAATCCTTTGCCGTGATATCTTTACCGGTGATTGCCTTGAGATACTCGTTCACGTCGGTCGATGTGACGTCCTGGCAATTGCCTTGTTCGTCGATGTATTGAAGCAGTTCCTGTCCGGGGAGCTCTTGGCAGGCCTTGATGATCTTGGCGATGCGGCGGTCTCGTACGCGCAGCGACCATTGTTTGCCCCCTTTGCCCGTGAATCGAAAACGAACCTCGTTTCCATTGACCGCCACGTGCCGGTTCTTCAGCGTGGTCAGACCGTAGCTGTTGTTCTGCCTGGCGTAATCGTCATTACCTACGCGGATCAACGTGGTCTCCAGGAGATGCACGACAGTCGCCAGAACTTTTTCGCGCGGGAGGCCGCGCAAGGCCATGTGCTCGCGCACTGTTTCCCGAATGGAAGGGAGCGCGTCTGCAAATGCGACCACATGCTCGTACTTTGTGCTTTCGCGCACTTCGCGGAACCGAGCATGGTAGCGATATTGCTTACGCCCTTTTGCGTCGCGGCCGGTTGCCTGGATATGGCCATCCGGAAACGGACAGATCCACACGTCGGTCCATGCTGGCGGGATCGCGAGTGCTCTGATCCGCTTCAGCGCGTCAGGTCCGATTAGCTTCGATCCGTCTGGTCGTACGTAGCTGAATCCCGGCCCCACCCTCTTGCGTCGAATACCGGGCCGTTCGTCCGAGACGTATCTCAGGCCAGCAGATTCGGCCGCATCACGCGGATCGACGATCGTCTGCGCGGCATCGGGTGAATCGATCAGCGACACACCGCCTCCTCCTGTCAATGAACTTTCCGGATCAAAGGCGGTTCCTAAGGACGGAAGTGCCGAGCTGCCGCGCCTAATCCCGAATCAGACAAGCCGCAGGTGAGCTGACCAAAAGGATCGGCCGTGGCGCTATGATCGCGTAGGGTCAACCGGTTGTTCTGCGCTGGCGCGCGCCGCGCCCGCCAGTGGCCGGTTTTCCCGAGCGGCCGCGGCTAGCGGGCTTTGCCGAGCGCTCTGCTGCAACGCTTCGCCGGAGCGCATCCATGAGGTTGACGACGTTCTCGCGTGAGGGATTGACCGGAGGTACTTTCGCGGGGCCTTTCGCCTGCTTCTTATGCAGGATGCGCACGAGCGCGCTGCGATAGTGATCCTTCAGCATACTGGGATCGAAATCGGCTGATTTTGTCCGGATGATGTGCTGCGCGAGCTTCATCATTTCGGGCGGAAGCTTCATCTCGGGAATCTCGCTAAAATATTCCGAGTCGTTTCGGATCTCGTGCGCGAAGCGCAGTGTTACGCCGCGAAGGCCTCGGCCCATCGGTTCGAGCAGAAACGGCCGCTCGCGTGAGGACAGCACGATGCGAGCCAAGCCGCTAACGGCCTCCCGGCTCATCGCATCCCGGATCACCGCAAAAGATTCCTGACTGATCTCCTCGCGAGGCAGGATGTAGTACGGCTTTTCGAAATATCGCGCATCGATCTGCCCGGCCGGAAGGAAATGCTCAATTTCGATCGTGCGCGTATTCTGCGGCCGCGGGACAGTGACGGCTTCCTCCTGTTGCTCGTCTTCATCATCATAGTTGCCGGCGCCCTCTTTGGCGGCCTCGTCGTGAAGGCTGGCGGGGACGGTTGGCGGGCTTTCACGGTGAGGCGGCGTGACAAGCTCCATCTCACCGGGGGCCCGCCGCTGATGTCGCGCCTGCTCAAGGTCTCGGTCCTCGACCAACAGAAAGTCATTTTCGCCGATCTCATAGCCGCGCGCCTTGTCGGCTGCGTCTACGGCTTCTCCCGTAACGGAATCGAAGAGTTTCTGTTTGAGGCGATGGCCCGTACGCCGGTTAACCTGCCGAAAGGAGATCCGCTCCGCCGCCGAGATTGCGGGATAGAGCGCGACAGGACACGATACGAAGGACAGTTTCAGATAGCCCTTCCAGTAGGGTCGGGATGCCGGCACCGGAAACTCCAACGCAACAGGGTACAAGGGCCAAGCCAGAGCTATGGCCGGGGAGTCAACGGACTTAAGGAGCGGAAGTTTCAGGGATGGCCTGCGTTCACATATCCGCAGGAATGCTCCGAATGACCCTTCGGCGAACAAGCTTCTTCCGATCTTGTCAAGCATGCGCTGCAGCAAGGCTTCCGCTGCCGAAGTCGATATCCCGCCCTTTGTCCACGCCCGTTCACAGTGTCCGCCTAGCGGAGGGCTGCTTACCCTCGCGCCCGTCGCGACGCAGCTTGCAGTCGCATCATCTCCTTCTCCCAACGCGCCTCTTCGACCCGCGCCTCCTCCTCAAGAGCCTCCAGCTCGGCTCGAATGCCTGCTGTTTTCTCTTCGTGCTTCCGGCGGGCTGCGTCCAAGGCACCTTGTGCCTTGTCGATGGCATGCTGCCGCCGCTCGCGCTCCTTCTCCAGGGCAGCTTCTTCCTTCGCGCGCTCGCGCGCGCGGCGCTTGTGCTCCTTCTCGAAAGCGAGTGCGGCCTTCCGGTCCGCCGCCTGGTCGTTGCCTCGCCTCGAAGGTCTCTGTGCCTTACGGCCCTGCGACTTGCGGCCGGACCTCTTCGAGCCGCGGTCGCCGGCGAGATCGGTAGGCAGTTCTGCCTGCTCCTTGAAGGGCCCGTTGGGACCGACCGGGCGTTTCAGAACGACGCCCGGAGCTGCCATGGTCGCCGCGATAACGTCGGGATCCTCACTTTGCCTCGCCGCACCCTGGTGAAAGAGATTGCTGTCGGCGCCCCAGGCTTCCAAAGCCGCCTTCATCGAAGGCGCCGCTATCGCCAAGTCGAAAAAGCCTAATGATGTCTCGTAGGTCTTCAGCTTCTTCGCCATGCATGTACTCCGCAGCGGCCGGTTAGATAACGATCCGATCGAAATCCACGGCAATTCGGCTGTTTGGAAACGTCTTCTTTGCCTCCATCAATAGGGTCCTCATCGCTATACCGGCCGGAAATGTGGGTCAGGACGAGCTGCTTCACGTCACATAGCCGCAAGCGCGGCCGCTTCATCCGCCGTCAGATGCCCGTAGTCGCGCGCAATCGCCGCGTCGCGGTCCAGAAACGTGGCTTCGATCACCAGCAAGTCCGCGCCCCGGACCAGTTCGGCCAATCCGTCGGTGGTTTCGGCATCCCCCACGATAACCAGCTTCATGCGCCGCTCTGGCGGACCGAGGACGTCTTCGGGATCGATTGTCCTACCATCCGCGAGTGTCGCCGGTCTTCCTTCCGCCAGCTCCTTGCGCACCGGACCGTCGGGCACACCGAGGGCGGCGAGGCGGTAGCCGAGAACGCTCACGCCCTGGTTTTCTCCGATGACACGGAATCCAATCACGCGGACTTGCGCTGCGGCCTGGCTGCCGGCTTCTTCGCCGCCGCTTCCTTCGGCTTTTTGCCGGCGATCGGCATCAGCATTTCCTTCTGTCCGGCTGCCGCCTTGCGCGGCTTTTTCACCGGCTTCTTCGAGCCCTTCGTTTCCGCAGCCCCGCCGACGCTTCGTCGCAACGCCTCCATCAGATCTACCACGTTCTCGCCGCGCGGCCGCTCCTTTGGCGTGATCGGCTTGCCGGCACGCTTCTGGTTGATGAGGTCTATGAGAGCGGTTTCGTACTGATCCTCGAACTTGTCAGGGTCGAACCGACCTGATTTCTGGTTCACGATATGCCTGGCCAAGTCCAGCATGTCCTTCGTAACTTTGACGTCCTGGATATCGTCGAAATACTCCTGTTCGGAGCGCACTTCGTAGGGGTATCGCAACAAGGTGCCCACCAGCCCCTTATCCAGTGGCTCAAGCGCGATGATGTGCTCGCGATTGGTTAACACCACACGACCGATCGCGACCTTGTTCATCTCCCGGATGGTCTCGCGGATGACAGCGAAGGCGTCGTGGCCAACCTTCCCGTCCGGACGCAGATAGTAGGGACGGATCAGGTAACGTGGATCGATCTCGGACTTCTCGACGAATTCGTCGATCTCAATGGTACGCGTGGACTCCAGCGCGATCTCTTCGAGCTCTTCCTTGGTCACCTCGATGAATTGGTCTTTCTCGAGCTGGTAGCCCTTGACGATGTCTTCGTTCGGCACCTCATCGCCGGTATCGGCGTCGACCTTGAGGTATTTGATGCGGTGGCCGGTCTGCCGATTGAGTTGGTTGAACGAGATTTTCTCGGACTCGGACGTGGCTGGATACAGCGCCACCGGACAAGTGACGAGGGACAGACGCAGAAAACCTTTCCAGTTGGCGCGGGGAGCCATGTACGCAGAACTCCGTTTTCGGGGCAGCTCGGATTCAAGACGATCGAAAGGGGCTGGTTCCGACACGCCGTCCTGTTTTGAGATTGTCAATTTGGACTGGCCGATCGCGACCGAAAAAATCGGTCCCTGCCCTCCGTTCGTCGGACTCGACATTTGTTCTTGATATGTTCTAATCATGCCATGAGCGATCGACCCGCGGGTTGGCGGATGCCTACCCCGAAACAAATGGAAAAGCTGGGCGCTTCGATCGGCAGAAAGCCGGTGGTGACACCCCCTCTCGGTCCGCAGGACGAGATGCCGGACGAATATTGGCATGCCGTCCTGAACGATGCCCAATTCGAAACCAGATCTTCGGAACGATCGAGCGCAGGGCAGCGCCTCTCCGAAATCCCGCAGCATGTCCTGCGAGTATTCTGTCGCAGGTGTGAGCGCATTGTCGAGATCCAGAAGACCGACGCCATCCGCCTGTACGGCCAGCAAGCGAACTGGAGGGGGGTCGGGCAGCGACTGCTAAACAACACCTGCCAGAACCGGACTGGCCGCCACGAGGAAGATGGCTGCTGGCCGACCTTCGAGCCCATCTGATAACGGCCCGGCGACGTTCCGGATGGCCCCTAAGCATCACCCGACGCCCCTTTCCGGCGGAGACCGTAAGGCCTTGAAGAAGGAGCTTGGCAAGGCGCGGACGATGACAGGCATTTTGGCCGCGCAGTCGGACGAGCTGCGCGCCAAGGGGGACGCGCTGATCCGCCAGGCCGATCGGCTCCTGGCTGAAAGCTGGAACGAGCGGATGTGGGCGGACGGAGAACCGATCGATCCATCTCCGACCGTCGATCAGGCGATAAACGGCGGCTATCCTTGGCTTCAGATCGAGTGCTCGCGCTGCAGGGCGCCGAACCAAGTCGATCTCGCTGATCTGCCCCATCCACCGACAACCTTCGTTCATGATCTCGCCGGCAGGCTGCGTTGTCGGAAGTGCGCTAATGCGGGCCGGCGCCCCTCGGCGACGCTGCTGCAACTAACGCAGCGGCCGCGCAACGTGCCTCCGGAGGACTGAAGTGTGCTGGTGTGGACGGCCTCTCATCCCCACGGTTCTATGGCGCTCTCGGCGTCACAGCTAGATGAGAGGAAAGTCCGATGAATCCTCCTATTCGCATCGGTATGGATACTTCTAAGTCGGTTTTCCAGCTTCACGGTATTGACGAGAACGAGGTGGTGGTTGTCCGCCGCCAGTTCCGGCGAGCCGAGATGATCCGCTACTTCCAGCGGCTTCCGACGGTTCTCGTCGCCATTGAGTCCTGCGGCAGCTCGCATCATTGGGCGCGCCTGCTGCAGTCGTTCGGTCACGAGGTGAAGCTGATCCCACCTCAGTATGTGAAGGCTTACGTGATGCGCGGTAAGAACGACACGGCCGACGCCGAGGCGTTGTGTGAGCGGTCACCCGCCCGAGCATGCGGTTTGTACCGGTGAAGTCGAAGGAACGGCAAGCGGCCTGCATGTTGATGACCGTGCGGGAGCGCCTGGTCAGCGTGAAGTCGCAGCTCTCCAATGCTTTCAGGAGCTATGCAGCCGAGTTTGGCATCGTCGGCCCCGCCGGCCGGCAGAACGTCACGGCACTCATCAAGCGGGTGCTCGAGGATGACGGCTTACCGGAAATGGCGCGGGACCTCTTTCGCCTTCAGGCAGAAGAGTATGCCGCGGTCCAAGCTCGCCTGGCAAAGATTGAGGCCAAGCTGATGAAGTGGCACCGCGAGGATGACGTCAGCAGGCGTATTGCGACGATTCCCGGCGTCGGTCCGATTGGGTCGTCCATGCTAAGCATGAAGGCGCCCCCGCCAGAGACGTTCAGATCAGGCCGTGACTTTGCGGCTTGGCTCGGACTGACGCCCAAGGATCATTCAACTGGCGGCCGGCAAAGACATGGCGGTATCACAAAGGCCGGAGATTCAGTGCTCCGATCGACGTCGATCGTCGGTGCGACCGCGCTGCTGAGGCATATCCGAAAGGGTCGTCATAAGCCCACACTCTGGCTCGCTTCGCTGCTGGAGCGAAAGCCGCCGAAGTTGGTCGCGGTGGCCTTGGCTAACAAGTTCGCCCGCATCGCTTGGCGCTTGATGATATCGGGCGGAGTACAACCGGCCGGTAGCCGCCATGCCTATCTGATCTGAAATTGGCGCCGCGAGCGAGGTTCCTCGGCGGATAGCCCACGAACTTGCAGGACGCGGTAGATGGAAGGACCGATCGGTCAAAACGCGCGAGCTTCCGTAGATTACACCGGCATCATCAATGTCGCCTATGTGCTTGGAGCGGGCGTAGCGAACACCATCTCGGCCAGCGGACTTTGTCCGCGCTAACAGGCCGGACATCTGATAGCAAGCGATCAGGTCAAAAGTCTGCTATCATCCTGACAAGTGGGGGGCCGTCCACATCTGCAATCTGTATTCGATGACCAAGAACGCGGACGCGATCCGCCGCCTGTTCAACGCACTCAACAGTCGCGTTGGCAACCTGCCTTCAATGCCCGGCATCTTTCCGGACTATCCAGCGCCGATCGTTCGCAACGCGCCCGACGGTCGTGAGATCGTCATGGCTCGATGGGGCATGCCGTCCTCCCAGCAGGCGCTCTTGGACGCCACCAAGAAGCGAGCCAGAAGCTGGAGGCCAAGGGTAAGCCGGTCGATTTCAATGAATTGCTTCGGATGGAGCCGGACAATGGCACCACCAATATCCGAAACGTGGGCAGTGCGCATTGGAAGCGATGGCTCGGGACCGAGCATCGTTGCCTGGTCCCCTTCACGTCATTCAGCGAGTACGACACGATCGATGGCAAGAAGGTTCCGGTATGGTTCGCTCCGGACGAAAGCCGCCCACTGCTGGCGTTCGCCGGCCTCTGGACGAACTGGACCAGCGTCCGGAAGGCCAAGGAAGGAGAAGTCACGATCGATGTCTACGCCTTCCTGACTTGCAAGCCGAATGCCGAGGTGGAACGCGTCCATCCAAAGGCGATGCCTGTGATCCTGACGACAACCGAAGAGTACGATGTCTGGCTGCGCGCCCCTTGGGACGAAGCTAAGGCGCTCCAGCGGCCGTTGCCGGACGGCGCGCTGAAGATCGTTGCGACCGGCGAAAAGGAAGATCCCGCGCTGGCCGCCTGACATTTTTGCACAGGCGGACGGAACACGTGGAAAAGCAATAGCCATGCAATTCGGAATCTCTGACCTGTGTTAGCAGCCCGGAACGGACGGCGAGGCGTGAGGATTCGCCCGGTAGGAGCGATTTCGAATGCTGATGACGAAGGAAAAGCAACCAGGGACCCGGACGCTCCGCGGCTGGGCGATTTCGGTGCTCAGCGAGGCCGGCGCCATTTGCGAATGCGAGGAGCACGGGTGGATGCAGTACCGCGCCGATCCGCATGCCCGCGACCGCGCATTCCAGATCGCTCGGACGGATCCGCCGACCGGCGTTTCGTCGCAAGTGGCTGCCGTCGCGATCGCCGAGGTGCTCGACTCGATCGGCGACACCTGCCCTGAATGCACCTCGGCGGATTGAGGCTGACTTAGCCGCGACTCGGCTTGCGGCGCCCTGTACAATGCGCCCATGGTCCTTCCCGATCCGGAACGCGGCGCTTCCACGGCGCCTCACCGCAAGATCATCCATATCGACATGGATGCCTTCTACGCATCAGTGGAGCAGCGCGATAATCCGGACCTGCGCGGCAAGCCGGTGGCAGTGGGCGGTTCGGCCGAGCGCGGCGTCGTCGCTGCCGCGAGCTACGAAGCCCGCCACTACGGCGTTCGCTCGGCCATGCCGTCGGTCACTGCGAAACGGCAGTGTCCGGACCTCATCTTCGTCAAGCCACGCTTCGAAGTCTACAAGGCGGTCAGCCAACAGGAGACAAAGGGACAGCCGACGCGTTAGCATCCCGGACCTCCTCGGTGCTTTAATAGCTTGCAAGCGGAGAGAGCATGCGGATTGTGATTTGCGGCGGCGGCGTAGTGGGCGCCTGCACAGCCTACTTCCTTAGCCGACGCGGCGCCCAAGTGATTGTGGTTGAGAGCACCGAGGTTGCCGCTGCAGCATCTGGAAAGGCCGGCGGATTTCTGGCACTCGACTGGTGTGTCGGCACGCCGGTAGACGCGCTGGCCCGACGCAGTTTCCAGCTGCACGCTGCATTGTCGAAGGAGATCGCCGACGATTGGGGCTATCGTCCTATGACTGCTTACAGTGGTCTCGTCGTTTCCCAGAGCGACCCGCGCCGCCAAAAGCCTTCGGAGCTCGATTGGCTTTCTGACGGCGTTGTTATTGCGTCGCGGCTAAGCACCACTGAGACGACGGCAATTGTTCATCCCCGCATGTTTACCTCCGCTATGATGCGCGCCGCCCAAGCGCGCGGCGCCGAACTGCGCCGCGGGCGCGCTACTGGCGTGGTGAGGCATACCCACGCCACGACTGTGCGGGGCGTCGAGGTTGACGGCGACATCATTGAGGCGGACGCCGTCGTTGTCGCCATGGGACCGTGGTCGTTGCTGGCGGCGGAATGGATGACCTTGCCAGCCGTTTTCGGGCAGCGTAGTCCGAGTCTTGTCTACGACACCGGCGCAGACGTTCCCCCACACGCACTGTTTCTAGACTATCACGACGAGACCAGCGACATGGTTAGCGTCGAGGTGTTTCCGCGCGCAGACGGCAGCACCCATATTACGGCTCTATCCGACGTGGTCCCGCTGCCGATCGACCCCGCCGCGGTAAAGCCGGACTCAGAGGCCATCGGTCGCCTGCAGGCCATCGCCGAACGATTGTCGCCGGTCTTCCTTCCAGAAAGGATCCTTGCGCGGCAAGCCTGTTTCCGACCGGTCACACATGACGGCTTGCCGCTGATAGGCAAGGTCCCACGCAGCGACGGCCTCTATGTCGCTACCGGGCACAATGTTTGGGGTATTCTTAACGCACCAGCGACCGGGGAAGCCATTGCCGACTTGATCGCTGACGGTGCGGCACAAAGCATCGACCTGGCGCCGTTCGACCCGATGAGACTGCCTGCGCTCGACCCTTCGCTGCTGCGTACGAGCTGGAGTTCGGTCGGCACGATGATCCTGCATCTTTAGTAGACCAGTTGCCTGGAGCTCTTGAGTGGCGGGGCATCGCGACTCTGGTAAGCCGTCCCATCGGAAGATTTATGGGTTCATGGCTTTGGCAAAATCGAGTGCATCAGTGCCGGTAGATGATTTAGGGCTAATAAATCCCCTCGATGCAATCGTGCAGCAACTCCTTACAATACAGAGGCCAATTCGGCGTACCGACAAAAGGCATTGGCAAGTTGCATTTGGCGAGGCGTCCGACACTCGGCCTCGAATAGGCGTGGTGACGCGACCACGATGCAGATGCACTTTGCTCGAGAAACCGCGACGTTCAGTCGGTTGGCACTATAGAGGAACTCCATTCCGCGTGGTGCGTCCGCATGACTAGAGGTCGCCATGGAATAGATGACAATGGGCGCCTCTTGGCCCTGAAACTTGTCCACAGTGCCAATGCGAGCGCCAGGAAGTCGCTCCTGAAGCTCGAAGACTTGCGCATTGTACGGCGCGATGATCAGCACATCGTCGAGCGAAATCGGGGACTCACTACCTTTCCGGTCGACCCAGGTCGTGCCGGATCCCAGGATGCCCGCAATAAGGTCGCGGATCGCATCGGCTTCTTCCGGCGACGAACTCTGATTTCCGTCGTGCTGGATCGGAAGGTAGCGAAGGCCAGACCCGTTGAGTCCGGACTTGATCCTGATTTCTTGCCGCTCAAGTCCCGGCCGAGACTTCAGGCGACCTTCATAGAACAGTTCCGAATTGAAGGCACAGATGCGCGGATGAAGTCGCCACGTCTCGGCGAGGAACAGACCCCGATCGGTCGGAATGGTGGCATGGGGGCCAAGGACATGGTCCAGGGCTGACACTCCGACGCCATCAGGATGGCTTCCTTGAATCGGCTGCTCCAATTGCCGCGGGTCTCCCAGCAGAACGACGCTCTTCGCAGCTTGTGCGACGGCCAGCACGTTCGCAAGGGCCATCTGCGCGGCTTCATCGATGAACAGCACGTCGACGCTAAGGCGTGCGTCCGGCCGGGCCCAGAAATACGATGTCCCTCCGCAGACCGAACAGTCCGTCCGTAGCGCATCGAGGGCCTGCTCGTTCTTCGAGGCGAATTTCAAGTTGTCGAGGTCGTCTTCGTTATGCTTCTTCTCGTCGACCTTCTGGACACAGCGGATCGGGAGGCTCTCCTCGCCAGCCGCTTTGAGGACCTCGTCCAGCAGGTTGCGGATGACCTTGTGACTATTGGCACTTATCCCTACCCGCTTCCCTGCACGCACGAGAGCGCAGATCATTCGGGCGCCGGTGAATGTTTTTCCGGCTCCTGGCGGTCCTTGGACCGGAAAGACGCTTTGGTCCAGAGCAAGCGCGACCCGAGTAGCGGTCTTCAAAGCATCCTCGCCCTCGACCTGCAGGCTTTGTCCACGCAGCCGCGGAGCAGTCAACATGAGAAGATCGCGCGCGGCACGGTGTTCGGCAGGCCCCTCCATTCCGTTCTCGACCACGTATTGTCCGAGCCGAAGGAGGGACTCGGGGCGTTCGTCGCGATTGAAGGATTTGTGGGCGAAGACGGCCTCTGGGTGGAAATTCGCAGTATCGCCGCGCTTCTTGATGTCGATGGTCCGATCGTCATGCGAAATGGCGACGACGCTGCCGAACTTCTGACCGCCGACGCTCCTGAGTTCGCTGTCTGGCCGGAGCTCGGTATCTTGAAGAACGAAGTTGTACCGATGTATGGGCACCTTAGCCGTGCCACCGGCGGCTTCCTTGAAGGTGAGCCCGGAGAGACCGGCGCGTTCGTGAAGGAGGTCTTCTGCAGAAAGATCGCGCAGCCGAAAGAACTCCCACCAAACGGCCTTCTTCTCCCGACCATGGAAGTCCACCATGAACGCCAGCAGCCAGCGCGCCTGCTGCTCGGTTGTGCGCTCGGCTACATCATCTGGGATGCCGTCCGTAAGCCGACCGACGAGTTCCGCCACCCGCCTCTGCCAGTCGCCGAGTTTTTCGCTGACCTCGGGAGGCTTTGGAACGGGCCTTTCGATCACTTCGCCACTGGCGATCAGGCTGGCGCGTAGCGCTTCGAGCCATTCTCTTAGAGCGGCCGTCGAGTAGCAGTCGTCCTTGTTGTAGTTGCGGATCGTGTTCTTGTCCGCATTGGGAACGCCCGCGGCGTCCGCCATTTCGAGGCGCGCCTGAGTCCTGGCCATGACTGCCCCGACGTCCTCCAGCGGGACGCTACGGGTGAACAAATACAGGGGCTCCAACTTCTTGATGGAATAACTTTCCACGCTGGCGCGAATTGCGTGACGGACAACGGCAAACAGGTCGACGAATTTCTCGGCGCGTAGAAGGTCGTCAACCTCGTTCTCGCGCGTTGCGTAACGGCCCATCAGTCGCTTCATGGTGGCCGGTTCGTACGGCGCGAAATGATAGATGTGCAGATCGGGGTAGAATCTGAGGCGCTCGGTGACGAAATCCACAAATCGCTCGAACGCAGCCCGCTCTTCCCGGCGGTTCGAGGCCCAGTCACCCACGTACGTCGGCTTCCCTTCGTGATCGAGGAAGGAGTAGCCGAACAGGAATTCCAGACCGCCTTCTCCCACGAAAGGATCACCCTCGAAGTCGAAGAAGATGTCGCCCCGAGATGGCGCGGGAAGCCGTGACAGACCGAAGCCGGCGATCGGCGGTAGCGCCTCGTATTTCATCGAGCCGCTCGCTCTGCCTTCGACCTGAATTCTCGCCTGCTCGCGGACCTTTTCGTAGCTTTTGGCAGCTCCGCGTTCTGGTCTCCATTCCAGAGGAATGGGCATTGCAGCGAGCGCGGCCGTGCTGCCGACTCCGCGTCTGGTCAATTCTCTGATCTGCGACTTGCTGATACCGGCGACCAGCGACAAGTGATCGTCCCGCCGCCTTCGATCCTCGCAATCCCGGCGCCACCGGCAAATGTCGCAATGTTCTATCGGTTCGGGATAGGCGGCGCCGGCGCCATCGGCGACCGCTCGTTCGAGGCTGGATCTCACATGCCGGAAATAGGCTGAGTAGTCGGCAATACGGTAGGTTTCCGGCACAAAATTCGTACCTGGGGTCACGACGTGCGCCGAAGTCGGCTCGACACCCTGCATCGCGGAGAGCATGTCCGAATAAAGCGATATCTGAAGAACCGTGTTCCCCTTCGTCTCTCTCGCAAGCTTGGTATCGGTTACCTCGTACGACCAGGTACCGAACCGGCTCGGCTTTTCGACGCGGAGAAGCACGTCAGCCCGGCCGTTCCACCTCCCCGATTGTAACGCGCCTTGAACGATGACCGCGTCACCGCGAGACATTGCCTCCAGTGTCGCCGAAGTGGATTTGGGATCGAGCCCAACTCCCCCGACCACCGTCGCCGCCATGCCGAGCGACTTCAAGTGATCGACGAAGGCCTGTTCGTGCGCGGCACCTCGCTCGGCAAGGGTCTCAAGCACCGGATCCCAGATCTTCGGCCTTTTGAGTTCGCCCTTGGCCACCTTAAGATCGAGTTCCGTCAAATACGTGCAATTCAGGTGTCCGACCAGGTCGGCCGAACTCAGGTACAAATTCCCACCGACGTTCTGCATTTCCCACCACGATGCCGTTCGCCGGCGACCCGACTCGGTCGTCCAGCGTGCGGGCCATTATGCCATTTTCCTAGGCGATCGGGCTCGAAAGAGGCGAGTAATCTACTATAGTCGCGCAAAGAATGTGGACGGGGGTCAATTCGGTGGGGGCAGGTACGGTCGAGAAGGCGAGATGGCTGCGCGATTTGCTCCGGTTTCTGCCCTTGCGAAGCCAATTCGTCTTGTCAGGCAACACCAGGGACCTCCAGATCCATGAGGCCGCACCCGGCCAGATCACATCGGTCTCGCTCGCCAGAGCGCTACCGGATGCTCTGAAGGCCGCCGGTTATGGCCGGATCGCCAGCTTCGATCTCCTGAACGGCTTTCGAGCCCTGGAACCCTCCGACGATAGCTTTCTGACGCAGCTTGGGCTGACGCCCGCGAACGGAGCCGCTCCCGGCGGCATCGATCTATTGGCTTCAGCTCTCGAACGGCATGTTCCCTCAGACGGCCCACCCTCGGCTCTCATCATCGACTTCGCGTCGCGCTTGATCACTCGCAGCGACGCCCTCTCTCCTGCCGAACATCAGCTATTTTCGCGCGCATTGATCCTTTCCCATTCTGCGCGCGCGCGCCCGGCAGGCGATCGTCGTCAGCCATTTTTCAACACAGTGATCTGGATCGTGGACAAGGAAGGAGACCTTCCCGACTGGTTCCTGATCGGCAATCCACGTATTCGGCACATACCGATCGGTCGACCCGACCACCTGGCCAGGCGGACCATGATCAGTTCGTTGATGCGGGGACTGCCCGGCGCTCAAAATGCCGCGCCGGCCGATTTGGAGAAGTCGACCAATGGATTCGTCGACGAAACCGAAGGACTTCTGCTTCTCGACCTCAGCGCGATCGCACAGCTCTCCCGAAGCGAAAACGTCTCGTTCGACCGCATCTCCGATGCGGTTCGGCGCTTCAAGGTCGGCGTCACCGAAGACCCGTGGCGCAAAATAAGCCACGACAAGATCAGCTCGGCGGACGAGTTCGTAAGGCGCCGCGTGAAGGGGCAGGCGCACGCCGTCACTCACATGCTCGACATCGTGAAACGCGCTGTCACCGGCATCGGGCAATCCCCGAGGGGAGGCCGATCGAGGGGCGTCGCTTTCCTCGCCGGCCCCACCGGGGTCGGCAAGACGGAACTTGCGAAGACCATTACTAGCCTGCTCTTCGGCGACGACAGCGCATACATCCGCTTCGACATGTCCGAGTTCAGCGCTGAGCATTCCGATCAGCGCTTGATCGGTGCCCCGCCCGGTTACGTTGGATACGACGTCGGCGGCGAGCTCACGAATGCGATCCGGGAAAAGCCATTCAGCGTCGTTCTTTTCGACGAGATCGAGAAGGCACACCCGCGAATCCTCGATAAATTCCTTCAGATCCTGGACGACGGCGTTCTCACCTCGGGACGAGGGGATCGCGTCTACTTCTCCGAAGCCTTCATCGTCTTCACGTCCAATCTCGGTATCTACACTCCCGGACCAACGGGCGAGCGGATCGCGAACGTGACGCCCGAGGAGACGTTCGATGCAGTCAAACGAAAGGTCCGTACCGAGATCGAAAAGCACTTCAAGCAAGTGCTCAACCGTCCGGAAATCCTGAATCGCATCGGCGAGAACGTGATCGTCTTCGATTTCATTCGCGGAGATGTCGGCGACGAAATCTTCGATCAAATGGTGGACAACCTGCTGAACGACATCAAATCGCTAGGCTACGACGTGACACTGTCGGAGCAGGCCCGCGCGGCGTTGCGTGGTTTGTGTCTGGCGGATCTTTCGAACGGCGGTCGCGGCATACGCAATCAAGTCGAAGCCCATCTCATCAACCCCCTTTCGCGCGCCCTGTTCGATAGCGGTGCAGAAGCAGGAAGCCGATATCGAGTTCTGGAAGTTCAAACCGGGGCATCATCGACGCTTCGGCTCGAAAGCGAGCCTTAGAGATGACGGTTCCCATCTCCGTATCGCGTATCCATTTTCCCGTGAGGACTTTAGGACCCGGACGAAGGCTCGGCATTTGGTTTCAGGGTTGCTCTATCCGTTGTCCGGGCTGCATTTCCATGGACACGTGGGCCGAAGGACGGGGAAGCACGACGGTCGAAGAAGTCGTCAATTCCATCAATCCGTGGATCTCGAAGGCCGACGGCATCACCATCTCCGGAGGCGAGCCTTTCGATCAACCCGACGCCTTGTTGGATTTAACTGCACGAATTAGGTCCAAGACCGCAGCTGACATACTCGTGTTCACCGGATATCCGTGGGCATACATCCGAGACACGGTTGGCACGTGCTCTGGCACGATCGATGCCCTCGTTACCGGGCCTTTTGACTTCAAGGAAAAGCAGACACTTGCTCTGCGTGGCAGTGACAATCAGGAACTTCACTTCATCACGGAAAAAGGCCGCGCCCGGTTCGCCAGCTTCGAGCGCCTGGCCGACGAGCGGGATCGGTCCGTCGACGTCATGTTCGACGAAAACGGCGACGTCTGGTTTGCCGGTATACCCGCACGCAATGATTTTCGCAGGCTGCAGGAACTACTTGAAAGCAATGGATCGACACTCGACACCTCCGAGGACAAGCGCATTCTTGCCATGCGGGCTCGCCCGGCATGATTAGACTTTGCCCGAACTGCCAAACCGAACGTCCCGTCACAGAGTACTTTTGCGAGGGTACGGTCGAAGGTCATAATTGCGGATGGGACCTGTCTTCGGTCGACGTGACGCCACCGGGCCGGCCGCAACCAGCGTCTGTCCCTCCCGCACCAACGCCATCCAATCCAACTTGTCGTAACGGGCATCCCAATTCGCCAGGCGATCTCATCTGCAGTACTTGCGGAGAAATTCTCGACGAACCTGCGCCACCCGTACCACTGCCCGAACCTGGACCCCAGCCAGATCCCGAGCCATCGCCAGCCGAGACAATCATCGACGGTTGGCGTCTTCTCGACAAGATCGAGTCGTCAAGTACCGTTCGTGAACGCTACGCGGCTATGCAGGACTCCAGCGGACGTCGCGGAGTGCTTACGTTATATGCGCCCCCATCAGAGCCGGACGGGGCGATCTACGATCTGTTGGGAAGACTTCCGCGCGATCACGTCGCCGAAATAATTGCTACTGGCCGATGGTGCGAACGCGCTTATGAAGTCGTCGAGGAATTTCCCGGCGGCACGATCGCGGATCTGTCGCTGGACGTCGGCGATCGGACGACACTTGAGGGGTTTATCAGTGAGCTTGCCCAAGCCGTACATTCTCTGACCGAGGCAGGCCTGCGCCACAGAGACCTCCGTCCTTCCACCATCTTCGTTCGGTCCCGAGATCCGCTCGACCTCGCTATCGGCGGCTTTGGCTCCGCACGACTTTCGGAATTCGATCTCGACATCGCCTCTCCGCTTGAGACGACGCGCTACATGGCGCCTGAAGCGATTGCGGGCGGCGTAGCGGCGGCTTCGGACTGGTGGAGCCTTGGGATGATCCTGCTGGAGCGGATCACCGCCGGAGCTTGCTTCGAAGGCATCAACGAGCAAGCTTTCCTGATCCATGTGCTGACCAACGGCGTGCCGCTGCCGGAGGATCTGGATCCTTCGACGGACTTACTTCTTCGAGGCCTTCTCGCAAGTGATCGCCGTCAGCGGTGGCAATGGAAAGAAGTTCAGGCTTGGCTCTCGGGCGAGGCAGTGTCGGCGCCTGTAGGGCAGAAAGCCGGCGAAGCGGAGGGTCGGGCATCCATCACACTCGCCGGCAAGCAGTACAGGTCGGCCGGCTCGTTCGCTCTTGCCGCTGCCGAAGCATCCAACTGGGATGAGGCAAGAGGCCTTCTCCTGCGAGGAGCGGTGGCAACTTGGGCTACGGAGGCGGGCTTCGATGCCAAAGTGCCCGCGGCACTGCGCCAGTTCGCTAGGGTCGAGGACCTGAACGAAGATCTAAAGCTGTCGATCTCGTTGAAGACACTGAACCCGTCCATGCCTTTGATCGTCCGGGGGAACATCGTTACCCCGGGCTGGCTGCTCGACCATCCCGACGACGGCTTCAGCCTAATCACGGGCCCGGCTCCAGATCTTCTTCGAAAGGTCGATGCGGACGACTTGCTTTGGCGCCTGAAACTGCGCGCCGAGACGGTCCGGAAGCGACTGGATCAACTCGACATCGAAGTCGAGGAGGATCTACTTCGCGTGCATCTCCTCTCGACGTCGATGGCCCGTTTGTCAGCTCTCTGGGAGGAGAAGCGGAGATTGCTTCCCGACACCGACCATGCGGGCATCGTTTCGCTCGTGGAGCGGCGACAGTCGGCCGAAGAAGATCTGATAATTCTTCTCGGCGCATCGCCGAGCCAATTCCGCTCGGTCGAAGAAGTGATCGAGGAGGCGGCTAAGCAGGCTTCATCGGCAGGCTTGAGCGCATTTTCGAGGGAAGAGGCTGCGGCGCGACTCACGCGGCCTCGTCGTGAAATCTACCAGGCCGTCGACGAGCGCACACAAAATTTCGCCAGGTGCGGAATTTCGACCATCGACGAATGGGCCGATGAATTTCGTCTTGACCGACGCATGCCAATCGGTCGAGCGCTCGCACTTCTGTCGGTTCCGAAGGAAACTTGGAAGCCGCTTCCGAAACAAGGATACGTTTCGACCATTCTTGATTTTTTCGCGAAAAGGATCTCGGGAGGCGTACTGCGCGGACCGCTGACGCGGATGCTCATCGGTAAAACCGCGAGAATAGATCTGACCGAGTTGAACACGCCACGGCTGCCGGCATCGGAGATCCTCAATCTTCTTTTGGCCAGAGCCGGCCGAGCAGTGAACGTCGATCCTGCCGCGTTTTCTGAGAACGAGGGCCTCGAACGCAGACTTCGGTCTCTCCATTCGCATGCATTGCTTTACAAACGAGATACCGGGATCGACGGTCTATACATGGGATTTCCGTTCCTGCTCATGCGAGACGGAAAGCCGAACACCAAGCCGAGGATCGCACCCGTCCTGCTCTGGCCAGTTAGCGTGTCGCCCGAGGTAGGAAACCGCGGTCATGTTACGATCGGGTACGGACGCGAAAAGAACGCCGAGACGGAGGTCGAACACGTCGTCGTCAATCCAGCACTCGAAGGCATGGTGGGAATTCCCGAGGCGAGACGATGGCAGGAAGCGGCGGACGAGGTGCTTACCCGTGGCAGTCTCACGGCTCAGGATGTGATGGACGCGTTCAGCCAGCTCGCCACGCCCATGGGAGGCGAGTTGACACCCCTTCCCGGGAAGGACGTCAAGGTCGACTCGCACGAACGACAAATCGTGCCGGCAGCCGTGCTGTTCCATCTCGCCTTTATGGGGCAGGCGGTCATGAAGGATCTCCAGCTCCTGAGAGGAATGCCGCCCACGGCGACCGCGCTCGAGGCAGCACTCCGTCTCACGGATCAGAAGTCGGCCCCACCCTCGCCGGCTCCGGTGCGGGAGATCGATCGCTACTTCACGGCCGACAGCGATCCCTCCCAGGAGGCGGCGGTGATCGAAGCTCGACAGGCACCGGGCCTCGTCATTGAGGGGCCACCGGGGACGGGCAAAAGCCAAACCATCGTCAATATGGTGGCGGACGCAATCGGTAGAGGCAAATCACTGCTTGTGATTTGCCAGAAGCAACCAGCAATCGATGTCGTCAGGAAGCGTCTCGAAAGAGAACGCCTTGTCGACCGGTTCGTCATGATCACGGATGCGACCCGAGATCGCGAGGCCATCGTCGGCTCGATCCGTTCCCAGGTCGAAGCCCTGCATAGTCGTCCCGCGGGCGGCTCGCCCTCCTGGAAACGCGATCGCGAACGATTGGCTGCTCGCATCGACGTGCTCGAAGCGGAACTCGATCGTCAACAGGCCGCCTTGCACGAAGTCGAAAATCGGACGGGATTGACCTATCGGTCGCTCCTCGGTGAACTCCTGGCCATCGAGGAGAACGAGCCAAGGCCGATCGATGCGCCGGCGCTTCGTTCGATATTATGGGATTTGCATCCTTCCGACATCGCAACGGTCGAGGAGAATTGCGGACCGCTTGCGAGATACTGGTTTCCGGCCAAGTTCGAGGGCAATCCCCTATCCTCTCTCAAAGTCTTTAACCCGGACCGCGGAACAGCGGAGGAGTTCGGTACATCCCTTCGTGCCTTCTCGGACTTGGAGGCTAGACGCGAGAGCGTGGAAGCGGAGACCGCGGACTCCTTGAAGATTTCAGATTTTGACGCCTTCAGAGATTGGATTCGGACGGCCGAGAAGCTTCGCTCGATCAGCGAGGGCCTTTGCGCCAATCTCGGACGCTGGCTTCCTATGTTTAGAAGCCCCGAGGGCGGCGGATCCAGAGGCACGAATATGCTCGCTGACCTCGTCCGGCTTGAGGAACGTCTCGCTTCGCTTGATCCATCGGCCCACCAGCCGGAGCAAGTTCGGAAGCTGGTGGGGATCCATGACGACGAGCTAAGATCCGCCTCGGAACTGGCGGCAGCAGTACTTCAACCAGCGACGGGATTAGCGATGATCAATCCCATGCGTTGGCTTCGAAAACGTCGCCTTCGCGCTCTGTTGACGACCATGGGTTTTGCCAACGACGACCGAGCCATATCGTCTTTCCATCGCGGGGCCGAACTGGAATTGGTGCTCAGGCCGCTGAGGACGCAGTTGGCCGGATATCTTACCGCGCTTTTCGGCAAGGCTCCGGATTACGACGTTGCACCCGGCAAACTCGCCGAGTTTTCCAGAAACCTGCATTCGATACTTGCAGTCGTCCATAACCTCGTGACCGTCATCGACGACTGTCCCAACCGGGTTGAACTCGACCGGGCAGCCATGACCGGAAAGGTCGAAGGAATCAGCTGGTTCTTCGGGCGAGCGGATCGCGCCCTCAGAAGGCAGGATGTCCGGCAGCAAAGCCATGCGGCGTTGGATGATCTCGCCCGATATATTGACGACGGTTGGATCGAATCGCGACGCGCGACCATCGACGTCGGCCGGTCCAACGAGAGCGCCCTCGCCGAAATCCTCCAAGCGTTACCGATGCTGGCGCCCTACCAGGAATTTCGGCTCCGCTCCGTTCGTCTCGGCGACAAGGAACGTGCTATCTTCCGAGCTCTTCGCTCGAAGGAGGCTGAACTCACGCTGATCGGTACCGGCGATCTCGATTCTTGCGTCCGTGCAACCATCGGACGGGAGGCTCGACTGGCCTGGAAGAGCGCGATGGAGGCCTCCAATCCGGAGGTCCTCTTCGATAGCGGAGCGGTCGAAGCGAAGGTAACGTCGCTTGCCGAAGCCGACGCGCAGATCAGAGATTGCAACAGGGAGCTTCTGATCCACGGCATTGATGTCAGCCGCGTCCGCCCCACGCGGGAATGGGAACCAATAACTCGACTTCGTGGACCGAGAGCATTGCGACTTCGAGAGTTCATAGAGAAGGCTGCTCCGCTTGGCCTTTTCGCGCTGCGACCAGTTTGGCTGATGACTCCCGACATCGCCAGCCGCGTGCTGCAGGCGCGTCCTGGCACGTTCGATACTGTCATCTTCGACGAAGCCTCTCAAATGCCGGTGGAATATGCGTTGCCATCGCTATTCCGGAGCAAGATCGTGATCGTGAGCGGCGATGAGAAGCAGATGCCCCCCACCACATTCTTCTCGAGTAAGGTTGAGAACGACGAAGCGGCAATCTTCGATGGCGAGGAGCCGGAGGAGGAAGCGACCGAAGAGGAACGCGAAGCCTTCGCGGAAACGTGGAATCGGCGGGAGATTAAGGATTGTCCCGACCTACTCCAACTTGCGCGATCCGCTCTCCAAAGCCGAACACTACAGGTCCACTATCGTTCGAAATACCGCGAGCTCATCTCGTTTTCGAATGCTTCGTTCTACCAGAACCGTCTCAGCGTGCCGGTTCGCCACCCGGACGAAACGATCCGCAGGCTCAAGCCAATCGAGGTTCTCCGGTCGGACGGCATCTACAAGAGCCAGACCAATCCAAAGGAAGCCTCCGATGTGGTGGAGTATCTTAGCAGCCTCTGGGAGGACGTTTCGCCGCCGTCGGTCGGCGTCGTGACCTTCAATCGTAAGCAGGCGGACGCGATCGAGGATGCGCTGGAAGATCGCGCCGAAAACGACGAGGCATTTCGCGATGCCTTGATGCGGGAACGAGAGCGCGTCGAAGCTGGTGAAGATATGGGTTTCTTCGTCAAGAACGTGGAGAACGTTCAGGGCGACGAGCGCGACATTATCGTGTTCTCGACCACTTTCGGACGCAATGAGCATGGCGTCTTCCGCAAGAGCTTCGGAGCACTCGGTCATGCCGGCGGCGAGCGGCGCTTGAACGTGGCTGTGACCAGAGCAAGGGAAAAGGTCGTAATCGTCACATCCATGCCGGTATCCGAGATTTCCGACCTTCTGACACGGCGCAGCGGACCGCGTGTACCTCGTGACTATCTGCAGGGTTACCTAGAATACGCTCGTACCGTTTCGGAGGGATCGGCGGAATCCGGCAGGACCTTGCTCGAACGCCTCGTGACGGAAAAGAGCGCGGATCACGAATATGAAAGCCACGTAGAGGATGGCTTCACGAAATCCGTCGAGAAATTCCTGGAGATCCATGGATGGAAGCCGGCCAAGGCGCGCGACGGTGGCGCGTTCAGTCTTGATTTCGCGATCACCGATCCTCGCACGGGTCTGTATGCGCTAGGCGTCGAGTGCGACGCTCCGCGGCACTTGTTGCTCCAAAGAGCCCGAGCGCGCGAGGTCTGGAGACCGAAGGTTCTGAATGGCGCGGTCCCGTTCATTCACCGGGTCTCGTCCTACGCGTGGACCCATTCCGGGGACGAAGAGCGTCAGCGCCTCAAGGAAGCCGTCGAAAACGCCCTGCATAACGGAGGATACCAATGAGTGGTCCGAAAGCCTTCCGGATCGTCACCCGCGCAGAAATTATCTCAATTTGCCGCCGCAGTTTGGCCCGCCTGGACGCGGCCATCGAATTTTGGACTTCCACCTGCAAACGCAATGGGACGGTCCATCAGTCGGATATCGACCGGGTCATCGCGCGACGCGACGAAATTCGCCGGATGCTCGACGCGGACAGGTTCACGGATCTTCAAAAGCAGGTCATCGCCGAGATCTCATATTTGAACACCGATGCCGAGCGACGCGCGGAAAAGGCCGCAGAATCTGAGGCGAAGCGCAACGGCGATCAGAGGCGTGCCAAGTCCGCCGCCCAGGCACTGCTCGCGAAGTTTGAAGCTTCCCGCATCGAGATCCCGGTCGATCTTCGACGCGAGCTTATGACTCCCGCGGCGTCCGTCGAGAGCCTCAACAAAGCCGTGAGCAAGGGGCTGATGCTGCTTCAGCCGACGGATGGCTCCGAAGGTGTCACCGACCGCCAGCGGGCCATCGCCGACCGGCTCGGTGCCGGCGACCGTCGTATTACGCTTGAGGAGTGGCATTCCCAGCAAACCGGCGCAAACGACAATCAGGCGCTTTTGAAGGTAGACAAACTCCTCGGCGAACTTGCTGGCCTCGGGATAGATCCTAGTCCTTTTTCCGCCCGGATCGCGGCTCTCGAGGCCGAGCCGCGCGCCCGGCAGGCTCTTGTTGGTGATAGCTTGCTCCTTGATCTCACCTCTGCGATCAAGACAGGACGCGAGCGCGCGCGCCTCGAACGAGATCTTGTTGAGCGGCATGCCGAACTATCGGAAATGAAATCGGTCGAAGCGGCCGCGCTGCGCGTCGAGATCGAGCAGGCGATTGCGAAGGCCGGCAGCAATGATCAGGAACTCGTCAAACGAGCCGATTTTTTGATTGAAGCTGAGGTCCGCTCCATGACTGCGGAAGAACGACGACGCGCCGTCTTGGAGGGGCTCGCGAGTCTTGGCTATGAGGTCTCCGATGGGATGATGACGGCGTGGGTCGCGGGAGGCCGGGTCGTTCTCCGAAAGCCGGCTAATCCCGGGTATGGGGTTGAGCTATCGGGCGGGTCGCAAACTGACGTTATGCAGGTGAGAGCGGTCGGGCTTGGGAATCCTGCAGATCCACGGGACGCTGGACGAGATAAGGACATGGAAACGATCTGGTGCGGCGAATTCGAACGCTTGCAGTCGCTGGTCGCGCAAGCAGGAGGAAATGTCTCCATCGAAAGCGCCCGTCCAGCAGGGCAATACCCTCTCAAGGTGATGGCAGATATCGTGGCCCAGCCAGCAGACATCGAAGTCTCTGCGACGAGACAGATCAATCGCCAATAGACGTTGGATGCCGATCGCCTTCCACGGCTTCTACCGTCAGGATCTGCGGCGTCGGCCTTTCGTCTTCCGCGAACGATCTAGGGAGGACAGCGCCTGCTGAAGCAAATGCAACAATTCTGTTGCAAATGCAACATCAATCGGCGGCCTGTCGCCGCTCCTCAGACGATCCAAACCCTGGCCGATCAGCTTCGCGCTCGCATCCGTCACGGGGTGTCCGGCCAGAGCCCTGGTGACCAGCGAGTGGTTCAGGTCCAGCCGACGCGCAAGTTCCCGCCTGCTCCATTGAGGATGCTCGCCGGCGAACTCCTGCAGCCGCTCGACGGCGGCGTGATCGACCTTTCCTCGGGGCATAGACCGCATTGTGAGAGGAGGGGAGAACGCCTCCATTTGCGACATTTTTGTTTTATATGCAACAAGCAATGCTGTAGGCTGCGGATGGTGGCGCTGCGTTGCGCGCCGAATTATATTGACGGGGTCCGATGTCCTGGAAGAAGAGCGCGATGGTCGCAGTTAAGGTCGAAGTGGGGCCCTCGATCATGCTCCATAGCGGCGCATGGTTCGATTTCGCCTCGCCGCACACCAGCGACTTCACGGCCGAGGACATCGCCCACGGACTCGCGCACATCTGCCGGTATTCCGGCCAATGCAGCCGGTTCTACTCGGTGGCCGAACACAGCCTGCTGGTGAGCGACGTCGCCGAAGGATTCGAATTCGAAGCGCTCCTGCACGACGCGGCCGAGGCCTTCATCGGCGACATCACGCGCCCGCTCAAGCAGATGCTTCCCGACTTCAAGCGGATCGAGGTCGCCGTCCAGGATGCCGTCCTGAAGCGGTTCGGCATCGCGTCCCCTCTTCCTACTCAGATCAAGGAAGCCGACCTGCGGGTGCTCGCGGCCGAGCAAAGGCAGATCATGCCGCCGGGGACGGACGGCTGGCTCGCGGGGTTGACCATACAGCCGGCCCCGATCGTGGTCCGGCACCTTCAACCAGAAACCGCCAAGCGGATGTGGCTCGATCGGTTCGAGATCCTGCGGCGAGAGAGGATTGTCAAGGGACAATCCCAGGTCCGGTGAAAGGCGGTGATATTTCTCCGGAACGGCTGGAGCGCGCGGCCGTTTGCGCCTTTATGCTGAAGCGGGACGCGTAACAGGGGCCGGGTCGATGTCATTGCGTAAGGACGTTTCGTTAGACGAACTCGCCCGTGTCGGGAACGTCGCGCAGTTCGTGAGCTTCTCCCCCGATGCGAATCGACCGCGTCAGGAATTCTGCCGCGTCGCCGGGTTCGACGCGAACCACAAGTTCCAGACGTTGGCGGACGCGCTCCGCAGCCTGATCGAGCAAAGTCCCGAAGGGATGATAAATCTTCGCAGCTTCACGCCGGACAGTCCGAGAAGCCGCGAATTCCATTACGGCCTCTCCGATCTCACGCAGGTCGAAGCGCTGGTCCAACGCATGTCGGCCGAGGGTCTCTTCGTCATCGCGAACGAGACGGTCGACGTCTCCGACGGCGGCGTGTCCGGCGTCATCCAGGGCGGCGTGGCCGAGTTCGCCCCGGACGACACGCCACGCTGCGTCGAAAAGGGCGGCACGGCGTCCCTCCCGCTGGACTGGGCTCTCGCCCTGATCGAGACGGTGTACGGCATCCCAGTCGAAACAGTCGACGCCGGTCGCGGGCGGCTCGAATTCAGCATTCATCCCAAGCCGCGTGGCTGGCGGCGAACCCACACCTTGATGTGGGAATACGAAGGGTCGGACAGCGCGCCCGCAATGGCGGCCGTCAAATGGCCGAACCGCTTCAGCCGATTGATCGGCGACAAGACGTTCGGTCTGTTGATCGCCCACGTCATGGGCCTGCCCCTCCCCCGCACGACCTGCATTTCGCGGCGCATCGCGCCGTTCACGTTCGGCGAAGCGACCTCGTCGAAGGAAGTGTGGACGCGCACGTGTCCGCGCGAACAGGAGCCCGGCAGATTCACCACCGTCAAGGGCTGGCTCGATCCGTTCCGCCTGCTCAATGCGGAGGATCCGAGCGGCGAAGCGATCTCGGCGATTCTCTCTCAGGCTGCAGTTCCTGCTTCCTTCGCCGGCGCGGCCATCACGGATGCGCGGGGTGAGGTCGTGGTCGAAGGTGCGGCCGGCGAAGGCGATCGCTTCATGCTCGGCCAGAAGGTGCCGGAGCGCCTGCCGCGAAACGTCGTAAACGACGTCGAGGCGATCTATCACCGGACGAAGGAGCGGCTCGGGCCGGTGCGGTTCGAATGGGTCCACGACGGCAAGCGCGTCTGGATCGTCCAACTCCACAAGGGTGCCACGGACAGCGCAGCGTCCACGCTCGTTCCGGGCGAAGCCGACCGCTGGGAGACGTTCGACGTGTCGAACGGCCTAGAAGAACTGCGCAGCCTGCTCCACCGTCTGCCGTCGGGCGTCGGCGTCCGCATCCGCGGCGAGGTCGGCTTGACGTCACATGTGGCCGACCTGCTGCGCAAGCATCGGCGCCCTGCTCGTCTGACCGAGAGCTCGGCGGCGTAGGCCGCCGTCTACGGTCCCTCGGCCGGATCGCTACCTTTGCGCCGCCACAGCACTTTCTTCTCGCCTTTGAAGACGCGATGCGCCGCCAGAGCGTGAGCTTCGATTTCGGGCACGCCACCCATCACGGTCAACTCGACTACCGCGTCCTTGATCGGCTTCTTCAACTTTTTGCGCCGCTCGTCGAAGGGAAAGTCGGCGATGGGCATGAACGTGCTGCGGCCCCTCGGAACCGGATTGTAGATCGTGGCGCCGCTGTTGATCGGACTGAGCGTGATGACGTCGCGATGCGCGGCAACCAGGCTCTCGGTATCCAGCGTGATGACGGTCTGCGGTTTGTCGCGATAGGCCCGTGCACCGAGAAGTCCTTGAAGCCGGTCCTTGGAGAGCCAGAAGAACACCCGCGCGTTCAACGTTTCGAACCACTCTTCCGGCGTCGTGCCGTCCGTCAAGCACTTCTCCAGAGCGGAGCGGGTCATCGGCTTCTGGTCGCGGACCACGGCCACCGGCAGCCCGTCCCGCGATATTTTGACCGATTCCGGTCGGCGTTCGGATTCCAGCTTACGCCGTTCCTCGCCCCCGAGTTCGTAGAGGTCGAGCAGCGCAGTGGTCGACAACAAACCGTGGCGCGCGACCGATTCCCAACTGGCGTCTTCCGCCATGTGGTAGAGACGCGGATAGTTCTTCAGCAGATCTTCTTCCGTCACCGCCAATCCCTTCGATCGATGACGCCAAACTTGGCGAACCGGGTCGATATCAGCGATACGGGCGCGTTCGCAACCGCCTCGACGGAAGCGATGAATCGGTGCGTTTCGGCCGTGAGCTGATCGAAGGTCTGGGCCTTGCGGTTATCAACGCTGATGTAGTCCGAGAACGACAATGCGATGTCGGTCGCTCCGTTGAGGACCGACGAACGACGAAGCTGCTCCCAATCGAACTCAGCGATCCGCCGCTGATTTCCCGAGACGGAACCGACTTCGGTCTTCAGGATATCGTCCAAGGGCACGCCCGACCGCTTGGAAACGGTTTCGAAATCGATCTCGATTCCCATCGGGCCGGACTCGCCGCCGACCCGGATCGGATATCGCCTCATGACCATGACGACGCGACGCACGCGCGACGGAGCTATGCCGGCATCGGCCAGACAACCGGCCGTCGTGGTCTCGCGCGCCGTGACGTGCGGATAGTGGCCATGATGGATGCTCAGCCCGGTGCCTTGGGTGCCTTCAAGCATCACACGCGTTCCCGAGGAATAAGCCTTCTCGAGTTCCCGCCCGACCGAGCCGACGAACGGCAACAGGTCGGGATGATCCTTTGCCAACCGAACCGGGCCGCCTAGCATCGGCTCCTTACTTCGATTCAATATCTTGCGCGCCAGCGCAGAGCCGGCGCCCTGTTTCGTCGACCCGATCGTCCCGAGACCGCCCTCGCGGCTTTCGAACGCGACGTCGGCCTCTTCGATCACCATGGCCTGCTCGTCGATGACGATGCGACGCGCAGCGTCACATTCGGCGATCTCGCGGAGAATGCGCGTGGGCGAAATCGTCGATCCGGCTGCGATCAGTATCTTCGCATCCGGATTACACTGGGTGCCGGACGGCAACTGTCTGTAGTTGTACCTGGGATTCGCGACCTGGTGGCCGGCATTGGGGCCGCCGACCCGCACCAGGATGCCATATTCCGAGGCGATATGAGCGCAGATATGCCCCTTGCCTTCGCTACCGTACTGGCCGCTCACGATCACGTCGACAAGCGGAACAGCGTCACCCGGGAAGAGCTCGAGTCCCGCCGCTGCCAGAGCGAGCAGAGATGCAGGGTCGCGATTGTGATTTTCGACCACCCTGTCCGCCGTGCCGTCCAGCGACCAAACGCCGGCTTCGGTCGGGTCTCCTCTGACCTGGTCGTACGTCGTGCCGGTGTCGGCGACAGAACCGCGGTCTTCGTAGCGCTTCTTGACCACCTCGAACGGTGCCGTGACATGCACGTGGACGAGCCGATCCCCGTATGTCTCGCGGAGGTGCGCGACCTGCCGGGCGGTCCTGACCGCATCGACCAGGATCACGTCCTTGCCTTCGTGCTCGGCGACGTAACGAGCAATGCCGTCGCGGACCCATCGACCGTCGGTGTCCACGTCCAAGCGCTTGCCTGCCTCGATCAGCGAATCGCGTTCGTTCGGGCAACCTTCGTCCAACAACAACGTTCGCGTGGAAATCCGATGGGAATTGAATCTACGAAGCAACTCGTCGGCCAAGGCCGACTTTCCGACCGCAACCGGTCCCGAGATTGCAATAATGTAACGCACGCATAAACCTCTGATTGAATGCCTCACGCAAGTTAAGTGTTGCGGGCCGCTCTTGTCCACACCGAACCAATCTTCCCGACGAAGTATCAAGGAATCTTCGCGAAGCCGCCCGCTGTAGCGTGGGCCGCGGTACCCTTGTATCCGAGTTGGTGCACTGCAGGATGAATGACCGGCTTGGACGATCGATAGCGCATCGCGATGCTGGTCTTGTGTCAACCAGACGGGCGCGCTCAGTCCGTACGAATGGAAGGATGCCGGGTCTGGCCAGCATATGCCGGCGGCCGGTAGCGCGACCACATTCGTCAACGCCACATCGGCGAGATCGACGAATGTGCCGTCGCTGACGGCCCAGCAGGCTTGTGCCACCTGGATTGCGGGCCGCGACGACCGCGGTTGGCGGCGGAGTGTTGGGCCGCTGATGGCCCTTTAAGAAAGCACGCGAAAGAAGGAGTCAAGACTCGAAGAGGCTTTCGTCAGCGCGCAAGACTCAGGGCCAGGCGTCCGTAAGTCGAATCATGGCGCGAAACCCCATTCCTTACGCGCCCTCCAATCCTCCGGAAAACCCATTTCGGATACCGGCAGCTGTGGGCTGGAATCGACGAGCTCGCGCAATTGTTCTGCCCAGTTGTTGTTCGTCCAGATTCTCTGCAGAAGAATTTGCATCGTAAGCAGGGAAGCGTAGATGCGTTCGTTCTGGCTTCCGTTAAATTGTGCGCGGCGGTCTGCGGGCACGATCGGCTTGATCGTCATCTGATGATTCCACAATCGAGAATGATGCGCGCAAAGATTACGCACATAAGACATCGAATGCAGCCATGAACTAAGAACTTGATGATTCAGCGCAAACTTCCTGCACGTTTCCTTTACTTCGGGACTTTTCAAGAACTTGAGACAGCTCGAGACGGATCCGAACGATATGATCTCGAACACCATCCAGCATGGCGGCATGTCAGGGTCGGCATATGTCTTGTAATAATGCTTGATGAAGCTTTGGTGGCTCTGTTCGATTTGCCTTCGTAAGTCGTCCACGAATCGAGCGTGCCAATCGGCCAAATCGAATCTCGCTCGGTCTTTGCTGTAGAACCAGCTAGGTGTCCCGAATAGCCCTCGATTGAGGTACCAGTGCGGGCCGTGTTTGAGCGCGAGCGAATCGGAGATCGACACTCGCGCCGCGATTTCGATCTTCTCCACGGCCTCGATGATCAGGGGGCGCAGCTTGCGGTCGAAGATGTAGCGGTCGTGAACCGATTCGAAAGTGGTGCCGGGAAGGAAGCTCTCGTCGCCCGTCTTGAATTGATGCAGATAGCCGGTCAGACGATAGTAGCCGATATGCTCAAGGTGCTCGTGTGCGCCAGCCCAATCGTCGAAGGTAAGCCCGCGTTCGGCCATGCGCGTGGCCAGTTCGTGCAGTCCCATTGCTGGCTTTCGAAAGGGAATACGCAACGAGCGACGGGCCCTAGGCAATAAAAAACCCAGCCATATGCGCATCGTTGAGAGGCGGGCCAGGTATTGTTGACGCGAACATAGGGCGCAGAAAGTAAATGGTCAATTAGGACTCAACCGCTCCTCGGCTCGTACCGAGAAATAAATTCGTCGGCCTTGACCAACAAGCCGAGCAGGCATTGCGCTGCCATGTGGACGTATGGTGCTGATAACGTTGGTAATTTTGTACCGACCATCGCCATCGAGGCACCCACTGTTGACAAAGCAGGATTCAATAGGAGAAATTAGGACCTATTTTAGGAGCTATGTCATGCCCTCTCAAGCCTCCCTTTTTGAAGCTAAAACGCTGACCCCTGCCAGCAAGCTGGCGCTATTGGCGGAAGCCTGTCCGACCTGCGACCAGCCGATTCCCCATGATCGCTTCGACGAGATCAAGGCAAGGATCCAGTCGCGAGAGCGCGAGCGCGCGGACGAAATCACCGCGCGCTTGCAAGAGCAGCATGCACGCGAGAAGGAAGCCGCGATCGAGCAGGAACGCAAAGCGTCGGAAGTGAAGGTTGCGGAAGCTCAGCAAGCCGGGCGCCTCGCAGCCGAGATCGAAGCCGCAGACCGCATCGCCGCGGTCGAGCAGGCGAACCGCGCCGCCCAAGCCCAGATCCGCGCCGAACTCGTTGCCGCCCAAGAAGCAACGGCTGGGGCCACCGCCGTCATCGAGCGGATGAAGGAGGAGGCTGCCGACCGCGAACGCGCAATCCGCGCCGAAGCCAAGCAGGCCGCGGATATAGCGGCGCAGGGAAAGCTGGAAGAGAGCGAGCGCCGAATGAAAGAAATGCAAGGCGCGTTGAACCAGCGTATTGAGGCCGCAGACGCCGCCAAGATGAAGGCTGAGTCCACTGCTGCTGCCCTCGAGACCGCGCTGGCGAAGCAGCGCGACGACCACACGACCGCTCTTGCAGATCTAAAAAAGGCGGCAGCCGAACGCGAGGCCGCTATCCGGCAAGAGCTCGAGCTTGCCGCCGCCGCTGCCGTTCAAGAGCAGATCGAAAACCTGGAGAGAGCGAAGACGAAGGCCGAGGCGGGTGCCGCGACCGCCGCGCGCCAGGTTGAACAGCTCCAACAGGCGCACCGGGATCAGCTGCAACAGGAGCGCGATGTCTGGCAGAAGGCCGTCGACGATGCCGTCAACGCCGAGAAGGCGGCTGCCTTCGAAGAGCGCCTCAAGATCCAGACCAAGTTCGAAGAGCTCAAGCGCGCATACGAACAGAAAACCGCCGAAGAGCTCGGCGAAGGTGCCGAGATCGATCTCTTCGAAGCCCTCAAGGCAGAGTTCGAAGGCGATCGAATCGAGCGCATCAACAAAGGGCAGCCCGGCGCCGACGTTCTCCACACCGTCCTGCATAACGGTAAGGAGTGCGGGAAGATCATCTACGATTCCAAGAACCACCAGCAGTGGCGCACCGAGTTCGCTACCAAGCTGGCCTCGGACCAGATGGCCGCGAAAGCCGAACATGCCGTCTTGTCGACCAGCAAATTTCCGAAGGGGGCGCGCCAGCTCCATGTGCAGGATGGTGTAATCCTGGCTGGCCCGGCTCGGGTTGTCGCATTGGTGCAGGTGATCCGCCGCCATTTGGTGCAAACCCACACCTTGCGCCTCAGCAATGACGAGCGCGTTAAGAAGACCGCGACGCTCTACGATTTCATCACGTCAGAGCGCTGCGCGGACATACTCGCGCGGATTGACACACACACCGACGCTCTCCTCGATTTGCAGGTCAAAGAGAAGAAGGCCCACGATGCGGCCTGGAAGAAACAGGGCGAATTGATCCGCTCGGTACAGCGTGTCCGCTCCGAATTTACAAACGAGATCGACGCCATCGTCGGTACTGCCGATTTCGGTGAGGCCGATTACGGCATGGCCGACTTTGGCGGAGTCGATGATGAATAACGCTGCCGAACACCGCAGCCGTGTGGTTGTCAACCTTCAAGAACGCCGGCTCGACCGGACGGTGCTTCGGACCTATCGAACAAAGGCCGATCTCGATGAAATAGTGCCTAACGACAAGCAACCGCGTCTTGGCCCCAAGATCGACGAGGAGCTCCAGCGTCAGATCGAGGCGAACGGAGGTCTTTTCGAGCCGCTGCTCGTGGAGCCGCACCCGCAGCTGCCAGGCAAGTTCCGCATCATCGACGGAGACCGCAGATGGTCCAACTCGAAGGTGTTGGTTGAGCAGGGCAAAGAAGAATACCGGCAGGTCCCGATTGAGGTGACGGACCGCACACTGAGCGAGGAGGACCGGTTACGGGTCTGGATATACATTCACCGGCAGCGGAAGGAATGGGACGCTAAGGAAAAGGAGATGGTCGCCTACCGTCTTGTGGACTTGATGGGTCGAGCAAGCGCAGCCAACATCCTCGGAATAACCGTCCGCGAGCTCGACAAGCTTGTGGACGTGTTCGAGCTATCGGAGAAATTCACCAGCCTTCGTGATCCAGGCGCGGCCATCACGTGGGCAAGGGAATTGATGGGCGTCAGCAAGAAACTTCTCACGCCAAGTGTGGTGGAGACCGTCGTCAAGAAGGTCAATCAGAAGCGCATCACGAACTCCAAGGATCTGCGCAAGTTGCGCGTGATCTTGCCGGATCCCATCGCCAAGGCACACTTTCTTGCGGATTGCGGCGACCTTGAGTCCGCGACGCTGCGACTTGGCACGGCTAAGCCGGCAGAGAAAGATGAAGGGTTGGCTGGCGAGATCGACGCCGTTGTTGCGGCTGTGAAAGCCGTGCCGTGGACCACTCTGCAACAGATGAAAGGAAATGCCGAGCTGCTGAAGAAGATTGACGATGCGGAGGCAATGCTCCGCTCGCTGCGCAGGGCGCTTTCCTAACCGTAGGTCAGAACCACTGTCGTCATTGACGCGACCGTGCGCCTGAACTGCGCTTTAACAAACTCCGCGCGAAACACGTTACCCCCAACCACCTGATTCTCAGGTTAGAACACCTCGACAATCAGCAGGCACGAGTAGGAAACGCGGTTGCTAAACATCTTCCTCCTCAGCGAACGTATCCTCGTATTTGTCAACGATTGACCCGTTCATGTGCTCCAGATGTGGAAGCGAATTCATTTCCTCCACTGCCGAGTATGGGAGGAAAGAACACATCCGATAAAGGGGGCCCCGCTCGAGCAGGGAGAATGTTGGCCTTAGAATTTCCTGCCTCACTTTATCGCGCCTATCGGGAGGAGCCGCGATGTGCAATCGAATGTCCATGTTGGGTTGTAACGCCAGCAAGTCTGCCATCCGCAAGAGTCCGGAATAAATCGCCGTAGTATGTTCAACCTCGAATGCCCGAGCCATTGAGCGATTTTTCAACCAAATCACATCAATCTGCTCGATAGTTTTTAGTGTCAGGTCGTCATAATTGAGCGGCAACTCTTCGAGAAAGTGGGCTCGCTTGTCGGGAGGAACTAAAGCAAGAATAGTTTGTCGATCGCTTCGAGGCACCCAAATACGGAATCCCATCTTAGCGCCGACGTGAGCAAGCGCTGCTTGGATCTGGTACGACTGACGAGGTTCAACTGTATCCGCGCCGACGGAAGATATTGGTTGCTCTGTGCCGCCAAAAGGCACAGTCACGATAACTTCGCGGCCCTGAGTTCTTATCTTCTTTCCAATAGATACACCCACCACAGGTTCGTACTTTTTCACGGCCACTAGCCAGTCGCAGAAAATGTCAAAGAGGTCAGCTGGTCGAGTATCCTTATCGCTCTCTTCACGCATTAGCGCCGACAGCTTACTTACGAGCGCGCGGCCAGTATCATTTGCCCCTGCATAGTTTGTGAGAGGTTGCTTGAAGCTGCCTCCGGTAAAGTAGTTTATGACCTTGCGGCTCTTGTTATTTACAATCAGAAAGTAATCCGGGTTTACTGCGTTCAAGATCGGGCTCAGCTGGCCCGTCTGTAGTCCCTTGGTGTAGGGAACAGCTGCGAACTCAGCACATGCTACTTCAAGTGACTGGGGGTCTTCGGCACACCTAGTCACAAGCCGCAATATGGCCTGAGCGACTTTGGGCCAATCCTCAGCGCACGTCCAACCCGCCCCCTCGTACCATTCCCTGATGTCGCCTTGGATAGTAGGAGCAATGTGAATCCACGCACCCGTCGCACGGTGCGCAGCAGAATTTGTGTGAGGCAGAAGGCCGCGAAGAACGCCGTCGGTGATGTCCCCTTGCGCCCCCTTAAGAGCTTCGAAGTTCTTCCGCCCTTGCATTCTCCCTTCGTCGTAGAAGCGAAGGCGAACTTCGCCCTCATCGGTTCTAAGAAAACCTTTGACCATCTCGGAGAACAGAGATCGAAATTCTTGCTCTTTGGCTTGCAGAACCATCGCGCGCTTCCCTGTAAATGTTAGCAATGAACGATAGAAGCTAATGTCAAGTTGGCAGCATCGCTTCCGATTCTAATGCGTGCGCCGGCGTGGACAGCCGGATGGCGCCTTAAGTCCTTGGAAACTTCGTAGCAGGCGATCTGCCCGTCCCCATTTCCTTAGCACCAAGGGCGAGGCAGCGTTGGACAGCTAGTCGCGCCACAGACAAAACGAGCCGCCAGTCCCTCGCCTATTAACGTTGCTCCCACGTCCACGCCATTCACTCGTAGCGTGCCACAGCGGCGGCCAAAGTTGCAGGCGTTGGTGCCTTCGGTCCCCGGCGGACAGGAACAGGCAACTTGCTGGAATTCGGGACGACCGTTGCTCACCAATTCGCGAAGGCGCTGTCCGGCTGCTTCGCCCTTTTTGCGCTCTGCTTCGCAACGCGCTCGGCTGCCTGTCTCGGGTGCATTGAAGCCTACCAAGCGGACGTTCGGTCGACCGTCGCCAAGGCTGATAGTGTCGCCGTCAATAACGTGCACCGAAGTTGATACGGGGACCGGGGCTGCGGACACCGTGCGAGCCATTTCGTTCGGCTCGGGGGCCAGCTTCAAGGCCGCTTGAACGGCCACGAAGCTTAGCAGCGCGCAAACGGCTACCATGCCAGCAAAATAGCGCGAGCCACGCGGCCTCGGTTTAAAGCCAGCGGTCATATCAAGCGGTTTCGCGTCGGCCCATTTGGTTCTGCGAAATTTGTAGACGTTGTCTGGCATAGCTCAGCGGCGCGACCACTCTTCCGCCTTCTGGAACAAGTCGACGAGTGCCTGCCGATGCTTCTGGATGTCTTCCATCCGAATGTTCATGCGGATGCGAGCTTTACCTTTGCTCAGCGCCTCTAACCCGGCCTCTTCCAATTTGTCGATTATCGCTTGGCGATCAGCGGCGCCGACTTTGACCCAGATCGCGCAATGTGATGCGACCTTCCGAGGAAAAAACCAACAAAAGAGATAGCCTCCCGTCCCTAAAGCAATGTGCGATTTATTGTAGCTCAGCTTCGGTGTGCCATTCGTCGAAGGGACGAGCGTGCAGCACGCGTCAACCACGGACAGAATTTGCGGCTTCGTTCGACTTTCCCAGTAGGCGCGGTTCGTCTCGGGTGACTCGGGCTCTTCTCCCTCGCCATTGGCATTAAACTCATTGGTATCTAGGACGCGAATGAATTGCAGGACCACGTCGTTATTGATTTGGAAGGCGCTTAGCTGGATGGCCACCAAGGGCACTGCTCGATTCAGCAACCTGATGACATTGAAAAAGCGGCTTGTAATTTCTTCGGCGACGATGACGGCGCAGTGCTGGAGTGTCGGGTAGCGCTGTCGCTCTACGTCCCAATATTCAATCGTGCGGATGATATGGCTCTCATCGACCGGGCCAAGCATGACTTCGACTTCATACCGAATTTCGTTTTCGAAGTCCGCCATGAGGAAGTCGATGCGGCCACCTGATGCTTGGATTCGCTCGCGCTTGATGACCTGCAAGTCGCCGAACCCTAGAAGCGATGGATCGTCCAAGATTTGCTGTTGAAGCCACGCTTCATTGAGGCCAAGCGACCTCAAGCTTTGCGGGCTAATCTTTTGGAGCTTCAGGACGGCGTGCGTCATAGGGTGGACCTGTCGAACGGGAACGTCCGCCACAGTGCAACCTGACCTACGAAGAATGCCTTAAATCGTGCCGCGCGATTTGTCGTGCCGCTGGCGTCGATCCGAGGATGGTGACTAACCGCTTACGGCCGTCGCATAGCGCGCCTCGCAAGCTACCACCGCTACCGCCGCAGTTTTTCGGATGGTCCAATAGCAAGCTAAGTGCTTGAAAAATTGGAGCGGGCGAAGGGGCTCGAACCCGACTTTGGCAAGGTTGCGCTCGCGTCTAGGGACCGCACCCTCACAATGCAGAAGCTAGAAGGGCACTAAAGTATCGGGCTCTCGGGGATGGCCGGCGCGCTCACTTCCTTGCAAAACCCGTAAAAGGCCAATATTTTTTGCACGGTAAGTAGTGGCTAAGTGCTGGCGCGCCCGAAGAGATTCGAACTCCTGACCCCCAGATTCGTAGTCTGGTGCTCTATCCAGCTGAGCTACGGGCGCGTTTTTCGCTGTGGCATTTGAGCCTGAAAGGCCCCGATGCATCCGATAAGTCGGAGGATCGCGAAAGAGCGCTTTAGCTACCCGCTCCGGCCTCGCTTTGCAAGGTGGGGGGATGCGATCGGAGGGCCAATTCGGGGCAGTATTTCCGTCATCCCTGGGCGTGCGATGGCGCGAACCTCAGATGTGCCCCGCGCAGCGGGGGAATCTCGCGACGAAACCTCCGGCTTCCGGGTTCGAGGCTACCGCATCGCCTTGGAATGACGTGGAAAACCAAATGCTTACGCCCGCGCCCGCTCGTTGCGGACGCTCTGCAGTTCCACCGGGCGATCGGGGATCGAGACGCGGAAGGTGGCGCCGATGGTGCCTTCGACCAGATGGATGTCGCCGCCATGGGCGCGGACCAGCTCGGCGGCGATCGCAAGGCCGAGCCCGCTGCCGCCGGGGCGGCCGGAGGTCTGGAACGCCTCGAACAGGTGCTCACGCGCCTTCGCCGGCACGCCGGGGCCGGTGTCGGACACTTCGATGATGGCGACCGAGCCTTCGCGGCGGCCGGTGATGCGGATCTGCAGGGTCGCGGCATCCCCTTTGGCGCTTTCCAGCGCCTGAGCGGCATTGCGCACCAGGTTGAGCAGCACGCGGAACAGCTGGTCGGGATCGGCATCGATCGAGAGGCCGCGCTCGATCGCGCTGATCCAGGTGATCGAGGCGTCGGCGGCCAGGCCGGCGGATTCGCGCACCTCGGTGACCACGGGCTCGACCTGGATCATGCGGCGGTCGGGCTCGGCTTCCTGGGCGCGGCCATAAGATAGAGTGGACTGGCAGAAGTCGATGGCGCGCTCCAGCGAGCGCATCAGTTTTGGCGCAAAGCGCTGCACCCGCGGATCCGGCACGCTGGCCAATTGATCGGATAGCAATTGCGAGGACGCCAGCAGATTGCGCAGATCGTGGTTGATCTTCGACACGGCGAGACCCAGCGCGGCGAGCCGGCTCTTCTGCGAAAGCATCGAGACGAGGTCGCGCTGCATATCGGACAATTCGCGCTCGGCAATGCCGATCTCGTCGCCGCGCTGGCTCGGCACGATGATGCGCGCTGCGCTTTCCGGGTTTTCGTGGAAGCCGACGAGATTGGCGGTCAGCCGCCGCATCGGCCGCACGAACAGATAATGCAGCGCGAGGTAAACCAGCCCCGCGGACAGCGTGGCAATCAGCAGCGAGACCAGGATCAGATTGCGGGAGAAGCGGTACATCGCCTGCCGCAGCGGCGCTTCGTCGATTACGACCTCGATGAACTGCGCGCCGCCAGGTGCCGGACCCACCACGCGGATCGACTGGTTGCCACGCTCCAGCATGGTCTCAAGGGATTCGACGATCGCCGACCACACCGTCAAAGTTCTCAGGTCGACGTCATGATCGATCGTCGCCGGCGGGTCGGCGCTGGCCAGCAGCCGGCGCTGCTGCCCCATCTTGATAGCGACCGCCCGCGCGCCGACGCTGGTCAGGATCTGCCGCGCCAGCGAATCCGGAACCATGCCCAGGGGTGCCGCATCAAGCACCAGGGCAGCGGTATTGGCCGCGGCGAGCCGGTCGTTCAGCCTGTTGGTCCAGAAATTCGCGATCGCCGGCACATAGATCATCAGGCCCGCGATCATCACAAGGGGGATGGTCAGCAGCAGAAGCTTGCCCGACAAGCCGAGCCGACGCGGGACCTGGGGCCGCGGCGCTTGAAGAGTCGGCTGGTCGTCGGTCGCTGACACGAATATCCGCCTTGATATCTCTGCTTTGAGCCCGCCGGACAGGCCAACCTGTGGCCCATATAGGTCGGTTACCGCGTGATTCCGAGGATGCGTTTGAGCCAACGGCCCGTCAAATTACCGATCGCTAATGTCCCGCGGTTCCCATCGTCCGGGCACGCCGCCGTCTCGCCCCTAAAAACCCCGCGAAAACAGATATATTCGCCCCAATTGCGACGTTTCAAAGAACGGGCGCTACGGCAACCCCTGACATTGACGAAAACAGGTCGCTCCCTTATAAGCCGCGCCAACTGTCCGCGATGGCCCGGCATCCCCGGGGGCGGCTCATTTGGGGCCGTAAATGGCCCGTTTGGGCCGGCCCGCATCATCGGACTTGATCTCAATCCAACAGGCAAATTGCCCGGTCAGCGGAGAACTACCCGTGAAGCGGACTTATCAACCCAGCAAACTGGTGCGCAAGCGCCGTCACGGCTTCCGCGCCCGTCTCGCCACCGCCGGCGGCCGCAAGGTCCTCGCCGCTCGCCGTGCGCGCGGCCGCAAGCGTCTGAGCGCCTGAGCCGGATCCTTTCCGGAGATATCATTCATGGATCGGCTGAGGCAGCGGGCGGACTTTCTCGCCGTTGCCAATGGCACGCGGGCCAACAGCGCTGCCTTCGTGGTGCAGGGCCGGGCCCGCGCCGATGATGGCCCGATCCGGATCGGCTTCACCGTTACCAAGAAGAACGGTACCGCCACCGAGCGCAATCGCATCCGGCGCAGGCTTCGCGAACTGGTGAAGCGGCTGGACGTCATTTCCATGCGACCTCACCATGATTATGTGCTGGTCGGCCGCCGGGCCGCGCTCACCCGCGACTTCGCAACCATGCTCGACGATCTCCGTTCGGCGCTGAACCGGCTTGACCGGCAGGCGCCGAAACATCCGAATTGAATGGCGAGACCCAAACCGATGACCGATAATCGCAACACCATCCTCGCCGTCATTCTGTCCGGCCTCGTGCTGATCGCGTGGCAATACTTTTACAACGCGCCGCAGATGGAGCGGCAGCGCGCGCAGAGCCAGACCCAGGCCGAACTCGCCAAGTCGTCGCCCCAGGCGACCCCCGGCTCTACGCCGCAGCCGGGCGCGACGCCGTCGGTCAGCACGCCCGCCAGCCAGCCTGTCGTCAGCCGCAGCGCCGCGATTGCCGCATCGCCGCGCATCAAGATCGAAACGCCGCGGCTGTCCGGCAGCATCGCATTGAAGGGCGGGCGCATCGACGACCTGTCGCTGGAGAAGTTCCGCGACACCGTCGATCCGAAATCGCCCGCGATCGTGCTGTTCTCGCCTTCGGGCACGGCGCATCCCTATTATGCCGAGTTCGGCTGGGTCGCGGCCTCGGGCTCGACCGCGCGGCTTCCGGGCCGCGAGACGGAATGGCAGCAGGAAGGCTCCGGCAGCCTGACGCCGGACAAGCCCGTGACGCTGAAATGGGACAATGGCGAAGGCCTCACCTTCCGCCGCACCATTTCGATCGACGACCGCTATCTCTTCACCATCAAGGACGACGTCACCAACGTCGGCAATGCGCCGGTCACGCTCTATCCGTACGCGCTTATCTCCCGCCACGGCACGCCTGAGGTCTCGGGCTACTACATCCTGCATGAAGGCCTGATCGGCTATCTCGGCGAAAAGGGCCTGCAGGAACACGGCTACAAGGCGGTCGCGGAAGCGCCCGTTCTGGGCAATGGCGGGCGGGGCTTCGAGTTCAACGTGACGAACGGCTGGCTCGGCATCACCGACAAATATTGGGCGGCCGCGCTGTTGCCCGACACGTCGGCGCGCCTCAAGGCACGCTTCCTCGCCGAAGAGCCGGGTCCCAAGGTTCGCTATCAGACGGATTACCTGCAGGATCCGCAGACCATTGCGATCGGTGGCACCGGCAGCGCCAATGCACGGCTGTTTGCGGGGGCCAAGGAAGCCGGCGTCGTCGGTATCAACTTCCCGCTGGCCGGCCACGGCGGCTACAACAAGCAGCTCGGGCTCAACCATTTCGACCTATTGATCGACTGGGGCTGGTTCTACTTCATCACCAAGCCGATGTTCCTGGTGCTCGACTATTTCTTCCACGTGTTTGGCAATTTCGGCGTCTCCATTCTGCTGGTGACCTTGCTGATCAAGCTGTTGTTCTTCCCGCTCGCCAACAAATCCTACGAGTCGATGGCGAAGATGAAGTCGGTGCAGCCGCAGCTGCAAGCGCTGAAGGAGCGCTATCCCGACGACCGGCAGAAGCAGCAGCAGGAGATGATGGAGATCTACCGCAAGGAGAAGATCAACCCGATCGCGGGCTGCCTTCCCATCGCGCTGCAGATCCCGGTGTTCTTCTCGCTCTATAAGGTGCTGTTCGTCACCATCGAAATGCGCCACGCGCCGTTCTATGGCTGGATCAAGGACCTCTCGGCGCCCGACCCGACCACGATCTTCAACCTGTTCGGATTACTGCCGTTCGATCCGCTCGCGGTGTTCGGTCCGCATGTCGGCGCCTATCTGATGCTCGGCGTCTGGCCGATCATCATGGGCATCACGATGTGGATCCAGATGAAGCTCAATCCGACGCCGCCGGATCCGACCCAGAAGATGATCTTCGACTGGATGCCGCTGATCTTCACCTTCATGCTGGCGGGCTTCCCGGCGGGTCTCGTGATCTACTGGGCCTGGAACAACCTGCTCTCGGTGATCCAGCAGAGCTACATCATGCGCAAGAACGGCGTGAAGGTGGAGCTGTTCGATAACATGAAGGCGACGTTCGCCAAGAAGGCCGTCGAGAAGACGTGACAAATCCCGCGTGCTCGCAATGCACTCCGTCATTGCGAGCGAAGCGAAGCAATCCATGCCTCGACGCGGGGATAGATGGATTGCTTCGTCGCTACGCTCCTCGCAATGACGGCGTGAACCGAGAACCTTCGCATGACCGCCGAGACTGATGCGGAGCTGATCGAGGAGGGGCGAAAGCTCTTCGCCGGCGACTGGAAGTTCGTCTGGGCCTCGCCCTCGATCGAGACGCTGCCGCCAATGGCGGGCATGGAAGTGGCGTTCGCCGGCCGCTCCAATGTCGGCAAATCCAGCCTCATCAACGCGCTGACCGGCCGCAACGCGCTGGCGCGCACCTCGCACACGCCGGGCCGCACCCAGGAGCTGATCTTCTTCGACGGCCCCGACAGCGCGGCACTGCGGCTGGTCGACATGCCCGGCTATGGCTACGCCTCGGCGCCGAAGACCCAGGTCGCCTCCTGGACCAAGCTGATCCATCAATTCCTGCTGGGGCGCGCCACGCTAGCGCGGGTCTACGTGCTGATCGATGCGCGCCACGGCATCAAGGATGTCGACCAGGACGTGCTGAAGACGCTGGATAAATCCGCCGTCAGCTATCAGGTGGTGCTGACCAAAGCGGACCAGGTGAAGCGGGCCGAACTGGAAAAATCCATCAGCGAGACCACGGCCGCGCTCGCCAAGCATCCTGCCGCGTTTCCGGAAGTTCTGGTGACATCCTCGCGCTCGGGCGCCGGCATGCCGGAATTGCGCGCCGCGATGGTGCGCCTGTTGCACGAGCGCGCCTGATGAACCGCGCACACCGCATCCTGATCGTTCTCGCCGGAATCATGGGCGCCGACGGCGTCCTGCTGGCGGCGGCTTCCGCCCACGGCGCTGACGCCTCGCGGCTGGCGGCGGCCTCGTCGGTGCTGCTGTTTCATGCGTGCGCGGTATTGGGTACCGTCGCACTGGCGGAGCGCGGCATTGCGCACGCGAGAATCGGTATCACCGCGGCTTGCGGCTTTGTGCTCGCGGCCGGCCTGTTCGCCGGCGACCTGACGCTGCGGCACTATGCCGGGCGCGGGCTGTTTCCAATGGCTGCGCCGACCGGCGGGACGCTGCTGATCGCGAGCTGGCTGGCACTGGCGGTTTCGGCCGCCTGGCCGAAGCGGGGTTGAGCATTCCAGCCGGGCCACGCGCTGCGTTCGGGGCATGCGCCTCCGCAAATCCCCTACTTTGCGCCCTGCCCGGCAATCAGATAGAACCCGGCCCGACATCGGCAATGGCGAGACCCGCTTTATGACGCAGAATATCAGCCCGCTCGATCAGGCCCGCATCCTGTCGGAAGCGCTGCCACATATGCAGCAATACGACGAGGAAACCATCGTCATCAAATATGGCGGCCATGCCATGGGCGCCGAGGAAACCGCAAAAGCCTTTGCGCGCGATATCGTGCTCTTGGAGCAGACCGCGATCAATCCGGTGGTCGTACATGGCGGCGGGCCGCAGATCGCGACCATGCTGAAGCGGCTCGGCATCCAGTCGGAATTCGCCGCCGGGCTTCGCATCACCGATGCGGCGACGATCGAGATCGTCGAGATGGTGCTGGCCGGCTCCGTCAACAAGCAGCTCGTCGGCTACATCAACGAGGCCGGCGGCAAGGCCGTCGGCCTCTCCGGCAAGGATGGCAACATGGTGAAGGCGTCGAAGACGTCGCGGACCATGGTCGATCCGGATTCGAACATTGAAAAGGCGATCGATCTCGGCTTCGTCGGCGACCCCGACAAGGTCGATCTCACGCTGTTGAACCAGTTGATCGGCTATGAGCTGATCCCGGTGCTGGCGCCGCTCGCGACCTCACATGACGGCCACACGCTCAACGTCAATGCCGACACCTTTGCCGGTGCGGTGGCCGGCGCGCTCAAGGCCAAGCGGCTGTTGCTGTTGACCGACGTTCCCGGCGTGCTCGACAAGTCGAAGAAACTGATACCGGAACTGTCGGTGAAGGACGCGCGAAAGCTGATCGCCGACGGCACGATTTCCGGCGGCATGATTCCGAAGGTCGAGACTTGCATCTATGCGCTCGAACAGGGCGTGCAGGGCGTCGTCATCATCGACGGCAAGATGCAGCACGCGGTGCTGCTGGAGTTGTTCACGAATCAAGGCACCGGCACGCTGATCCACAAGTGATGCACGAGCGGCAAAAGAAAGTCGTCATGGCCGGACTTGATCCGGCCATCCACGTCTTTGTCGGCCGCGGCAACAAAGACGTGGATACCCGGAATAAATCCGGGCATGACGCGTTGAGAGCGCTGCGGCAGCTACGCTCGGCCTTGACGTGCTTCCTGATGTCGCTGCCGGCGGCGGCGATCTCGCTGTTCGTTTCCTCGCTGCCCGCCTTTGCCGATTTGAAGCTCTGCAATCGCATGAGCTATGTGGTCGAGGCCGCGATCGGCATCGACGAGAAATCGGCGACCGCGACGCGCGGCTGGTTCCGGATCGATCCAGCCGCCTGCCGTGTGGTGCTGCAGGGCGCGCTGACCGCCGACCGCATCCTGCTGAATGCACGCGCGCTCGGCGTCTACGGCGCCTCGCCGATCCCGCAGAACGGCAGCGACACGCTGTGCGTCGCCCCCGACAATTTCGTCATCGCCGCCGCCCGCCAGTGCCGCGGCAACCAGACGCCCGCGCCCTTCACCCAGATCACGCCGACGCGGACCGATGACGGCAACCTCGTCGCCTATCTCGCTGAGGACTCAGAATATGACGACGAGCAGGCGCGGCTGGCCGGCATCCAGCGGCTGCTGGTGATCGCCGGCTATGACGCCGCCCCGATCGACGGAGTCGATGGGCCGAAGACGCAGGCCGCGCTCGCGGCGTTCCTGAAGAGCCGCGGGCTTGCTGCCGAGACCGTGCAGTCGCAAACTTTCTTCACCACCATGATCGACGCCGTGCAAAAGCCGTCCTCGACGGGGCTGACCTGGTGCAACGACACGCCGCACAAGATCATGGCCGCGGTCGCCACCGATGACGGCAAGGCCGTGACCAGCCGCGGCTGGTACCGCATCGATCCCGGCAAATGCCTGCATCCCGATGTGACCGGCCAGCCGAAACAGGTCTATAGTTTTGCCGAAGCCGTCGACGGCGAGAACCGCGCCATCAAGTACCGCGACAGGCCATTGAACTGGGGCGGCTCGAAAGAGCTCTGCACGCGCGAGAGCAAGTTCGAGATATCGGAACAGGGCGATTGCGGCACGCGTGGACTTGCGGGAATCGGCTTTGCGCCGGTCGATATGTCAAGCGGCGGCAAGACGCTGCGATTTGCGATGCCCTGATGGTTGAGAATTCATGACAACTCCCCGTCCCTTCACGCATATCGACACCTGGGTGTTCGATCTCGACAACACGCTCTACCCACACCACGTCAATCTGTGGCAGCAGGTCGACGCCCGGATCGGCGAGTTCATCGGCGCATACTTGAAAATCTCCGCGGAAGAAGCCCGCGTGATCCAGAAGGATTATTACCGCCGCTACGGCACCAGCATGCGCGGCATGATGACCGAGCACGGCGTGCGCGCCGATGATTATCTGGCCTACGTCCACAAGATCGATCACTCGCCGCTGGAGCCGAACCCCGCGATGGGGGCTGCGATCGCAAAACTTCCCGGGCGCAAGCTGATCCTGACCAATGGCTCGACCGACCACGCCGGCGCAGTGCTGGCACGGCTCGGCATAACAGAACATTTCGAAGCGGTGTTCGACATCATCGCCGCCGAACTGGAACCGAAGCCGGCGCCGCAGACCTATGACAGGTTCCTGCGCGTCCACGGCGTGGATCCGCTGAGGTCGGCGATGTTCGAGGATCTTGCCCGCAACCTCGTGGTGCCGCACCAGCTCGGCATGACCACGGTGCTGGTGGTGCCCGACGGCGCCAAGGAAGTGGTGCGCGAGGATTGGGAGCTGGAAGGTCGCGATGCGGCTTACGTGGATCACGTGACGGATGATTTGACAGGGTTTTTGGCGAGGTTGAGCGCCGCGTAGCTCCGGATGGAGCCAACGGGTCGCGCGAGCGCGCGACCGATGACAGGCTCCGCGTAGTCCGGGAACGGTCTCGCCACCGGTGAACCATCCCGGATTGCGCTTCGCTCTATCCGGGCTCAGTCAACTCGAATGCGGCGACGCCGTCAGAATTTCCCGCCTACCAATAGCCCCAAGGCTGCCCGCCGTATCCGTAAGGTCGGTAGAAGCTAGCGGCCCCGGGTTCTTGGATTGCTTGCCAACGATAGTCGACGTAGGCCGGGTAGTAGCTGTAGCCGGGGTCATAGCCGCCGTAATACGGGCCGCCCCCATAATAGCCATATGCGCTATACGGACCGCCCCCATAGCCATATGCGCTGCTCGCGATCGCGCCACCGATTATAGCACCAGCAATCGCGGCCGCTCCCCAACCCCCACCTCGATAGCCCCAGCCTCCGAAACCTCTGTGTCCCCAGCCGCCGCCACGCCAGCGGACCTGGATCAGGCCGTCGGTAACCATTGATTTCATGCTTGCCACATTAGTCGGTAAAGGAGCCGCTTGGAGCGTCGCGACGTTGCTGGCCATCAAGGCTCCGGCGAATCCGCCTACGAATGCCGTTTTGAGGGTGCGCATGTTCTCCTCCGTTAGCTGTTGAGAGAGACCACGGGCTTAGGATAGGCCCGGGCATGCGGCTAATCCAGATCAAAGGACTGACACGACAGCTTACCTTTTTCAGGCTTTGGACGTTTTCTGTGGAGTTGCGTGGATGCCTCGTTCGCCCTCGACCGCGCCGGATGACGCTCCAGGAGGAGGTAAAAACCGGATTGCGACGATCATTTGCGATCTCCGCGCCGCGAGCAGGAAAGTCGTGGATGGCCGGGCATAGGCGAGCGAAAATGACGCCGTCCTTTGGACGGCTATGCCCGGCCATGACGAGTGTGTTCTTGACTCTCCCTCCCCAAATCCCGAAAAAGCGCGTCAACTTCGCCCGAAATCTCGAGGAAATCCCGATGTCCCTGTCCGCACTCGAATCCACCGTCAACTCCGCCTTCGATGCCCGCGACGGCATTTCGACGTCGACCAAAGGCGAGGTTCGCGAGGCCGTGGATCACGCGCTCGAACTGCTCGACAAGGGTGAGGCGCGGGTCGCCGAGCGCGAGGCCAGCGGCAAGTGGAAAGTCAATCAGTGGCTGAAGAAAGCGGTGCTGCTGTCGTTCCGCCTCAACGATATGGGCCAGATTCCCGGCGGTCCCGGCAAGGCGTCGTGGTGGGACAAGGTGCCATCGAAGTTCGAGGGCTGGGGCGAGAATCGTTTTCGCGATGCAGGATTCCGCGCTGTGCCCGGCGCGATCGTGCGCCGCTCTGCCTTCATCGCCCGCAACGTGGTCTTGATGCCGTCCTTCGTCAATCTCGGCGCCTACGTCGATGAAGCGACCATGATCGACACCTGGTCGACGGTCGGAAGCTGCGCGCAGATCGGCAAGCGCGTGCATATTTCCGGCGGCGTCGGCATCGGCGGCGTGCTGGAGCCGCTGCAGGCCGAGCCCGTGATTGTCGAGGACGACTGCTTCATCGGTGCGCGCTCGGAAGTCGCCGAGGGCGTGATCGTGCGCAAGGGCGCGGTGCTGTCGATGGGCGTGTTCCTCGGCGCCTCCACCAAGATCGTCGACCGCGAGACCGGCGAAATCTTCATCGGCGAGGTGCCGGAATATGCGGTAGTGGTTCCCGGCGCGCTGCCCGGCAAGCTCATGAAGAACGGCCAGCCCGGCCCATCCACCGCCTGCGCGGTGATCGTCAAGCGCGTCGACGAGCGCACCCGCGCCAAGACCAGCATCAACGAATTGCTGCGCGACTAGATGTGAGCTTTCAGGAGGTTGTCCATCCAGTCCTGAACGAGGAAGCTGAAGTTGTCGAAGCTTTAGCCAATCCCCGGAGGACCGAATGGACACCCATAAGAATGCGCCTCTGACGCCGAAAGGTCGAGAGGCCATGGTGCGGAGCGTGATCGAGGGCGGCCTGACGAAGGCCGCAGCCGCGCTCCGGTTCAACGTCACAGCGAAGACGGTCGCCAAATGGGTCAAGCGCTCCCGGGAGGAAGGTGTTGATGGGTTGCGTGATCGCTCCTCACGGCCCCATTCATTGCCAGGCCAAACCCTGCCTGCCACATGCGCTGCGGTCGAGGCGCTGCGCCGACAGCGCCACACGGGCAAGCAGATCGCGGCCGAACTCGGCATCTCTCCGGCGACTGTCAGTCGTGTCCTGCGGCGACTGGGATTGAACCGGTTGCGCGACCTGGAACCGGCCGAACCGGTGCGGCGCTACGAGCGTGAACATCCCGGCGAACTGATCCACATCGACATCAAAAAGCTCGGCAAGTTCAACCAGGTAGGCCATCGCATCACCGGCGATCGAACCGGTCAGAGCAACCTGCGTACCCGCGGCGAAGGGCCTGGCTGGGAATACGTCCACGTCTGTATCGACGATGCTTCCCGGATCGCCTTCAGCAAGGTCATGAAGAGCGAACGGCAGGGTTGCGCCGTGGCCTTCCTCAAAGCTGCGATCGCTTACTACGCCAGCCTGGACGTCAGGGTCGAGCGGGTGATGACCGACAACGGTTCTTGCTATAAATCGCGCGCCTTCCGCAAAGCCTGCCAGCGCCTCGGCCTCAAGCACATTCGCACCAAGCCATACACGCCGAAGACCAACGGTAAGGCCGAACGCTTCATTCAGACCAGCTTGCGCGAGTGGGCTTATGCCCGCGCCTACAACACCTCAGGAGAACGCGCCGCCGAACTGCCAAGATGGCTTCACCGCTACAATTGGCATCGCCCTCATGGCAGTATCGGCGCGATGCCACCCATCAGCAGACTCGCTCTAACCGGGAACAACCTGTTGAGGCTCCACAACTAGAGCCTTTTCCGTTTCGATTGGATCGAAACGGGGCTCTAGATTCTTGATCTGACGCGTTTTCTTGACGCGAACCGGTATCCACTTCGCTTGAAAACGCTCTAATCGAACCGGGGACTTTTCCCGCGCGACTAACGTACCGGACCGCGGGCTTCCGCCCTCCGGAGCTTTGCGCATGGACTGGACCTGGTACCTGTTCCGCTTTGACGGCCGCATCAACCGCGCCAAGCTGTGGCTCGCGGGGGTGATCGAGTTGGGCTTGATGATGTCTGTGGGGCTGGTGATCGTTGCGATTCACAGCCTGTTCGGCGGCCCCGCATCCTTCCATTTCGGGGCCACGGACCTCTTCAAGCTGGTGGACCCCGACGCGTATCGATCCCTAACATTGGCCGACCTCCCCCGGCTCTTGATCAAGCTGTTCGGCACGTCGCTGCTCATGTGGGTCTTTTTCGCGACCTCCATCAAGCGGCTGCACGACCGTGACAAGAGCGGCTGGTGGATGGTGCCGTTCTTCGCGGTGCCCGGCCTCCACAATCAGTTTGCTGACCGGCTTCCGGATTCCCCTGCCGACCTGCCGCTCGCTATTGCCGCGTCTGCTCTTTGCTTGTGGGGCTTCATCGAGATGTATTGCCTCAAGGGCTCGCGGAGGACCAATCGGTTCGGCGCAGATCCGCTGGCTCCGAAGCCGCGGCCCGACATGCGGCCGCCTTGGGACCAGCAAAGCGAGATCGAAATGGTGCCGCACAAGGCTGGTCCGCCGCCGGTTTGGCGTGTTAAGCCGGGGTATGAATGACGCCGTTTCGATCACCCGCGACCTCGTCCGCTGCCCCTCTGTCACCCCTGCCGATGCCGGCGCGCTCGGCGTCCTTGAGCGCCTGTTGAAAGAAGCCGGCTTCGAGGTGCATCGCGTCACCTTCGGCGAGCCTGGCACCGCCGACATCGACAACCTCTACGCCCGGATCGGCACCGAGGCGCCGCATATCACCTTTGCCGGACATACCGACGTGGTGCCCCCCGGCGACGAGACGGCGTGGACACTCGGCGCGTTCTCGGGCGAAGTGAAGGACGGTTTCCTGTATGGCCGCGGCGCGGTCGACATGAAGGGCGGCATCGCCTGCAGCGTCGCTGCCGTGCTGCAATATCTGAAGGACAATGGCGGCAAGCCGCAAAAAGATGGCCGGGGCTCGATCTCGTTTCTGATCACCGGCGACGAAGAGGACATTTCGGTCAACGGCACCATCAAGCTTTTGAAGTGGTGCGCCGAACGCGGCGAGAAATTCGACCATTGCGTGCTCGGCGAGCCCTCCAATGTGGAAGTGCTCGGCGATTGCATCAAGATCGGCCGCCGCGGCTCACAATCCGGCACGCTGCATGTCGACGGCGTGCAGGGCCATGTCGCCTATCCGCACCGCGCGTCGAACCCGGTGCCGGATATTTCGCGGCTGATCGTGGCGCTTTCCGACGAGCCGCTCGACCATGGCAGCGCGCAGTTTCAGGCGTCCAATCTCGAATTCACCTCGGTCGATGTCGGCAATACCGCGAGCAACGTCATCCCCGGCCAGGCCCGCGCCAAATTCAACATCCGCTACAACGACAACCACACCCAGGAGACGCTGCGCGCCCTGGTGGAGGAGCGGCTGGCGAAAGCCTGCGGCAACCGCATCCGCGCCCGCATCACATGGGAATATTCCAACTCCAACGTGTTCGTGACCAAACCCGGCGCGTTCACCGATCTGGCTGTGAGCGCGATCGAGGAAGTCACCGGACGCAAGCCCGAGCTCTCGACGTCCGGCGGCACCTCGGACGCGCGCTTCATCTCGAGCTACTGCCCGGTGATCGAGTTCGGCCTGGTCGGCCAGACCATGCACCAGGTCGACGAGCGCACGCCAGTGTCGGATCTGGAGAAGCTGACGAAAATCTACCGCGGGGTGCTGGACCGCTATTTTGCCTGACTTGTGCCGTCATCATCCCTGAGGATGTGACGCCATGACCAGTTCAGCCACAAGCAAGCTCGTTGTCCGCTGCTTCAGCGTGTCCGCCGACGGTTACGGCGCAGGCCCCCGCCAGAACGCCGACAACCCGCTCGGCGTCGGCGGATTGGGACTGCACGAATGGGTATTGCCGACGCAGACCATCCAGAAAATGCTGTTCGCAAAGGATGCCGGCACGACCGGCCCGGATGACGATTTTGCGACGCGAGGTTTTGAGAATATCGGCGCCTGGATTCTCGGCCGCAACATGTTCGGCCCGGTACGTGGACCCTGGCCGGATGAATCCTGGCAAGGTTGGTGGGGCGACGAGCCGCCCTATCATTGCGATGTCTTCGTGTTGACGCATCATTCCCGCGCTCCCATCACCATGAAGGGTGGCACGGTCTTCCATTTCGTGACCGAGGGCATCGAGGCAGCGCTGCAAAAGGCGCGCGAGGCTGCCGGCGGCAAGGATGTGAGGGTGGGTGGCGGCGTCGCGACCATCCAGCAATATCTGCGCGCCCGTCTGATCGACGAAATGCACATTGCGATTGCGCCGATCCTGCTTGGATCTGGCGAGAGCCTGTTCGCGGGGCTTGATCTGCCGAGCCTGGGCTACGAGGTGACCGATCATGTTGCAACGGCGAACGCCACGCACATGGTACTCAAGCCGGCCTAATACTCCACCCGCACCAAATATAATCCCTCCGGCGGCGCCACCGGGCCACAGGCGGCACGGTTGCGGGCGGCAAGGGCCGCGGCGAGGTCGTCGGCGCTCCAGCGCCCTTCGCCGACCCACACCAGCGAACCCACCATCGAGCGCACCTGGCTGTGCAGGAACGAGCGCGCCGAGGTGAGGATCGAAATCGCATCGCCTTCCCTGATTACGTCGAGCTGATCGAGCGTCTTCTCCGGCGATTTCGCCTGGCATTCGGTATCGCGGAAGGTGGTGAAATCGTGCTTGCCGAGCAGCCGCTTGGCCGCGACGTCCATCGCATCCGTATCGAGATGGCGCGGCACCCGCCAGCTTCGCTTGATGTCGAGCGCGAGGTTGGCTCTGGTGTTGGTGATGCGGTAGCGGTAATGCCGCTTCTTCGCTGAAAAGCGCGCCTCGAAATCATCGGCCACGATGTCGGCCGAGAGCACGCCGATTGGATGCGGACGCAGATGCGCGTTCAGCCCGTCGCGCAGCCGGCCCGGCGGAAACGGCTTTTGAATGTCGCAATGCGCGACCTGCCCCAGCGCATGCACGCCGGCGTCGGTACGGCCCGAGCCATGCACGCGCACGTCCTCGCCGCAGATCGCCTTCACCGCGGTTTCCAGCGCGCCCTGCACGGTCGGCGCATTATCCTGGATCTGCCAGCCGGAGAACGGCGTGCCGTCATATTCGATAATGAGCTTGTAGCGAGGCATCAGTCCAGCCGCGCAGGCGGCTTCAGCGCCGTGCCGCGCAGAAATTCCGCTGATTTCATCGGCCCCTTGCCGGCGCGCTGCAGCTCGACAATGCGAATGGCACCGTCGCCGCAGGCGATGGCAAGGTCGTTATCCAGCACCTCGCCAGCCGCACCCGACCCGCTCGCCAACTCGCAGCGCAGTATCTTGAGGCGCACCGGCTCCGCTTCCGCGGCCAGCTCGCACCAGGCGCCGGGAAACGGCGACAGGCCGTGAATATGCCGCAGCACTTCCCGCGCCGACCGCTTCCAGTCGATCCGCGCCTCGGCCTTCTCGATCTTCGCCGCGTAGGTCACGCCGTCCTCGCTCTGTTTGCTGAGCTGCAATCCGCCGCGCTCCAGCCCACCCATCGCGCGCACCATCAGGTCGGCGCCGAGCGGCGCCAGTGCGTCGTGCAGGTCGGCGGCCGTCATGCTGTCCGTGATCGCCAGCCGCTCCGCCATCGCGACATCACCGGTGTCGAGGCCGACATCCATCTTCATCACCATCACGCCGCTCTCGACGTCACCGGCCATGATCGCGCGGTTGATGGGGGCCGCGCCGCGCCAGCGCGGCAAGAGCGAGCCGTGCAGGTTGAAGCAGCCATAGCGCGGCGCGTCGAGAATGGCCTGCGGCAGGATCATGCCGTAGGCGACGACGACGGCGGCGTCGGCATTGTGCGTGCGGAATTCGGCGAGCGCTTCCGGCGTCTTCAGGGTGCTCGGGGTCATCACGGGAATGCCGAGCCGCCGCGCCTCCTGCTCCACGGGGCTCAGCTGCATCTTCATGCCGCGCCCGGCCGGTTTTGGCGCGCGGGTGTAGACGGCGACGACCTCATGGCCATGGGCCACGAGTTCCAGCAGCGTCGGCACCGCGAAATCGGGCGTGCCCATGAAGATGAGGCGGAGTGGCATCAGGTGGAAAACCCCGGTACGATTCTAGTTTACTCCGTCATGGCCGGGCTTGTCCCGGCCATCCATGTCTTGCTGGCAGCGAGAAAGGAAGGCGTGGATGCCCGGCACGAACCCGGGCATGACGGTCGATAGGGTGGGGCCTACTCCGCCGCGCGCTTGGCGGCTTTTGTAAATTTCTTCATCACGCGGTCGCGCTTCAGCTTCGACAGATAGTCGACGAACAGTACACCGTTGAGATGGTCGATCTCATGCTGGATGCAGGTGGCGAACAGGCCGTCGGCGTCTTCCTCGTGCACCTTGCCGTCGAGATCGGTAAAGCGGATGCGAACCTTCGCGGGGCGCTCGACCTCCTCGTAATATTCGGGGATCGAGAGGCAGCCCTCCTCGTAGACCGACATTTCCTCCGACGAGGAGAGGATTTCCGGATTGATGAAGACGCGCGGCTTCGGCTTGGTCTCGCCGTTCTCGTCCTTCTTGGCGAGATCCATGGTGATCAGCCGCAGCGGCTGCGCGACCTGGATTGCCGCGAGCCCGATGCCGGGCGCGTCATACATGGTCTCGAACATGTCGTCGGCGAGTTTGCGGATCTCCGTCGTCACCTTCTCGACGGGTTTGGAGACCAGCCGGAGCTGCTTGTCCGGCAGGATGATGATTTCTCTAAGGGCCATAGCGCGCGATTTAAGCTGCTGATTTGCCGGGGTCAATGCGCCGGGAAGCCCGTTAAGGCGGCCTTAACCATGATTTTTAACGCGGCGTTAACCACGAAAATTAACCCGCCGTTTACCACAAATGTTCCCTCTTCGTTCGCGCTCGGCGGCGAATCGGGCTACAAGGCTGACATGAACGAAATTCTTCTCACGGTCGGCGACCTGCCGATTCACGTTGGCGAGGCGCTGATCGGGTTCGGCACGCTCGCGCTGGTACTGTTGCTGACCATCGCCATCGTGATTGCCCGCTCCGGCCGCCGGGGCGCGGAACTGGCGATGGCGCAGGCGATCCGCGCCGATGAACTGGAAGAGCGTCTGAGCGAGATGCTGCGGGCGCAGAGCGAATCCACCGGCCGGGTCGACGCCATGGCCCAGTCGCTGGCCGGCCGCCAGGCCGAGATGGCGCGCGCCGTCAACGAGCGGCTGGATTCGGTGACGCATCGGGTCGGCCAGTCGATGGAAGCCACCACGCGCCACACCATGGATAGCTTGCGCGTGCTGCATGAGCGGCTAGGCATCATCGATAACGCGCATAAGAATCTCACCGACCTGACCTCGCAGGTGACGACCTTGCGCGACGTCCTTGCCAACAAGCAGTCGCGCGGCGCCTTTGGCCAGGCGCGGATGGAAGCGATTGTGCAGGACGGCATGCCGCAGGGCGCTTACGAATTCCAGTACACGCTCTCGACCGGCAAGCGGCCGGACTGCGTCGTGTTCCTGCCCGATCAGCGCCCGCTCTGCATCGACGCGAAATTCCCGCTGGAAGCGATGACCGCGCTGCATGATGCGCGCAGCGACGAGGAGCGCAAATTTGCTACCCAACGCCTGCGCAACGACGTGATGAAGCATGTCAACGACATCGCCGAGAAATATCTGATCACCGGCGAGACCCAGGACACCGCGCTGATGTTCGTGCCGTCGGAATCGGTCTACGCCGAAATCCACGACGGTTTTGACGACGTGATCCAGAAGGCCTACCGCGCCCGCGTCGTGCTGGTGTCGCCCTCGCTATTGATGCTGGCGATCCAGGTGATGCAGCAGATTTTAAAAGACGCGCGGATGCGCGATGCCGCCGACCAGATCCGCACCGAGGTGCTCAACCTCGGCGACGATCTGGGGCGCCTGCGTGATCGCGTGCTGAAGCTGCAGAAGCATTTTGGCGATGTGAACGAGGACGTCCGGCAGATATTGATTTCCGCCGACAAGATCGAGAAGCGGGCGGGCCGGATCGAGGAACTCGATTTCAGCAAGGCGGATGCTCCGATCGAGGCACCGCGCGTGGTGAAGGGCGGAACGGCCGAACTGTTCCCCGTGCCGCGCAAACTGCAGGCGGGGGAGTAGTTTCTTTCCTTCTCCCCTTGTGGGAGAAGGTGGCGTGGACGCAGTCCACGCCGGATGAGGGGTCTCTATCCGCGGAAACAGACCCCTCACCCGTCTCGAATGAGCTTCGCTCATTCGATCCACCCTCTCCCACAAGGGGAGAGGGAAGACACCGGAGTCTGCTAACCCCCTCGCATGACCGCACCTGAAACCACATCCTCATCGGCCACACCTGCCCCCGCGCCAACCTGGCGCGAGGCCTGGGCCGTGTATCTGCAACCCCGCGTGCTGATCGTGCTGATGCTCGGCTTTTCGTCCGGCCTGCCGCTGGCGCTGTCAGGATCGACGCTCCTGGTATGGATGCGCGAATCCGGCGTCGATCTCGTCACCATCGGGCTGTTCGCGCTGGTCGGCACGCCCTACACGCTTAAATTCATCTGGGCGCCGCTGGTCGATGCGCTGCATGTGCCGGTATTCACCCGCGCCTTCGGCCGCCGCCGCGGCTGGCTGGTGTTCTCGCAACTGCTCCTGATCGGCGCAATCCTGCTGCTGGCGCTGACGGATCCGGCGCGCTCGCCGCTGTTCGTGGCGCTGGGCGCGCTTCTGGTCGCCATGATGTCCTCGACCCAGGACATCGTCGTCGATGCGTTTCGCGTCGAAAGCCTGCCCGAGAGCGAGCAGGCCGCCGGCATGGCCTCGTATGTCGCGGCCTACCGGATCGGCATGCTGGTGTCGACCGCCGGCGTGCTGTTCATCGTGACGGCGTTCGAGAGCACCGGCATCGGGCGCGGTTCAGCGTGGATGTGGGGCTATGTCGTCATGGCCGCGCTGGTGCTGATCGGCACCCTCACGGCGCTCGCCGCCACCGAGCCCGAGCAATCGGTGCGCGCGGAAGAAGCGACCCGCGACGAGTCGGCTCTCGCCCGCGTCATGCATGCGGCCATCGGGGCGTTCTCCGAATTTCTGTCCCGCAAGCATGCCTGGGTGGCGCTCGCCTTCGTGGTGCTGTTCAAGCTCACCGACGCATTTTCCGGTACCATGACCGCGCCGTTCGTGATCGACCTTGGCTTCACCCGCAACGACTACGCCGCCATCGTCAAGGGCGTCGGCCTCGCCGCGACCCTGATTGGCGGTTTTGCCGGCGGCTATGTGGCGCGGCGCTATTCGCTGGTCGCAAGCCTGTGGATCGGCGGCGTGCTGCAGGCGATCTCCAACCTCGTGTTCGCGTGGCTCGCCTTTGTCGGCACCAACCAGTGGGCGCTGGCCGTCGCCATCTCGGCGGAAAACTTCACCGGCGCGATCGGAACCGTGATCTTCGTCGCCTATCTCTCGGCGCTGTGCCAGAATCCGCTGCACACCGCGACCCAATACGCACTGCTCACCGCGCTCGCCGCCGTCGGACGCACCTATTTGTCCTCAGGTGCGGGCTTTGTGGCGGAGACAACGGGCTGGCCGCTGTTCTTCGTGATCTCGGTCGTAGTGGCTGTGCCTAGCCTGATCCTGCTGGCGTGGCTGCAGCGGCGCGGGCATTTCGAGGCAGTGGGGCCGGTGAAAGTTTAAGCGTTTGTAGCCCGGATGGAGCGAAGCGAAATCCGGGGTCGGCATACAGGCGGAGAGATCATCCCGGATTGCGCTTCGCTCCATCCGGGCTACGAAGTTCGCAACTCAATGCTTGGTCACCACGCTCCATTTGGTGATCACAGCCTCGCTCATCTGACCGGCGTCCTGGGCGCAGGCGACTTCGTCGACCTTCACGGAAATTTCCTTGCCGATGAAATTTTTGAGCTGCGCGGCCTGGGCGTCGCTGGTGGTGACGAGTTGGAATGTCTCAGGGCCGGTTTCGAGATTGCACAGCCCGTTCGGCGGCGGCAGCCGGCGCGGTTCGCTGGTGATCTGGTAGGTCGCGGCGCGCTTGCTCTTCTTGCCGCCCTTCATGGCGTTAAGTTCACCTGACAACACGTCGCCGGCATTCATCGGCTTGCCGGGCTTCGGCGCCGGCTCGCCCTGCTGCGCCCATGCGGAAGGCGCGATCAGCGCCGCTGCCATGATGAGCGCAAAGCGGGAGCGTCTGCCGAATCGAGGTTTCGTCATGTCGATCAGTTCCGTCTGTGGGGTTAGAACAGCGTTCGCTGCCGCATGGCAGCCGATAGCGTACCTTCGTCGAGATAATCAAGCTCGCCGCCGACAGGCACGCCATGCGCGAGCCGGGTGACCTTGACGTTGGCGTCCTGCAGAAGATCGGTGATGTAGTGCGCGGTGGTCTGGCCATCAACCGTTGCATTGAGCGCCAGAACGATTTCGCCGACTTGTGATTCGTGCGCGCGGGCCACCAGTGCATCGATGGTCAGATCCTGCGGCCCGACACCATCCAGTGGCGACAATGTGGCGCCGAGCACGTGATAGCGGCCGTTGGTCGCATTTGCGCGTTCCAGCGCCCAGAGATCGGCGACGTCGGCGACCACGACGATGGTCGAGGGATCGCGCCGCGGATCGGTGCACACCGTGCAGGGATTTTGCGTGTCGATATTGCCGCAGGTCTTGCAGACCTGGATCCGGTCGATGGCGACCTGCAGGGCGCCCGCGAGCGGCGTCATCAGGGCTTCACGCTTCTTGATCAGATGCAGCGCCGCGCGCCGCGCCGAGCGCGGGCCCAGCCCCGGCAGCCGCGCTAGGAGCTGGATCAGGCGTTCGATTTCAGGGCCGGCAACGCTGGCGGCCATTTCAGGTCAGACCAAGCCCGGGCGGCAGGCCGAGGCCGCCGGTCAGTGCCTGCATCTTTTCCATCGCCGCGGTTTCCGCCTTGCGCCGCGCGTCATTATGCGCGCTCACCAAGAGATCCTCGAGCACCTCGCGCTCTTCGGCCTTCATCAGCGACGGATCGATCTTAACGCCCTTCACTTCCATCTTCGCGGTCATGCGCACGGCGACCAGCCCGCCGCCGGAGATGCCCTCGACCTCGAGATTGCCGAGCTCCTCCTGCATCGCCTGCATCTTGGATTGCAGTTGCGCGGCCTGCTTCATCATGCCGAGAAAATCAGCCATTCGTCCGTCCTCTCGAGCGTCCGATCAGTCGTCGTCGCCGTCGGAGCTCTCGTTCAAGTCATCAGCGATAATATTGGATTCCGGCGGCTCGGCGGCAAGCCGGCGCACCTCGACCACCTTGGCGCCGGGAAATCGCGCCAGCACCTCCTGCACCCGCGGATCGGCCTCCGCGGCGCGGGCGTGCTCGTTCCGCGCCTGCTCGTTCTGCGAGCGCAGAGTCGGCTGGCCGGCCTCGTTGGAGACGATCACGGTCCAGCGCCGCCCGGTCCACAGTTCCAGCTTGCGGGAGAGGTCGTTGACCAGCCCGCGCGCCGCGACGCGTTCCAGCGCAACTTCCAGCCGCCCGTCCTCGAAGCGGACCAGGCGCATGTCGGCTTCCAGCGCCGTCTTGGTCAGGATATCGCGCTTCTCGCCGGCGAGCGCCACCAGTTGCGGGAAGGTCGTGATTCGCAGCACGGGCGCGGAGTCCGTTTGTGCTGACGGTGCCATTTGCGGGCGGGCGGAGGCTTCCGCGCCTGAGCGGGGCGATGCCGGAGCACGCAACGGCGAAGCGGACATTGAAGATACCGGTGCGGAGGGTGCGGCCCGTGCCGGCGCCGCGCCGCCAGAGGCAATCTGCGTCCCTCCGCCGTTCTGGTCGAGCATCCGGATCGCCTCGTCCGGCGTCGGCAGGTCGGCGACATAGGCAATGCGCACCAGCACCATTTCCGCGGCCGCCGCCGGCCGGGTCGCGGTCTGGACCTCGGCGATCCCCTTGAGCAGCATCTGCCACATCCGCGACAGCACCCGCATCGACAGCTTTGCGGCAAATTCCCGGGCGCGGACGCGCTCGGTCTCGCCGAACGCGACGTTGTCGGCGGTGGCGGGCACGATCTTCACGCGGGTGACGAAATTGACGAATTCGGCGAGATCGGACAGCACCACCACCGGATCGGCGCCGACGTCATATTGGCTGCGGAATTCGCCAAAGGCACTGGCGATGTCGCCGCGCGCCAGATGCTCGAACAGATCGATCACCCGGGTGCGGTCGGCCAAGCCCAGCATCTGCCGCACGGCATCGGCGCGCACGGTGCCCGCCGCATGGGCAATCGCTTGATCGAACAGCGACAACGAATCGCGCACCGAGCCTTCCGCAGCGCGGGCGATGATGCCGAGCGCCTCGGGCTCGACCTCGACGCCTTCCTTGGTCGCAATGTTGGCGAGATGCCCCATCAGCACGTCGGCTTCGACCCGGCGGAGATCAAAACGCTGGCAGCGCGACAGCACCGTGACCGGTACTTTGCGGATTTCGGTGGTGGCAAAGACGAATTTGGCGTGTTCGGGTGGCTCTTCCAGCGTCTTCAGGAAGGCGTTGAAGGCCGCCGTCGACAGCATGTGGACTTCGTCGATGATGTAGACCTTGTAGCGAGCGCTGGCCGGCGCATAGCGCACGCTGTCATTGATCTGGCGGACATCGTCGACACCGGTATGGGAGGCGGCGTCCATTTCCAGCACATCCATGTGCCGGCTTTCCATGATCGCCTGGCAATGCACGCCGAGGTCCGGCATGTGGATGGTCGGTCCCTTCACCGAGCCATCGGGCTTTTCGTAGTTGAGCGCACGGGCGAGAATCCGCGCCGTCGTGGTTTTGCCGACACCGCGGACGCCGGTCAGGATCCAGGCCTGCGGAATCCGCCCGGTTTCGAACGCATTCGAAACGGTGCGGACCATGGCCTCCTGGCCGATCAGGTCGTCGAAACTGGAGGGACGGTATTTTCGCGCCAGCACCCGGTAGGGCTTGGCGGTCTCGCCACCGAGACCACCTTGGCCGTCTGACTTGTCGGGGGGAGCGCCAGCATCACTCATCGGTCGATCCGCAACTGATTGTCTCTCGGGGCCGGCTTGCGGATAGGAACGAAATCTAGCGCATGGCGCGGACTGGCCGCTTTCCCGCTCGATTCGCTCGAAAAACAGGTAGGAGACTGACGAGCGACCCGATCCGGACCTCGTTAGGGCTGCTTCCTTCCGGACCTGACCCGGTTGGCGAGTGGCTCGTCCACCGCCAATCTCCCGGTCCCTATTTGGGGCCAAAAGGGCCGGAAAGCAAGCGGGGTTGGTGGGGCCATGCGCCGGAACACCCCCATTTCGTCATGGCCGGGCTTGACCCGGCCATCCACGTCTTGCTTCCTCAGCGTCGCGTAAAAAAGCCCGGATGCCGGGGTCTCTGGCGCGAAAACGCGCTTCCGCCCGGGCATGACGGCAGTTGTTTGCAGAACCACTCTCTGCAAGGCTATCTCCAGAATAGAGAACACTTGATGCCCTCTGACGCCTCCGCCTGGTCGCTGCACTCCCAGCTCCAAAAGGACACGATCGATATTGGCGACCTGCCGCTGTGCAAGGTGCTAGTCATCAAGGATGCGCATTACCCCTGGCTGCTGCTGGTGCCGCGCCGCGAGGGTGCGGTGGAAATCATCGACCTCGACGAGGTGGCGCAGGCGCAGTTGATGACCGAAATCGCCCGGGTCTCGCGGGCGCTGAAAGAGATCACCAAATGCGACAAGCTCAATGTCGCGGCGCTCGGCAATCTGGTGCCGCAGTTGCATGTCCACATTATCGCTCGCCGTACCAGCGACGCGGCCTGGCCGCGCCCGGTCTGGGGCGTGATGCCGCCGCTGGCGCATGACGCCGAGGAAGTCCAGAATTTCATCAACGCGCTTCGCCGCAAGATCTGGTTGGGTTGAATAGATGTCCGCATTCGACAGGTATCCGCTGGGAAGACCCGCATTCGTTACCAATATTCTGGATCGCGCGGCACATCTGCGCACCAATGACGAAAAACTGTTCGCGCTGGAGAACCAGCGCAACGCCGGCGCTTATGTGATCTACCGCGACTCGCTTCTGGTGAGACAGGAGGCCGAAGGGCCGCGCGTGCTGCTCGGCGTCGAAGAGGCCGTCAAGCTCGGCGCCAATCCCGGCACGATCTTTCTGGGCCTGCGCGACGGCGCGCCGATTTTCGGCATGGGCATTTCCGCCGCGGCCGTTGAAAAACTGATCGGACGCGACGACGTCGCCGTGACCGAGCTGCGCGGCATGGCGATGCAGGGCGCCGCCCCGCTGGAACAGCTATCCGCGATCGCCATGGCGAAATCGATGGTGACGTGGCATCAGCGCCATGGCTATTGCGCCAATTGCGGCACGCGCACCGCGATGAAGGAGGGCGGCTGGAAGCGCGAGTGTCCGAGCTGCAAGGCCGAGCATTTTCCGCGCACCGACCCGGTCGTGATCATGCTGGTGACGTCAGGGGACAAATGCCTGCTGGGCCGGCAGAAGCAGTTCATGCCCGGGATGTGGTCATGTCTGGCCGGCTTCGTCGAAGCGGCCGAGACCATCGAGGACGCGGTCCGCCGCGAGATTTTCGAGGAATCCGGCATCCACTGCACCGACGTCAGCTATTACATGACCCAGCCATGGCCCTATCCGTCCTCGCTGATGATCGGATGCTCCGCGCGCGCGCTCAACGAGGATATCGTGGTGGATCGCGTAGAACTCGAGGACGCGCGCTGGTTCAGCCGCGACGAGGTCGCATTGATGCACCGACGCGAACATCCTGATGGCTTATTTGCCGCACATCCGTTTGCGATAGCGCACCATCTGATCGGCCGCTGGGTGCATGGGGGAAACGAAACCAGCGCATAGCGGGAACCGTCCATGGGCCAGTCGATTAACTCCGGACCCTGGTTCCGGCAGAAGGCGGAACCCACATGAACTTTCAAGACAAGGCGCCCAAACTCCCGCCGCGGATTCTCTGCATCGGCATGCCGGTGCGCGACCTGACCTTTCATACGCCGGGCGTTCCCGGGCGCGGCTCCAAGGAGAACGCCACCGCATTCGACGAAATCTGCGGCGGCAACGCGCTCAATGGCGCGATCGGTATCGTTCGGCTCGGTGGCCGCGCCTCGATCTGCGGGCCGATGGGCGACGCCAAGGAAACCTCGAGCCGCTTCATCTTCGATCAGATGGCTCAAGAGGGCATCGAGACGAAGCATCTCATCCACATGCCGGGGCTGGTGACACCGATCTCGGCGGTGATGATCGATCCGTCCGGCGAGCGCACCATCGTGACCTTCCGCGATCCGAAACTGTGGCATGTGAAGTTGCCCGACTTCGACACACTGCTGGACGATTGCGCCGCCATCCTCACCGAGAGCCGCTGCGCCGAATTCTGCACCGAGCTTTGCGCCGAGGCCGTCCGGCGCGGCATTCCCGTGATCGTCGACGTCGATCGCGCGATGTCGCTGCGCGAGGGCCTGCTGAACGCCTCCACGCATCTGGTGTTCTCCAGCGAGCCACTGCAGGAGACCGCCGACGTCTCCGACGACGCCCAGGCGCTTAAGAAAATCGCAAAGCTGACCCCGTCCTTCCTGGCCGGCACGCGCGGCCCCCGGGGCACGATCTGGCTCGACGAGAACGGCGGTATCCAGGAAACCCCGGCCTTCCCGGTACACACGGTAGATACCCTCGGCGCCGGGGACGTGTTCCACGGTGCATTTGCGCTGGCCATCACCGAGAAGCAGGAACTGCGGCAGGCGCTCCGGTTCGCCTCCGCCGCGGCAGCGCTGAAATGCACCCGCTTTGGTGGCGCCTTCGCAGCGCCCCAACGTGTTGAAGTTGAAGAGCTTTTGAGTCACGGCCAAAGCGCGGGCGTGGTCCGGGCCGGTCAATAGTTGGGCTTGCACGAGAAGATTTTTCTATATATGAGGTATCAAAACCTTGCCTATGGAACAATTTTCTCATGACCGACCTCGCCATTCAGCTCCACGAAGGCAACCGCCGCCTGGATGCCATCGACCGCAAGATCCTCACCGTATTGCAGGAGGACGCCTCCCTTTCCGTCGCCGAGATCGGCGACCGGGTCGGACTGTCGTCAACACCGTGCTGGAAGCGCATCCAGCGGCTGGAGGCCGACGGCGTGATTCTGCGGCGGGTAGCGCTGGTCGATCAGAACAAGATCGGCCTCGGCATTTCGGTGTTCGTCTCGGTCGAGAGCTCCGATCATTCGGAAGCATGGCTGAAGGCCTTCGCCAGCGCGGTCAGCGCCATGCCCGAGGTAATGGAATTCTACCGCATGGCCGGCGACGTCGATTACATGCTGCGCGTCGTGGTCGCCGACATGGCGAGCTACGACGTGTTCTACAAGAAGCTGATCAGCGCCGTGCCACTGAAGAACGTCACCTCGCGCTTTGCGATGGAGAAGATCAAGTCGGTGACCGCGCTGCCGGTGCCGGCGGCGTAGGAGATGTAGAGCCTCAATCAATGAGGGCGGTCACGAGCAAGCCTAACGCGATCACGGCAAGAGCTGCGCGCGCGACATGAGAGTATTCCCAGCGGTCGCGAAGATAGGTCCAATCTGCTTGCCCTGAGCGCGTCGACCCGCTGCTACCGAATCTGAAAAAGGCAGCGCCGGCGCCTTGCAGATTGACATCCCTGACCCAGAAATTATTCACGGGGTGGATGAATGCCCAATAGACGACCTGCATCAGGGCTAGCGCACAGCAGGCGCCAAGCGTCAGCCAGAAACTCAGACTCCCTGACGGCGTCAAAAACGCGAGCAGTGCCGTCAACAACACGCTTACCGGCTCGGCTGCTCCGCCAATCGTGAAGCCGGGATAATAGATCGCTTGGACCGCCAGATATTGCTCCTTCTGCAACCGCATTTTGCCGGGTAATTCCAGTGCATGAGCGAGCGCCAGCGCCATGGCGATCGCAACGACGACAACTGCGGATATCTTCAAGAGAACCATGAGCGCAAGCCTTGCAGCTTTACCGGTTGCCCCCCGTAACGCAGTCAAATCGAAAGCGTTCCGGGGCAACACGAACAGTTGCAGGCCGATGGCTGCGGGCCGGCGAGATGGAGCGGTCTTCTAGATCTTCTGATTATACTCGCCGACTTCGGGATGCGTGCGCAGCACGGAATCCATCGCCTCGAACATGTCGCGCATGCGCTGTTCGGAGACCGGGCTCTCGACCACTACCACAAGCTCCGGCTTGTTGGATGAGGCCCGCACCAGGCCCCAGCTTCCGTCCTCGACCGTGACGCGCACGCCGTTGACGGTGACGAGATCGCGGATCTTCTGGCCGGCGACCTTGTCGCCCTTCTTCTGCAGCGCTTCAAAATGCTTCACCACGGCATCCGCCACGCCGTACTTCACCTCGTCACCGCAATGGGGCGACATCGTCGGCGACGACCAGGTCTTGGGAATCGCGTTCTTCAGGTCGGCCATCGACTTATCCGGCGCGCGATCGAGCATCTCGCAGATCGCGATCGCCGAGACGAGACCGTCGTCATAGCCGCGGCCGAACGGCTTGTTGAAGAAGAAGTGGCCGGACTTTTCGAAACCTGCCAGCGCGCCCATCTCGTTGGTGCGGCGCTTCATGTAGGAATGGCCGGTCTTCCAGTAGGCGGTTCTTGCACCCTGCTTTTGCAGCACCGGGTCCGTCACGAACAGGCCGGTCGATTTTACGTCGACGACGAACTGCGCATCCTTGTGGATCGCTGACATGTCGCGCGCCAGCATCACGCCGACCTTGTCGGCGAAGATTTCCTCGCCGGTATTGTCGACAACACCGCAGCGATCGCCATCGCCGTCGAAGCCCAAGCCGACATCGGCCTTGTGCTGAAGCACCGCGTCGCGGATCGCGTGCAGCATCTCCATGTCTTCGGGATTCGGATTGTATTTTGGGAAAGTGTGGTCAAGCTCGGTATCGAGCGGGATCACCTCGCAACCGATCGCCTCCAGCACCTGCGGCGCAAACGCGCCCGCGGTGCCGTTGCCGCAGGCGGCAACAACCTTGAGCTTGCGCTTCAGCTTGGGACGACTGGTGAGATCGGCGATGTAGCGCGCCGGGAAATTCTCGTGGAATTGGTAGGAGCCGCCGACCTGGTTCTTGAACTCGGCGTTGAGCACGATTTCCTTCAGCCGCGTCATCTCGTCGGGACCGAAAGTGAGCGGGCGGTTGGCGCCCATCTTGACGCCGGTCCAGCCATTGTCGTTATGCGACGCCGTCACCATCGCGACGCAAGGCACGTCGAGATCGAACTGCGCGAAATAGGCCATCGGCGTTACCGCAAGCCCGATGTCATGCACCTTGCAGCCAGCCGCCATCAGACCGGAAATCAGCGCGTATTTGATCGACGCCGAATAGCCGCGGAAATCATGGCCGGTGACGATTTCCCGTTTGACGCCAAGTTCCGCAATCAGCGCGCCGAGCCCCATGCCCAGCGCCTGCACGCCCATCAGGTTGATTTCCTTCTCGAACAGCCATCGCGCATCATATTCGCGAAAGCCGGTTGCCTTCACCATCGGCCCGGATTCGAAGGCATAGGTATTCGGAACCAGCGCGGATTTGGGCTTCGGAAACATGAAATGGCCTTGTCGTGAATGCTGAGGGAACCGCAGCCATAGCGAATACGCAGGCCGGGCGATAGCGGGCCGGCGCGTTGTGGCGATCAATTGCGGCGGTTTGGTAGCCGGGTAACCTTACTGTTCCAGCACAAGCCTGCCGTTGGCATAGTTGAAGCGTTTCAGCTTCGACAGGAACGACATGCCGAGCAGGTTTTCCGACAGCGCTTCGTCCGGCAGCACCAGCGCGTCGACGTCCCGCACCACCAGACCGCCGAGGTCGATCATCGCCAGCCGCGCGCGCGCGGCCTTGATGGTGCCGTTGGCGGTGGAGACAGTCGCGTTGTAGTCGCTGAGGGAAGGACGCAGGCCGAAGCGGGCCGCGGACTTCTCATTCAACGCCACCAGCGAGGCGCCGGTATCGACCAGGAAATTGATGCGCTGGCCGTCGATGTGGCCGTCGGTCTGGAAATGACCGCGGGCATCGCGGGGAATGTCGAGGGTGCGGCCGGAGGCTTGCGCGACCGTTTGCGGCGGAGCCTTTTTCGGCGGTGCGCTGGCGGGTGCCGGCGCCGGTGCCGCCGACATCTTGCTCGCCATCTGCCCCATATAGGTGCCGAGGCCAACCAGAACGGCGGCAAGGATCATCAGGTTACGCATACGCCACGCTCGCTTTGCCAGACCGCCGATATCACCACGCCAGTCGCGAACCCGCGACTAACGGCGATGGCCGGGCCTGCCATTTTGACGAAAAGGATGAGTGAAGCGTTAACGGGGCCGTCTTCAACCTCGCCCCGCTTGCGGGGGAGAGATCGGGATTGCGTAGCAATCCGGTGAGCGGCTACGGCTATCTCGGCACCGGTACTCGCAGAGACAGCCCCTCTCGCCGGGGTTAACCGACTCACGTCCCCCGCGGCTTAACCCTTCGCGTCGGCGGCGCATTCGCCGGGTCTTCCGGCCAGGGGTGGCGGGGATAGCGGCCGCGCAGGTCGGAGCGTACAGCGGCATAGCTGCCGCGCCAGAAGCCCGGAAGGTCGCGTGTCACCTGCACCGGGCGTTGCGCCGGGGACAGCAATTCCAGCACCAACGGCACAGCGCCCTTGGCGATCGAGGGATGGGTGTTGAGCCCGAACAATTCCTGCAGGCGCACGGCAATGGTCGGGCCCTGCTCGGCCTCGTAGTCGATGGCCAGCATGGTGCCGGTCGGCGCCTCGAAATGCGTCGGCGCTTCCCGCTCCAGCCGCGCGCGCAACTCCCACGGCAGTAGAGCCATCAGCGCGTCCGAGAGATCACCAGGCGAAAAATCCCTCAGCGAGGTCTTGTCGTAGAGCGCCGGTACCAGCCAGTTCTCGCTCTCGGCCGCGAGCGCCGCATCCGACAGGTCGGGCCAGCTTTCGCCCCCCGCCTTGCGCAGAAACATCACGCGGTCGCGCCACTGCTTCAGCGCTTTCGACCACGGCAATTTGTCGAGCCCGGCGGCGATCAATCCCGCGGCGAAAATGCGCGCAGTCTCGGCCGAGGGCGATAGCGCCATCGGCGCTTCCGACAGCGTGATCGCATGCAGCGTCCGCTTGCGGCGCGCGCGCAGCGCCATCGCGCTGCGATCGAACGAGATCTCATCCGCATTTTCGATCTGGTCGGCAAAGCGCGTTTCGATATCGGCCTGCGCGATCGGCGCGGCAAGGAGGATGCGTCCTTGCGCGGCGGTGCCGGTCAGTTCGCCCACCGCGATATAGGGCGTGCGCGCCAGCGACGAGGCTTGCTCGACAGCGGCGCCGCGGCCATTGGCGAGAACAAAGCTGCCATTGCCGCGGTTGCGCGCGACGCGATCCGGAAAGGCAAGCGCGAGCATGATGCCGGTGGAGGGCGAGGCGGCCTCCTCGGGCGCCCCCTCCGTCGTCGCCACTTGTTGCGCCCAGCGCTGCGCCAGGCTGCGGGCGCTGGTCGCGCGGGGCGAGCGGTCGCGGCGGAATTGGTCGAGCCTGACGTCGAGATCGACGCTGTCGCCGCCGAGCCCGCGCTCGGTCAGGATCGCCGCGATTTCGGCCGCCTCTTCGCCCGCCCCCAGCCGATGCGAATCCACGATCATGCGCGCCAGCCGCGGCGGCAGCGCCAACGCCCGCAGGCTGTGGCCTTCCGCGGTGATCCGGCCATCGCCGTCAAGCGCGCCGAGTTCGAGGAGCAGGCTGTTGGCCTCTTTCAATGCCGGCGCAGGCGGGGGGTCGAGAAACGCCAGCGTTGCGGGATCGCGGACGCCCCATTGCGCGAGATCGAGCACCAGCGAGGAAAGATCGGCCGAGAGAATTTCCGGCTGGGTGTAAGCGGCAAGCGACGCGGTCTGCGGCTCGTCCCATAGCCGGTAGCAGACACCGGGCTCGGTGCGGCCGGCGCGGCCGCGGCGCTGATCGACCGCGGCGCGCGAGGCGCGCACGGTTTCCAGGCGCGTCAGGCCAATATCGGGCTCATAGCGCGGCACCCGCGCCAAGCCGGAATCGACGACGATGCGGACGCCCTCGATGGTCAGCGAAGTCTCGGCAATCGATGTTGCCAGCACGACCTTGCGCGTTCCTTTCGGCGCCGGTGCGATGGCACGGTCCTGCACGGCTGCATCAAGTGCGCCGAACAGCGGCACGATTTCCACACTCGCATCATGAACCCGCTCGGCGAGAAAATTCTGCGTGCGGCGGATTTCGGCGGCCCCCGGCAGGAAAGCCAAAACCGAACCGGGATCGGCACGCAGCGCGGTGGCGATCGCATCCGCCATCTGCCGCTCGATCGGCGCATCCGCCTTGCGGCCGAGATAGCGCGTCTCGACCGGAAAGGCGCGGCCTTCGCTCGCAACCACCGGCGCGTCGCCGAGCAGTTTACCGACCCGCGCGCCGTCGAGCGTTGCCGACATCACCAGGATACGCAGATCTTCGCGCAAGCCGGTCTGCGCGTCGCGGGCAAGCGCGAGCCCCAGATCGGCATCGAGCGAGCGCTCATGGAATTCGTCAAACAGCACGGCGGCGACGCCGTTCAATTCAGGGTCATCGAGAATCTGCCGCGAGAAGATTCCCTCGGTGACGACCTCGATCCGGGTCGCGCGCGAGATCTTTGAGCCGAAGCGGACGCGATAGCCGACGGTCTCCCCCGCCCGCTCGCCGAGCGTCCGCGCCATCCGCTCCGCGCTGGCCCGCGCCGCGATCCGCCGCGGCTCGAGCATGATGATCTTCTTGTTCTTCAGCCACGGTGCCTCGAGCAACGCCAGCGGCACCCGCGTGGTCTTGCCGGCGCCGGGAGGAGCCACCAGCACCGCGGTGTTGTTGCCCGCAAGCGTGCGATCGAGTTCGTCGAGCACCGCGTCGATCGGAAGAGGGGTGTCGAATGTGCGGGACAAGATATCACCACGTCGTCATGCCCGGCCTTGTGCCGGGCATTCACGTCTTTCTTCGCCGCCAGAAATCAAGACGTGGATGGCTGGGCATAGGCGAGCGGAAGCGACGCCGTCCTTCGGACGGCTACGCCCGGCCATGACCGAATTCCCGGCAGCGTGACAGCGTATCAAATTCCGGGCTCAGACGCCCGCCCCACGCTCTCATAGGTAAAGCCGTGCGCAGCCATGTCCTCGGGACGGTAGATGTTGCGCAGGTCGACCACGACGGGCTGTGCCATCGCACCCTTGATACGCTCCAGGTCGAGCGCGCGGAATTGCACCCATTCGGTGACGATCACCATGGCGTCCGCTCCCTTCACGCACTCATAGGGATCGTCGCAATACTCGATCTCGGGCAGTTCCTTTTTCGCCTGCTCCATGCCGACCGGATCGTGCGCGCGCACTTTCGCACCCATGTCGAGCAGGCCGGTGACCAGCGGGATCGACGGCGCCTCGCGCATGTCGTCGGTGTCGGGCTTGAAGGTGAGGCCGAGCACCGCAACCGTCTTGCCGCGCAGGTTGCCGGCGGCACTCGACACCTTGCGCGCCATCGCCCGCTTTCTGATGTCATTGACGCCGAGCACGGCCTCGACGATGCGCAGTTGCACATCATGATCCTGCGCGATCTTGACCAGCGCGCGGGTATCCTTCGGAAAGCAGGAGCCGCCGAAACCCGGGCCGGCGTGCAGGAATTTCGAGCCGATGCGATTGTCGAGCCCGATACCGCGCGCGACCTGCTGCACGTCGGCGCCGACCTTTTCGGAGAGATCGGCAATCTCGTTGATGAAGGTGATCTTGGTGGCGAGGAACGCGTTCGCCGCGTATTTGATCAGCTCAGCCGTGCGCCGCGCCGTAAACATCACGGGCGCCTGGTTCAGCGACAGCGGCCGGTAGACGTCGCCGAGCACCTTGCGCCCGCGTTCGTCGTCGGTGCCGACCACGATGCGGTCGGGGAATTTGAAGTCGCGGATCGCCGCTCCCTCGCGCAAAAATTCCGGATTGGAGGCGACCACCACATCGGCCGACGGATTGGCTTCGCGGATCAGCCGCTCGACCTCGTCGCCGGTGCCGACCGGCACGGTCGATTTCGTCACCACCACCGTAAAGCCCGAGAGCACTGCGGCGATCTCGCGCGCGGCGCTGTAGACGTAAGTGAGGTCGGCATGGCCATCGCCGCGCCGCGAGGGCGTGCCGACCGCGATGAAAACGGCATCGGCTTCCGCGACCGGCGCCGTCAGGTCGGTGGTGAAGTCCAGCCGGTTGGCCTTGACGTTGGAGGCGACAAGCGCGTCGAGCCCGGGCTCGAAAATCGGGATTTCACCTCTGCGCAGGGCTTCGATCTTGCCGGCATCCTTGTCCACACAGGTGACCCGGTGGCCGAAATCCGCAAAGCAGGCGCCGGATACCAGCCCCACATAGCCCGTGCCGATCATGGCAATCCGCATGAAAACAACCCGTATTTGATGGTTAACGCCAACGGCGAGTTTGCCGGCGTCTTAGAACATTTTTCAGCAAAAGGGAAAACCGGAAAAGCGCGCGATTCCGGCATGTCATTTGAATGAATAAAGGAGAAAGCAACGGATCGGGCCGAAGATGCGGCCGCCTCGCGCCGAAAAGGGACACTGATGACTTCAAACGGCACATCCGCTTCCCCACGCATCGACTGGGTGGACTATGCCAAGGGCATCTGCATCGTCATGGTCGTGATGATGCATTCGGTGCTGGGCGTGGAAAAGGCGGCCGATCAGACCGGTTTCATGCATGCCTTCGTGATGTTCGCAAAACCGTTCCGGATGCCGGATTTCTTCCTGATTTCGGGCCTGTTCCTGGCAGTCGTGATCGATCGCAACTGGCGCACCTATCTCGACCGCAAGGTCGTGCACTTTGCCTATTTCTATCTGCTGTGGGTGGCGATCCAGTTCGGCTTCAAGGCGCCGGGCTTTGCCGCGGAAGGCGGCTGGCAGCATGTCGGCATGCTGTATCTGCAAACCTTCATCGAGCCGTTCGGCACGCTCTGGTTCATTTATCTGCTGCCGGTGTTCTTCGTCGTCACAAAACTGTCACGCAAGTTGCCGTCGGCCGCGATCTGGATCGTGGCCGCGGCGCTGGAGACGGCGCATGTCGCGACCGGCTGGACCGTGATTGACGAATTTTGCGGGCGCTTCGTCTATTTCTATTCCGGCTACCTGTTTGCTTCTTACGTATTCGCTTTGTCGGATCGTTCACGGGAGAAGCCCGTGCTGGCGCTTGCCGGCCTCGCACTGTGGGCGATCGTCAACGGCGCGCTGGTCGCGTCCGGCTTTGACGAATGGCCGCTGGTTTCGCTCGCGCTTGGATTTGCGGGCGCAGGCGCCATTATCGTCATGGGCACGCTGCTGGCGCGGATGCAGTGGCTGAACTTCCTGCGCTATTGCGGCGAGCATTCCATCGTCATCTATCTCGCCTTCTTCCTGCCGATGGCGGTGACCCGGACGCTGCTGCTCAAGACCAGCCTGATCGCCGATATCGGGACAGTTTCCCTGATTGTGACGGTCGCCGGTGTCGCGGGTGCGGTTTTGATCTGGCGGCTGGCGCTGGCGGTGCGGGCGAACTTCCTGTTCGAGCGGCCCGCCGCGTTCTGGATCGCGCCGAAAAAGGCCCGGCCCGCGCTGCAGCCGGCGGAATAGGTCCGCGATCACAGCAAGCTCGTCATGCCCGGACTTGATCCGGGCATCCATCGCTTTCTTCACAGGAAGATGGATGGCCGGGTCAAGCCCGGCCATGACAAGAGAATCTGTGGTCGATCCACCTCCCAAGGCTGTCAATCCGCGCAAAAATCCTTAAATTTCGGCCATGCCGAAATCAGCCCCCAAAGCCGCCGCCAAACCCGCTCCCGCCGCCTCCCCAACCAAAGCGCCCGCCAAAAATCCGGGCAAGGGCGACCATGTGTTCCTGGTCGACGGATCCTCGTACATTTTCCGCGCCTATCACGCGCTGCCGCCGCTGAACCGAAAATCCGACGGGCTGCAGGTCAATGCGGTGCTCGGCTTCTGCAACATGCTGTGGAAGCTGCTCCGCGACATGCCGGAGGATAACCGGCCGACGCATCTGGCGATCGTGTTCGACAAATCCGAGATCACGTTCCGCAACAAGCTCTATCCCGACTACAAGGCGCACCGGCCGCCGGCGCCTGACGATTTGATCCCCCAATTCGCGCTGATCCGCGAGGCGGTGCGCGCGTTCGACCTGCCCTGCCTGGAACAAGTCGGCTTCGAAGCCGACGATCTGATCGCGACCTATGTCCGCATCGCCTGCGAGCGCGGCGCTTCCGCCACCATCGTGTCCTCGGACAAGGACCTGATGCAACTCGTGACCGACTGCGTCACCATGTACGACACCATGAAGGATCGCCGCATCGGCATCCCTGAGGTGATCGAGAAATTCGGCGTTCCGCCGGAGAAGGTGGTGGAGGTGCAGGCGCTGGCCGGCGACTCCACCGACAACGTGCCGGGCGTACCCGGCATCGGCGTCAAGACCGCCGCCCAACTGATCATTGAATATGGCGACCTGGAGCAGCTGCTGTTCCGCGCCGGCGAGATCAAGCAGCCGAAGCGGCGCGAGGCCTTGATCGAGAACGCCGAGAAGGCGCGGATTTCGCGGCAACTCGTGCTGCTCGACGACAAGGTCGATCTCGAAGTGCCGCTCGACGACCTCGCCGTGCACGAGCCCGACGCGCGCAAGCTCATCGCGTTCCTGAAGGCGATGGAATTCTCCACCCTCACCCGCCGTGTCGCCGAATATTCGCAGATCGATCCCGCCGACATCGAGCCGGATGCAGGCAACAAAAGCGGCGCCAGTGTTTTCGCGGTGCCACCATCAGGCAAGAAGCCGGTGGGCTACTCTGAGGGCGCAACGCTGTTCGACGCCCCGCCCGCCGGCAAAGCGGGGCCCGCCCCGGGCAAGACCGGCGGCGACAAGCAGGATAAATCCGCCAGCCACAAGGGCTCGCCGGTCTCGCTCGCCGCCGTGCGCGCCGAGGCGTTGCGAAAACTGCCGGTCGACCGCGGCAAGTACCAGACCATTGGCAATGCCACCGAACTCAAGGCCTGGATTACGCGCGCTTACGATGCCGGCGCTTTCGCGATCGACGCCAAGGCGAACTCGGACGATCCGATGCAGGCCGACATCTGCGGCATCGCGCTGGCGCTGGCGCCGAACGATGCCTGCTACGTGCCGCTCACTCACAAGCAGCCCGGCGGCGGCGCGGGCCTGTTCGACGCCGGATTGGCGCCAGACCAGATCAAGGCGGGCGATGCGCTGGCCGCGCTGAAGCCGCTGCTGGAATCCGCAGGCATTCTCAAGATCGGCTTTAACATCAAGTTCAATGCCGTGATGCTGGCGCAGCACGGCGTCACCCTGCGCAATGTCGATGACGCGCAGTTGATGTCGTACGCGCTCGATGCCGGGCGCAACTCGCACGCGCTGGAATCGCTCGCCGAACGCTGGTTCGGCCATGCCGTCCTCAGCCATGGCGAGCTCACCGGCAGCGGCAAGAACAAACTGACCTTCGACCAGGTTGCGATCGACAAGGCGACCGCCTATTCGGCCGAAAGCGCCGACATGATCCTGCGGCTGCACCGCGCGCTGAAACCGCGGCTCGCCGCCGAGCACCTGACGACGGTCTATGAGACGCTGGAGCGGCCGCTGGTCACCGTGCTGGCACGGATGGAGCGGCGCGGCATCTCGATCGATCGGCAGGTGCTGTCGCGGCTGTCGGGGGATTTCGCGCAGACCGCGGCGCGGGTCGAAGCCGAGTTGCAGGAGATTGCCGGCGAGCCGATCAATGTCGGCAGCCCCAAGCAGATCGGCGACATCATCTTCGGCAAGATGGGAATACCCGGCGGCACCAAGACCAAGACCGGAGCGTGGTCCACCTCGGCGCAGATCCTCGACGAGCTCGCCGAACAGGGCCACGAATTTCCGAAGAAGATTCTGGAATGGCGGCAGGTGTCGAAACTGAAATCGACCTACACCGACGCACTGCCGGAATATGTTCACCCGCAGACCCATCGCGTGCACACGACCTACGCGCTGGCCGCGACCACCACGGGGCGGCTATCGTCGAACGAGCCGAACCTGCAGAACATTCCGGTGCGCACCGAGGACGGCCGCAAGATCCGCCGCGCCTTTGTCGCGACGCCGGGCCACAAGCTGGTGTCGGCGGACTATTCACAGATCGAATTGCGGCTACTGGCTGAGATCGCCGACATTCCCGTGCTGAAGCAGGCGTTCCGCGACGGACTCGACATTCACGCCATGACGGCGTCCGAAATGTTCGGCGTACCAATCAAGGACATGCCGGGCGAAGTGCGGCGCCGGGCCAAGGCGATCAATTTCGGCATCATCTACGGCATCTCGGCGTTCGGCCTCGCCAACCAGCTCGGCATCGCCCGCGAGGAAGCCTCCGCCTACATCAAGAAATACTTTGAGCGCTTCCCGGGCATCCGCGCCTACATGGACGAGACGCGGGAGTTCTGCCGGACAAACGGCTATGTCACGACGCTGTTCGGCCGAAAGTGTCATTACCCCGACATCAAAGCCTCCAACGCCTCGGTCCGCTCCTTCAACGAGCGCGCCGCGATCAACGCGCGGCTGCAAGGCACCGCCGCCGACATCATCCGCCGCGCCATGACGCGGATGGAGGACGCACTGGCGGAGAAGAAGCTGTCGGCGCAGATGCTGCTGCAGGTGCATGACGAGCTGATCTTCGAAGTACCCGACGCAGAGGTGGCGGCGACGCTGCCGGTGGTGCAGCACGTGATGCAGGACGCCCCGTTCCCGGCCGTGGTGCTGTCGGTGCCGCTGCAGGTGGATGCAAGAGCGGCGAATAACTGGGAAGAGGCGCATTAGAGCGCCGCTGACGCGGCGCTCCTTAACCTCGCCCCGCTTGCGGGGAGAGGTCGGATCGCCGTTGCGATCCGGGAGGGGGTACCGGACCCACCACGAGCAGGACTCGCGGATAGCCCCTCACCCGACCCTCTCCCCGCAAGAGCGGGGCAAGGGAGTGCACCGTCGATTGTGGCGCGCACAAATGTCCTCGGAGCAATATACGAAATGACATCGCGGCGTAGCGCACGCTAGAAACGTGCCCATCACTTCCGCGAGTCTCCCATGCCACACATCGCAACACTGCTCGGCTTCGCCCTGGTCTCGCTCGGCATGGTGCTGACGCCGGGGCCGAACATGATCTACCTGATCTCGCGCTCGATCACGCAAGGGCCCGCAGCGGGGATCGTGTCGCTCGGCGGTGTCGCGCTCGGCTTCGTGTTCTACATGCTGTGCGCGGCGTTCGGCATCACGGCGTTGTTGTTCGCGGTGCCCTACGCCTATGACGCGCTGCGGTTCGCCGGCGCTGCCTATTTGCTGTGGCTGGCGTGGCAGGCGCTGAAACCGAACGGGCGCTCGCCGTTTCAAGTGAAGAAGCTCGCCGCCGACGGCCCGCGCAAATTGTTCGCGATGGGGTTTGTGACCAACCTGCTCAATCCGAAGATCGCGATGCTGTATCTGGCGTTGCTGCCGCAGTTCATCGATCCTGCGGTCGGCAGCGTGCTGACGCAGTCGCTCATGCTCGGCACGATCCAGACCGTAATCAGCGTCAGCGTGAATGCGATGATCGCGCTTGCCGCCGGATCGATCGCAATGTTCCTCGGTACGCGGCCGAGCTGGTTGTTGATTCAGCGCTGGCTGATGGGCACGGTGCTGGCGGGGCTTGCGGTGAAGATGGCGTTCGAGGCGAAGCGGGCGTAGCGCCCTTCCCCTCTCCCCTTGTGGGAGGGGTGGATCAATCGCGCGGTGAGGGGTCCGTCTCCGCGGAGAGAACCCCTCATCCGGCGTGGACTGCGTCCACGCCACCTTCTTCCACAAGGGGAGAAGGAAGAAAGCAAGGCGCTTCCGCTAATCCAGCTTCGCTTCCATGCCGCGCTTGGTCGCCGGGCGGGCCATCAGTGCGTTGTACCAGCGCTCGACATTCGGGAAATCCTTCAGCTCCACCTTGTGGCGCGGGTGGCGCCAGGCCCAGCCGAGAATGGCGAAGTCGGCGACCGACAGCGCGCCTGCCACGAATTCGCGGTCGGCCAGCCGCCGATCGAGGACGCCATAGAGCCGGCGCGTCTCGGTCATGTAGCGTTTCAGGCCGTAGGCGCGGTCGGTTTCATTCTCCAGCGCGATGAAATGATGTACCTGGCCCGGAAACGGCCCGAAGCCGCCCATCTGCCACATCAGCCATTCATAGACCGGGATCCGCTCAGCCAGCGGCTTCGGAAGGAACTTGCCGGTCTTTTCGCCGAGATAGAGCAGGATCGCGCCTGACTCGAAGATGCTGACCGGCTTGCCGCCCGGACCGTCGGGATCGACGATGGCCGGAATCTTGTTGTTCGGGCTGATCTTGATGAAGTCGGGCGCCATCTGCTCACCCTTGGTGATGTTGATCGGGATCACCTTGTAGGGCAGCCCCATTTCCTCCAGCGCGACCGAGATTTTGCGGCCGTTCGGTGTGTTCCAGGTGTGCAGTTCGATTGTCATTTTTGTTTTACCCCGCGGAAAGCGGGTATCCACTACCCCGGAACTCCGGGGCGTTACAACAGCGGCTGGGGCATACGAGCTCGCCGGCCTTTGAAGGTATCGGACATCGTGCCCTGTTGACGGCGCCGGATCGGCGCTGGAATGTGCCCGAGAGCGCCGATAGATTGCGGCCCGCCTGAAACCCCCAGGGGAAACCGCCTTTGTCCAAATCAGCCTCCCGCGCCCGCCTCGCCGAGATCATCCGCAGACGCTCGTTCGGACGCGGCGAGATCACACTGGCGTCGGGCCGCAAGAGCGACTTCTACTTCAACCTCAAGCCGACCATGCTCGACCCCGAAGGCGCGGCGCTGCTGGCCGAGCTGACCTACGAGGCGCTGAAGGACGACAACCTCGATTTCATCGGCGGGTTGGAGATGGGCGCCGTCCCGCTGGCGGGCGCGATCGCGCAGCTCTCCTGGATCAAGGGTCATCCGATCGCGGCCTTCTTCGTGCGCAAGAAGCCGAAGGAGCATGGCGCACGCCTCGCTGTAGAAGGGCTCGCCAAGGGCGAGACCCTGCAGGGCAAGCGCATCGTGATCGTCGAGGACGTCACCACGACCGGCGGCTCGGCGCTGAAGGCGGTCGGGGCCGTGCGCGATGCCGGCGGCGAGATCGTGCTGGTGCTCACCATGGTCGACCGCGAGGAAGGCGCGACCGAAGCCTTTGCGGAAGCGGGGCTCGAGTTTCGTTCGCTGTACAAGGCCGGTGAATTCTTGAAGGGGTGAGACGCTAGTTTTTCCGCACCCTCCGTCAAGGACGGGGATGGCCGGGTCAAGCCCGGCCATGACGCGGAGAGCGAAACTCCTCACTTACCTCGGCATTTCTTTTCGGCCTTCTCGCCGCCAGTAAAAGCTCATTTACCATCCCCCGTTAAGGTTACCCGAACTGAAGCCTGTCGCGCTTCAGCGCGTTTGTTGCGTTGGGTGGAGTTGGCGTTGCGTACAGAGTTGGCTTTTTCGCGCGTGCGGCGCCGCGCGACGTTTGTGGCCGCCGCCACCCTGGCGAGTTCGCTCACGCTGGCACCCGGCAGCGTCTCCGCCGAAGGACTGTTCGATTTCCTGTTCGGCGGCATCCAGAAGCAGCAGGCGCGGCAGGCGCCCTCGCCGGCCAACTTCTTCGCCGATCCGTTCGGCAACCATCAGCCGTCCCAGCCCGCACCGGCGCCGCGCGTTGCGGGCTCCAGCGGCCCTGCGTTCTGCGTGCGTAGCTGCGACGGCAAATATTTTCCGCTGACCATGCGCGGTAATGTTTCTCCGGTTCAGACCTGCCAGGCCTTCTGCCCGGCGAGCGCGACCAAGGTGTTTTACGGTAGCAGCATCGATCATGCGACCGCGAGCGGCGGCGAGCGCTATGCCGACAGCGAAAACGCCTACGCCTACCGCAAGGCGCTGAGTGCCGATTGCACCTGCAACGGCCGAAGCCCGTCCGGGCTTGCGCCGGTCGATCTCACGCTGGACACCTCGCTCCGCTCCGGCGACGTCATAGCCACGACCGACGGTCTGGTCGCCTATACCGGCGTGCGCCTCGGCGCCGATCAGACCGCCGAGTTCACGCCCGTCGCCTCCTATCCCGGGCTGACGGCAGAAGTCCGCGCCCGGCTCGGCGAAATGAAGGTCGCGCCGGTCAGCGCGGAAACGGTCGCGGCGAACGCGCCGCTTCCCGAAACAAGACGCGACGTCGAGTTGCCGACCGCCTCGATACCGAAGACCGCTGCGCCGAAGCAGGCGAAGCGGGCGGAAGTGAACTAAGGGACTGACGATCTTCCACCGATGAGCCCGGACACAAAATATCGAAAACAACCCCATGCAAAGTAGAATGGGGCCGGGTCACGCGATTGATGCCCGAGTGCATTCACCGCCCGACGATCACCCCGATCACATTCGGCGCCGACAGATATTTTTCCTCGATCGCCGCCCGCGCCGCGGCGCGGTTTTCCGGCGTCAGCAATCCGCGTTTCTCGGCGAGAATCATCCAGCAATATCCCCACCAATCCGTCAGCATGCCCTGATCGTCGACGAGGTCGTAGCCCTGTTCGGCCGCGAAGATGCGCGCCTGCGCTTCGTCCAACCCGTCGAGAAAGGCGTGGTCCGCGATCGAAAACAGCTCGTCGCTGAAATCATCCGTAGTGTAGCCCCATACCGACATGCAGACCGCGTTGAACTCGCGGTCGATCGCGTCGTCGTCGACGACCTGGCGGCGCGAGGCCTGGTGCAGGCGCGACAGCGAGCGCGCGAAATCGGCGATGCGGGTGAGGGCGAACTGATCGAAGGCGATGGTGGACATGTAGTCCTCGCAAACTCGGATAGACCATGAATGCTGTGTCGGCGACGCGCCGAATCACAATGATATATCAGATGCTTGCTAAATTGTTCTTAATTTGTTCTGGCGGCCGGACAAAATATTTCCTATCAAAGGTTGTTCCTGCGGTTTGGGCAAAGGATCGGAACAATGAACGGAACGCAGGCCAACCAGATCCGGTCGCTGTTATTGCAAGCGGCCGACGCGATCGATCGCGCGAATACGATCGTATCCACGCTCGACAGCGATGATCGGGCGTTGCTGTCCACCGCGCTCGACGAGATATCGTCCGCACTTCATTTCGAGCTGCTGCAAAAGCTTTATCTGCGCTACCCCGCGCTCGCCGAGGAAGGCCAGGACTGGGACGGCGCCGCGGCATAACCGTCGAGGCCCTTCAATCCCTCACATCGCCGACAACAGCTTGTCGCCGCAATAATTAGCGTAGAACTTTCCACCGCACTGCCGCTTCATCGCTGCACAGCGCGCGGCGGGCGAAGCGCCTTTCGTGACGCTGAACGAGCAACCCAAGGCGTCGGCGCTCTTGCCGGCCTTACCAGCGGCAAAGGCCGCGCTGGTGGCACTGATGCAAACTACCAATAGCGTAGCGGCGGCGATCTCGATCGTCAGTCTCATGGCAAGCCTCCGTTCTGGCGGCACGCAACTGCTTCGCGCGCACTGGCACCCGGCCACTAGAAACCCAGCTCTCCCTCGCTTCGCGCCACGATTATATCACCAAATATATCACCAAAACCCGACCGCCAATGCCGCGAAATCGGCCCGGTCCTTGCATAAAATCATGCCAGCGCAGTGCACAAACCGCCCCAGTGGTTTCGATCGCGGTACAACGCGCTTATCTTGTCTTAAGTCTCAACTGCAGGAATCAACGTGTTGCAGGAACAATTCCCGGGGAACTATCCCGTGCTGGGGCAGCCGGTCGACGAGTTGGCGCTGGCCGAGATCAAGGGCGCGATCCTCGCCAAGCTCCGCCTTGCGATCGGCAAGGACGCCGCCATGGCGACCCGGCGCGACTGGTACAAGGCCGCGGCGCTGGCGCTGCGCGACCGCATCGTGCACCGCTGGCTGACAGCGGAAAAAGAGAGCTACGACGCCGGCAGCAAGCGCGTTTATTATCTCTCGCTCGAATTCCTGATCGGCCGTCTCTTCACCGACGGGCTGAACAATATGGGCCTGCTGCCGCTGTTCGAGACGGCGCTCGGCGATCTCGGCGTCGGGCTTGATGACTTGCGCAAATGCGAGCCGGACGCGGCGCTCGGCAATGGCGGTCTCGGGCGGCTCGCGGCGTGCTTCATGGAGAGCATGGCGACGCTGGCCATTCCCGCCATCGGCTACGGCATCCGCTACGATTTCGGCCTGTTCCGCCAGATCATTTCGCAGGGCTGGCAACAGGAATATCCGGACGAATGGCTGGGCTTCGGCAACCCCTGGGAATTCCTGCGGGCGGAGGTAGTCTATCACATTCATTTCGGCGGCCATGTCGAGCATGTCGACGACCGCGGGCGCGACCGCGCGACCTGGCGTCCGGCGGAAACCGTGCAGGCCGTCGCCTACGACACGCCGATCGTCGGCTGGCGCGGCCAGCACGTCAACGCGCTGCGGCTGTGGTCGGCGCGCTCGCCCGATCCATTGCGGCTCGACGTCTTCAATACCGGCGATTACCTCGGCGCGGTTGCCGAGGAGGCGCGCGCGGAATCGATCTGCAAATTCCTCTATCCGAACGACGAGAGCCCGGCTGGGCGTGAACTCCGGTTGCGGCAGGAATATTTCTTCGTCTCCGCCTCGCTGCAGGATCTGGTCAAGCGGCACCTCGCCTCCGACGGGCAGTTGCGCAGCCTTGCGTCGAAGGTCGCGGTGCAGCTCAACGACACCCATCCGAGTCTTGCCGTCACCGAGCTGATGCGAATCCTGGTCGACCTGCACAATTTCCGCTGGGACGAAGCGTGGAAGATCACGGTGGCGACGTTTTCCTACACCAACCACACGCTGCTGCCGGAAGCGCTGGAGACCTGGCCGGTCGAACTGTTCGAGCGGCTGCTGCCGCGGCATCTCGAGATCATCTACCGCATCAATACCGCGCATCTGGCGCTGGCAGATCAGCGTTGTCCCGGTGACATCGATTACCGCGCCTCGGTGTCGCTGATCGACGAGAAGTCCGGACGGCGGGTGCGGATGGGGCAGCTCGCTTTCGTCGGCTCGCACCGCATCAACGGCGTCTCGGCGATGCACTCCGACCTGATGAAGGAGACCGTGTTCCACGATCTCAATCATCTCTATCCCGGCCGCATCACCAACAAGACCAACGGCATCACCTTCCGCCGCTGGCTGATGCTGGCCAATCCAAAATTGACGGAGCTGCTGCGCGAGGTCTGCGGCGAGGCCGTGCTGGACGACTTCTCGCTGTTCGAACGGCTAGAGGCGCGCGCCGGCGACAACGCGTTCCAGCAGCGTTTTCGCGACGTCAAGCACCAGAACAAGCTGGCGCTGGCGCGGCTGATCAACGAGCGTACCAGCATCAAGGTCGATCCGTCGGCGTTGTTCGATATCCAGATCAAGCGCATCCACGAATACAAGCGGCAATTGCTCAACCTCGTCGAGACCGTCGCGCTGTATCAGGCGATCAAGGACGAACCGCAGCGCGACTGGGTGCCGCGGGTAAAAATCTTCGCCGGCAAGGCGGCAGCGAGCTATCGCTACGCCAAGCTGATCATCAAGCTGATCAACGATGTCGCCGAAGTCGTCAACAACGACCCCGACGTCGCTGGAAGGCTGAAGGTGGTCTTTCTCGCCGACTACAATGTCAGCCTCGCCGAGGTAATCATTCCGGCCGCCGATCTCTCCGAGCAGATTTCGACCGCCGGTATGGAAGCCTCCGGCACCGGCAATATGAAGCTGGCGCTCAACGGCGCTCTGACCATTGGCACGCTCGACGGCGCCAATATCGAAATCCGCGACCATGTCGGCGCGGAGAACATCGCGATCTTCGGCATGGAAGCCGGCGACGTCATGGTCCGGCGCAAGCAGGGCCTGGATGCGACCGACGTGATCCGCCGCTCGCCGCGGCTGGCGCGGGCCATCACCGCGATCGAAAGCGGCGCCTTCTCGCCCGACGATCCCGCCCGCTTCGCTTCCATCGGCCACGCGCTACGGTACCTCGACCACTACATGGTCTCAGCCGACTTCGATTCCTATTACGCGGCGCAGCGCGGCATCGACGCCCGCTGGCAGGTGATACCGGCCTGGACCCGCGCCTCGATCCTCAATGTGGCGCGGATGCCGTGGTTTTCCTCCGACCGCACCATCCGCGAGTATGCCGAAGACATCTGGCACGTACCGGTGCGAGCGGCTGCGCCGGTGCCGGAGGCAGGCGCCCAGCGCGAGGCGAAGGGTTAGATCGCGCGTTCATCAAGCGCGCAAGCTCCCTGGACTTTCCTGAGCCACGACATGCTATGATGGCCGGATGGACGCGCCCGAAGGTATTCCGATTATCCTCTTGCCGGGCATGGACGGAACGGGAGAGCTCCTGAGGGCACTGGCAGATCAACTCTCCTTGTATCGCCCGGTTCAACTCATCGCGTACCCACCCGACCGACCACTGGGCTATGCTCAATTGGTAACCTATGTCAGGGAACGCGTGCCGAACCGTCCGTTCGCGGTTCTCGGCGAATCCTTTTCCGGACCGATCGCGATAGAGATTGCGGCCACGGACCCACGAGCCGTTGGATTGGTCCTGGCATCGAGCTTTGCGCGACATCCGCTACCAGCGCTGTTCACTGTACTCACTCGGCTCCTTGACCTCAGGTGGCTCCCCAAGCGCATCATTGCGGCAGCACTGATGGGATCGACAGCCACACCTGAACTCACCGCTCGCCTTCGCCGCGTATTGGCGACCTTGCCTCACAAGGTCCTTCAATACCGTGCCCGCGAAGTACTTCGCGTCGACAAGCGCAATCGACTACGCGAGGTCACGTGCCCCGTGATGTGCCTGCAAGGACGTTTCGACCGCCTGGTGAGCAAGAGGCAGGTCGACGAGATCCTAACTGCGCAGCCACGCTGCCACGTGCATTGGTTCGATTCCTCGCACATGCTGCTGGCGACCCACCCCGACGCTGCGGTCAAGGCAATCAATCAATTTTGCGAGCACATCGACAAGAGAGGGTCTGCAATCCCGGGAACGGAAATCCATTACCTGTGAGGTCATTGAATTTGGCGGGATTGCAGCGATACTGCATCCGCGTCATTGCGAGGAGCGTAAGCGACGAAGCAATCCATTCCTCCGCTTGCGGCGCGATGGATTGCTTCCGCCTTCGCTCTTCGAGCTACGGCGGACAAGTCGCTTCGCTCGCAATGACGGTGTTTGCCGCGACCACGTCGCATCCAAAGACTGAAGGTATCCATGCTCACACAATCCCCTCACCTCTTCGACGACGCCACGCGGGTCACCGCCGGCGATAGCTGCTGGCAGGGCAAGACCAGCCCGGACTACTGGGCCTTTGTCGGCCCGTTCGGCGGCTGCACGGCGGCGACTATCCTCCGCGCGCTGATGGAGCATCCGCAGCGGGCAGGCGAGCCGCTGTCGCTGACGGTGAATTTCTGCGCGCCGGTCGCGGAAGGCGCGTTCGATCTCGACGTCCGGCTGGTCAAGGCCAACCGCTCGAGCCAGCATTGGTGCGTGGAGATGACGCAGGGCGGCGGCGATGTCGCGACGCTGGCGACCGCCGTATTCGCCGAGCGCCGTCCGTCCTGGTCGCACCAGCAGGCGAACTATCCGGACGCCGTGCCGTTCGCGCAGGCGCGCTCGTTTCCGAACACGCCGATGACCTGGACGCATCAGTATGATTTCCGCTTTGTCGAGGGCGAGCCGAGTTTTTACGGCTCGCCTGCCGCGACACCGCTAGATGCATTTTCCAAGCAGTGGATCGGCGACCGCATGCCGCGGAAGATCGACATGCTGTCGCTGATGTCGATGTCGGACGCCTTCTTCGGCCGGGTCTTTCTGGCGCGGCGGGAACTTGTTCCATTCGGAACGGTTTCGATCACGACGTATTTTCATACGGCGTCCGAAGAGCTGGCAGAGGAGGACATCACCCACGTGCTGGCAACGGCCGATGCCAGAATTTTCCACAGGAGTTACGGCGATCAGCACGGCGAATTATGGTCGCCGTCGGGACGCCTCCTCGCAACCACGACGCAAATCGCTTATTTCAAGGCGTAGTGGCGTAGGGTGGGCAAAGGCGCGGAGCGCCGTGCCCACCATTGATCCAACCGTGATCTCGTAGGTGGGCACGCTACGCTTTGCCCACCTACGATTCTTCGGAGGCTCGCCTCATGTCGGAAGCTGCCCAGCCGCGCATCGCCTTGCTCGGCGTCCCCATCGAGATTGGCGCCTCGCAACTCGGCACCTTGATGGGGCCGGACGCGCTGCGCACCGCGGGTATCGGACGCATCCTCGACCAGCTCGGCTTTGCCGTCGAGGACCATGGCAACATGGCGAAGCCCGGCCCTGGCCCCGCCGAGGGGCCGCCGCCGGCGAACGCCAAATATTACGACACGATCAAGGGCTGGATCCGTGCACTCAGCGAGCGCTCCTATGCGCTGGCGCGTTCCGGCGCCATTCCCATCTTCATGGGCGGCGATCATTCGCTCTCGATGGGATCGGTGAACGGCGTCGCGCGCCACTGGCAGGAGCAGGGCCGGCCGCTGTTCGTGCTCTGGGTCGATGCCCATGCCGATTACAACACGCCGCAGACGACGGAGACCGGCAACATGCATGGCATGTCGGCTGCGTTCCTGTGCGGCGAGGGCGGCCTCGACGACCTGCTCGGCGGCGCGCCACGCGCCTCGATCGGACCGGATCAGCTCGATCTGTTCGGCATTCGCTCGATCGATCCTGAGGAGAAAAAACTGGTGTTCGAGCGCTGCGTCGCGATCGCCGACATGCGCGCGATCGACGAGTTCGGCGTCGGCGTCCTGATCCGCAAAGTGATCGAGCGCGTGCGGGCGCGCAACGGCGTGCTGCATGTCTCTTTCGACGTCGACTTCCTCGATCCCACCGTCGCCCCCGGCGTCGGCACCACCGTGCCTGGCGGCGCGACCTATCGCGAGGCGCACCTGATCATGGAGCTGTTGCACGATTCCGGGCTGGTGCGCTCGGTCGATGTCGTCGAGCTCAACCCGTTTCTCGACGAGCGCGGCCGCACCGCGCGCGTTGCTGTCGAACTGATCGGCAGCCTGTTCGGCCTGCAGATCACCGATCGGCGCACGCCGAGCAATGCGATGTTACCGGGCAACGGCTCGACGCCGGGAGGCTAATGCTGGTCAAGGCTCATGATGACGTGCACGAGACAGCCATTCACAGTGCGCCCCGGCGGGTGCGAGGATGACGGCGTCGCGACATGGAAGTCGCCTGCTTTCAGGTTGAGATCGCCGAACGAGAGATCGCCTTCGATGACAAGCGTCTGTTCGTCGGCGTCGTGGGCATGCGACCGATAGGACGCGCCGGGCGCCATTCGGATCAACAGATGTTGCCGGTGCTGCGCGCGGTCGACATGCAGCAAACGGCCTTTGATGCCGGGGCCGACCTCGAACCAGTTCGCCATCCCCGCACGTTTGGTCACAGTGCCCGGCAGGTCGGCGCCCTCGCCCTCGATCCGGTCGAGAATCTTTTCGAACAGCCCTGATGGCGGAGGCTCGGCCTCCGCCCCCGGCAGGCTGGCGAACATGCTCTCCCAATATTCGACCTGCGCACGCAGCGCTTCGTCCGATTTCAATCGCTGCGCGAAGGCGCTTCTCGCCTCCTTGCCGAGCAGCCCAAGGACATACTCGGCGGCATCGCTGGCCCCGGGCCTCACTGGCTTAGACATAGCTGCAACTTCTCAACAGCACGGTGAATCCAGGTCCTGATCGTTCCAACCGGAACGGCCGAATGCGCCGCCAGCTCCTCGTAGCTCAGACCGTAATAGTAGGCCAAAAGCACGGATTGCCGGTAGTTTTGATCCAGAAGACCGAGGCACTTTCGCAAGTCCGGCGCCAGTGCGGGATCGTGCGGCGCCTGGTTTGACAGCGCTTCGAGCACGGCCATGACGCTCTCGTCGGTCAGCGACACCGGCCCGCTCCGCCGCACCGGCAACCGGTCGAGCACCACCCGGCGCGTGACGGTCACCATCCAGCTCATCGCGCCACCTTTGGCAGCGTCGTACAGATAGGACTTTTGCCAGATCCGCAGCATCGCCTCCTGAAAGGCGTCCTCGGCGGCGTTGCGGTCGCGCAGTATCCGGCTGCAGATCCCGAACAGCGTCGGGCCCGCCTGCTCGTAGAGCTGACGAAATGCCGCCCGGTCGCCTTTGGCGACAGACCTGAGCACCTGCCCCAAATCGTCCTCGGAAATCTGTCGCATTCTGAGCGGGATAGGCCGGATATGCAATCAAGGGTGGCTGTTCCTCGCGGGACTATAGGGCTCAGGAAGCTACGGTTCAACGGGCCTTGGTTTCAAAGCAAGCGGCCCGGCCGGCGGCCAAATAAATCATCGCCGGGGCTCGGCGGCCGAAACTTTTTTCGCTGATCATCCGTACTGGCGGCATACGGCCTGCTCAACGCAGTGTGTTCGCGGGCAGGCGATCCGACAATCGAGCTGGGGAAACCATGGTGAACGCGACGCCGCAGGGTACGACCGGACAACAGGACGGCAGAGCGGTTCTTCTGCAATTGCTTGCGGAAGTCGCCCGCGGCAACAAATCTGCCTTCGCAAGGCTCTACGGCCTCACCCACGCCAAGCTGCTGGGCATAGCCCTTCGCGTCGTGAGGGACCGAGCGCTGGCCGAAGACGTGCTGCAAGAGAGCTATCTGAAGATCTGGCGCCACGCCGCAAGTTACGATGCTGCGATCGCCTCGCCGATGACCTGGATGGCAACCATCGTCAGGCACGGCGCCATCGACAGCTTACGAAAACGTCAGGTCGAGGCGCTCGAAGCAGAGGACAAGATCGCCGCGTTCGCGTCGAACGATTCCGATCCGGTCGACGAAATCCATCTCGCGCGGCTGCGTCCGAAGGCGCTGGCGGCGTTTGCGCGACTACCCGAACACAAGCGCCGATTGATCATGCTGGCCTACCTCAGAGACCGCAGCCGCCATGACCTGTCGAAGCGATTGGGCATTCCCGCCAACACCGTCAAGACGCATTTGCGGCGGGCGCTACTGGAGCTGCGAACCACGATGTTTGCCTCCATCGAGCCACGGACGCACAGCGCCGCGTAAACGAAAAAGGCGGGCCTTGCGGCCGCCTTCGTCGTTCTCGAATGATCCATCGTTAAACCGAAGCGGTTACTCCGCCGCGAGCTTGGTGTCCGGCGCGGCGGCGCGGACTTCGGCGTCGACCTGGGCTTCGAACTTGGCAAAGTTCTTCTGGAACATGCCGACCAGCGCGCGCGCGGTCTTGTCGAACTCGGCCTTGTCCTTCCAGGTGTTGACGGGATCGAGGATCTCGCTGGGCACGCCCGGCAGCGCCGTCGGCACCGCAAAGCCGAAATACTTGTCGGTGCGGAATTCGACATTGCGCAAGGAGCCGTCGAGCGCCGCGGTGAGCAGCGCCCGCGTGACCTTGATCGGCATGCGGCTGCCGGTGCCGAATTTGCCGCCGGTCCAGCCGGTGTTGACCAGCCAGCAATCGACATTGTGCTTGGCAATCAGCTCGCGCAGCATGTTGCCGTAGACGGAAGGATCGAGCGGCAGGAACGGCGAGCCGAAGCAGGTGGAGAATTCCGGCTGCGGCTCGTTGCCGAGACCGCGCTCGGTGCCGGCGACCTTCGCGGTATAGCCGGACAGGAAGTGATACATCGCCTGCGCCGGCGAGAGCTTTGCGATCGGCGGCAACACGCCGAAGGCGTCGGCCGCCAGCATCACGACGTTCTTCGGCTGGCCGGCGCGGCCGGTGCGCGAGGCGTTCGGAATGAAATCGAGCGGATAGGCCGAACGGGTGTTCTCGGTCTTCGAACCGTCGTCGAAATCGGGCACGCGGGTGTGTTCGTCGAGCACCACGTTTTCGAGCACGGCGCCAAAGCGGTTGCTGGCGGCAAAGATCTGCGGCTCGGCTTCCTGCGACAGCTTGATGCATTTGGCGTAGCAGCCGCCTTCGAAATTGAAGACGCCGTCATTGCCCCAGCCGTGCTCGTCGTCGCCGATCAGCGTGCGGTTCGGATCGGCTGAGAGCGTGGTCTTGCCGGTGCCGGACAGGCCGAAGAAGATCGCCGTGTCGCCCTTGGGTCCGACATTGGCCGAGCAGTGCATCGGCAGCACGCCCTTGGCGGGAAGGTAATAGTTCAGCGTGGTGAAGACCGACTTCTTCATTTCGCCGGCATAATAAGACCCGCCGATCAGGACGATCTTGCGGGCGAAATCGATCGCGACAACGTTCTCCGAGCGCACGCCGTGACGTTTGGGATCGGCGCGGAAGCTCGGCAGATCGATGATGGTGAGTTCGGGCACGAAATCGCGCAGCGCAGAAGCCTCGGGGCGGATCAGGAGCGTGCGGATGAACAGCGAGTGCCAGGCAAGCTCGGTGAACACGCGGGTCTTGATCTGGAAACTCGGATCGGCGCCGCCATAGAGATCCTGCGCGAACAGCGTCATGCCTTCGGCATGCTTGAGGAAATCAGCATACAGAGCGGAGAACTGCTCCGAGGTGATCGACTGGTTGCCGGCCCACCACATGTTCTTGTCGGTGGTGACATCACGAACCGTGAACTTGTCCTTGGGGCTGCGGCCGGTGAACTCGCCGGTATCAGCGCACAGCGCGCCGTCCGCCGACAGCACGGCCTCGCCTGCCGCAAGTGAATATTGATAAAGCTGCGGCGCGCCGAGATTCCAGTGCACCGTCTTGAGATTTTTTAAACCGAATTTATCGGCGCCGAAGGCACCGTTACGTAGACCCGTCTCTTGCACGAAGACTCCTCCTCGAACCCGCGTTACTCTCGTCGCGCGCATGTCGCTTGACGCGCTCTGTCGCGGTGACCCCTCAATATAGCCTTCCGGCCTCGGTCCGGCGACCTAATACTGATGAACGCCGGGCTTGCCAAGCCGATCCACGCGAATTGGTTTATGCACGCGCGGGCGGTTGATCTGCATCAATCGCTTGCTGCGGCGCTTTTTTGGCCATTTGCTGTCATGGTTGCGCGACCATCCGCCTCAACGCGGCAGAGGCCGGAATTGTTGCGTCGCACAATCGAAATTTTTTAGCGCGCGGCGCCCTCTCCGATCAGCGCAAACGGCGCCCAGTACGCCGGGTAGGCATTGCGCGGCGAGGACGGGTCGTCGAGATAGGCCAGCATGGCCTGCCGCAGCGCCTCGGCGCGCCCGAGCCTGGGATCGGCCTTCAGGCGGTCGAAGGTCGAAATCGAAAGCCGCGTGGCGGCCTCCGAACTGACCGCCCAGTGCGAGACCAGAAGCGCCCGCGCGCCGGCATAGAAGAAGGATCGTGCAAGCCCCGAGAGCGCTTCGGCGCCGGGCTTGTCGCCGGCAATGGTGTTGCAGGCGGATAGCACCACCCAATCGGCGTTGAGTTTCAACTGCGCGACTTCGCTCGCCGTGAGCAGGCCGTCATCAAGTTCACTCGGCTGCTTCGGGATGCTCAGCACCAGCGACGGTTCGGCAAGCCCTTTCACGTCGCCGGCGACAAGGCCATGGGTGGCGAAATAGACGATGCTGTAATCGGCGAGTGCCGTACGCTTGAGCGTGGTTTCGCTGGCGTCTTCCCCGAGATGAATGTCGACCGTCGCAACGCCCAGATTTTTCGCAATCGTGTTGAGTTCGTCCGCGGTATCGGGCAGTTGCGGCAACGCATCCGAGAGCCGCGCGCGATCGACGCCGGCCCCCTGCCAGAAATCGGTGTAGGCGCCGTTCGCAAGGCTGCGCGCGGCGGTCCTGGAACGATTGCCATCGGCAGGCTTCACAGCCGGATTGAAAATGGGATCGCCAAAGCCCGTCATCGGCTTGGTGCTCTGCTCCTTGCGCGCAAACACACGCAGCGCTTTCAGGCTCGCGGCCGATGGCAATACCGACACCGCCTGACGCTTCAGCAGCCAGGCCGCATCGCGATAGCCCTCGAATGTCTCGGGGATAGCGGCCTTCGGTCTTTCGGTCACCAAGAGATGGAACGGCAGCGCCGTCAGCGCGCCCGACGCCACCACCAGAAGCGACGGCTTGTCCTTGATCAACGCATCGATCGGCGCCAGCAACGTCCCGTGCAGTTCATTGGCGAGCGCGAGATCGAACAGTCCGGATTTGCCGGAAGCATCATTCGCCTTGCCGAGATCAAGACCGCGACGGAACGCGGCCACCTGCTGCGACAAGATTTCCGCACCGCGCGGAATCGGCTTCCAGTCAAAGCTCTCACGGGTGATCGCAATGACATAGCTTTCCACCTCGGTGACCGCGAACTGCACCAGCGCCTCGTTTTCCGACAACAGCGACTGGATCTCCTTCACCGTCATCGGCGATGGATTCGATAGCGCGGCGTAGTTGGGAAATTCCGCCGACAACGTCTTCTGCAGCGACGCCCGCTCGGTCGCAATCGCGGTGAGCCGGGCGCGGGCGCGCTGCTCGGAAGCCGGGTCGCGCTTCGAGCGCTCCTTCGAGACCGCCGCCACGATCGACTTGTCGAGCGCTTCCGCTTCAGAAGCGAGATCCTGATCCCGGCGCACCAGTTCGGCGAGGCGATCGCTCCCCGCTGCCAGCCGCACCGCCAGCTTGTTCACGGCAGAAGCAACCGATGACCGGGTGCCGCGCTGGATCACGCTGAGCATATCGTTCACGGCCTTGTCGCGGGGCACCAGATGCTGGCGCTCCGCATCCGCCAGTACCGGAAGGACGGCGCGGGGTTGAGCCCGTCCGCTTCCGATCAGCCGCTGCACCAATGGCAGCGCGTCACCGGGACGGCCCGAGGCCTGATAGAACGACGCCAGATTGTTGGTCGAGGTCGCGGTATCCGGATGGTCGGGACCGACGGCGCGTTCACGGATCGCCAAGGCGCGCTCGAACAACGGCTGCGCCTCGGCGTAGCGGCCCTGCCGTTCATAGAGATCGGCGAGATTGTTCAGCGACCGCGCCACATCGGGATGTTCGCGGCCCAGCACTTTTTCGCGGATCGCCAGCGACCGCTTGATCCGCGGCTCGGCCTCGGCATAGTGGCTCCGCACCTTTGCCACCTGGCCGAGATTGTTCAACAGCGTCGCCACCGCGGGATGCTCCGGGCCGGCGGCCTTTTCATAGATCGTCAGCGCCCGCTTGAACAACGGTTCGGAATCGCCGTGGCGGCCGAGCTTCTCGTAGTGCGTCGCCAGATTGTTGAGGGATTGCCCGATGTCCGGATGGCCTGATGGCAGCGACCTCTCGCGTATCGACAGCGCGCGCTTGAACAAGGGCTCGGAGTCGGCATAGCGCTGCTGGCGCTGGTACAGCGCGGCCAGATTGGTCAACGCAGCCGCGATCTCCGGCGATTCGAGACCCGTCGTCTTCTCCAGGACCGCGATGGATCGCTTGAGCAGAGGCTCCGCCTCGCCATCCCTGCCCTGATTGCCGTAAGCCTGCGCCAGATTGCTCAGCGCCACGCCAACCTCGCGGTTCACGGGGCCGAATCTTTTCTCGAGGCTTTCGAGTTGTGCCTGCGCCAATGCGACGGCTTCCGCATATTTTCCGGCGCGGCCAAGCTCGTTGACCTTGGCGCTGACCGCGGCGAGATCGCCTTTTTGCGCCAGCGATGGCACGGAGAGGCAGGTGCCCGACAACAGCGCCAGACACAGGGAAAATATCAATCGATTGCGGGATCTCATGCGGGCTTTCGCTGGTCAACTACGCGCAGGCTTGCATTAGGTCGCGGAAACGTCCGCACCCGTTCAATCCGCGTTCGCTATTGGCAGGCGTTAACCCTTGTGCGCCCTTTGTCAGCCCTTGGCCCGCGCCTCGCCCGCCAGCCGCACCAGCATCTTGCGGAGCGCCATCGCGCTGGTGACCCGCTCCGGGAAATCCAGCCGCAGCGTCGCGCTTTCAGCCTGCATATCCATGCCGTCGGGGTCGCAGCCGGTGCAGCGCCAATCGGCGGACTCGGCGCCCAGCAGTCTGGTAGCATAGAGGTTCATCGCGTCGCGGTGATCCTCATTCATATGCTCCACCGCGCCCTGCTCGGCTTCCAGCAGATCAGCGGCATCGCCGATCTCGGTCAGAAACTGCGCGGGGCTAAGGTCGATGATGCGGCCGAATCCGGCGACCAGATGCAGGCCCGACGGGACGATCCGGAAGAACGAGAAATCCTTGAAATCCACAAAGGCTTCGGCGGACGGATGGGCGTTCAGATAGCGCCGGCGCAAGATTTTCGCTGGCTCCCCGACGGCCTCCTCGGCCCGGCCCGCCAGCATGATCCGCGCGCCTTCCAGCGGATCGCCCGCGGCACGCTCGTCCAGCATCAACGATACTCGGCTGTCACCGAGAATGTTCTTGGTATGCAGCGCCAGCCTCGAAACCAGCAGGATTGGCGAGGCGTCGGCATGGCTCGCAACGTTGACGAGCGAGCAATAAGGGTCGCCGCTTTCAGGCATAAGCGTGGCGAGCGCGCCCTGCCGGCTGCGCCGTAGCAGCGAACGGGCGAGTTTGGAAGCGTCAAAATTTGCGGTCGGCTGCATGGTTTCTTCCCGGCCATCTTATTGCAAAAAGGGCCTTTTCTCGGCTGGACAGGGTGCTATATGGGGGACAGTGCGTCTCCCTGGGGGCGTTTTGCGGAACTCGGTCATAGTTCAGCCCAGCTTGCATTGCTCGTTGACCGTGTACGAAGCCCATTTATGCGGCGTCTGGCTGAAGTGCCCGCCGTTTAAGCCACTCTCTTATTCGAAAGCAGGCTCATGCCCACAATCGCCCTGGTCGATGATGACCGCAACATTCTCACTTCCGTGTCGATCGCGCTCGAAGCCGAAGGCTATCGCATCATGACCTACACGGATGGTGCCTCGGCGCTGGACGGCTTCCGCACTTCGCCGCCGGACCTCGCGATCCTCGATATCAAGATGCCGCGCATGGACGGCATGGAAACGCTACGCCGGCTGCGGCAGAAGTCCGATCTGCCGGTGATCTTCCTGACCTCCAAGGATGAAGAGATCGACGAATTGTTCGGCCTCAAGATGGGCGCCGACGATTTCATCCGCAAGCCATTCTCGCAGCGCCTCCTGGTCGAGCGCGTCAAAGCCGTGCTCCGCCGCGGCCAGCCCAAGGATCCGACCGCCGTGCCGAAGGAACCGGATGCGCGCGCGCTGGACCGCGGCCTGTTGCGGATGGACCCGGAGCGTCACACCTGCACCTGGAAGAACGAGCCGGTGACGCTGACGGTGACGGAATTTTTGATCCTGCAAGCGCTGGCGACCCGGCCCGGCGTGGTGAAAAGCCGCAACGCGCTGATGGACGCCGCCTATGACGATCAGGTCTATGTCGACGACCGCACCATCGACAGCCACATCAAGCGGCTGCGCAAGAAGTTCAAGGTGGTCGACGACGATTTCGAAATGATCGAGACGCTGTACGGCGTCGGCTATCGTTTCAAGGAAGCCTGATCTGCGTTCACCGGGCGGAAGTGTTGACTGACACATCCGCCCGGACGACGTAGAAGCGTAGACTAGACGGCGCATCACAACCGGCAGCTCGGCCATTGCTAGATCGAACGCAGCCCGATCCCAGCCTGAACCACGAGGATGCTCTGGAGCTCCTCGAACGGGAACGTGTTGCCGCCGAGGCTAGTGTGGGCGAGAAGGGCTGGCGGCGGCCGCTCGGTTGGCTGCGCCGGGCCGGGCAGTTCTTCTTCGCGCTCTCCTTCTCCAGCCTCACGCGCCGGATCGTCTCGCTCAATCTGGCGGGCCTGGTCGCGCTGGTGGCGAGCATTCTCTATCTCTCGCAATTCCGCGCCGGCCTGATCGATGCGCGGGCGCAGAGCCTCCTGGTGCAGGCCGAAATCATCGCCGGCGCAATCGCCGCCTCCGCCACCGTCGAAACCAATACCATCACCATCGACCCGGACCGCCTGCTCGATCTCAAGCCCGGCGAAAGCTATGGCGCGCCGGACGAATCCTCAGGGCTCGATTTTCCGATCAATCCGGAGCGCGTCGCGCCGGTGCTGCGGCGGCTGATCTCGCCGACCAAGACGCGCGCGCGCATCTATGGCGGCGACGGCGGCATGATCCTGGACAGCCGTAGTCTTTATGGCCGCGGCGACGTGATGCGGTTCGAGCTGCCGCCGCCCTCGACGGAGAAGCCGGGCTTTGTCGAGCGCGCCACGATCTCGATCCGCACCTGGCTCAATCGCGGCGACCTGCCGCTCTATCGCGAGCTCGGTCCCGAAAACGGCAAGGGCTACCAGGAAATCGTGCAGGCGCTCGACGGCGTCAAAAGCAGCATGGTGCGCGTCAACGACCGCGGCGAGGTGATCGTCTCGGTCGCAGTCCCGGTGCAGCGCTTCCGCGCCGTGCACGGCGCGCTGATGCTGTCGACGCAGGGCGACGACATCGACCAGATGGTGACCGCCGAGCGGCTGGCGATCCTTAAAGTGGGCGGCGTCGCTTCCGCGGTCATGATCGTGCTGTCGCTATTGCTCGCGAGCACGATCGCGGGCCCGGTGCGGCGACTGGCCGACGGGGCCGAGCGCGTCCGCCGGCGCATCCAGACCCGCGTCGAGATTCCCGATTTCACTCGCCGCCGCGACGAAATCGGCCATCTGTCCGGCGCGCTGCGCGACATGACGAATGCGCTCTATAGCCGCATCGAGGCGATCGAGATGTTCGCCGCCGACGTCGCCCATGAACTGAAGAACCCGCTGACCTCGCTGCGCTCAGCGGTGGAAACGCTGCCGCTGGCGCGCAACGACACCAGCCGCGCGCGCCTGCTCGAGGTGATCGAGCATGACGTCAAGCGGCTCGACCGGCTGATCTCGGACATTTCGGACGCCAGCCGCCTCGATGCCGAACTGCAGCGCCAGGACATGGCGCCGGTCGATCTACGCCGGCTCTTGACGACGCTGACGTCGGTGGCCAACGAAACCAGGCTTGGACACGACGTCGCAGTCGAGGCGCGCTTCGAGGGCCGCGGAGCTACCGACCCATTCTTGGTGCCGGGCCATGACTCCCGGCTCGGACAAGTGATCTCCAACCTGTTGTCCAATGCGCAATCCTTCTCCACCCCCGGCGGGAAAGTGCGCGTCACCTGCCGCCGCGCACGCTCGGAAATCGAAATCATCGTCGATGACGACGGGCCGGGCATCGGCGAGGATGCGCTGGAGCGCATCTTCGAGCGCTTCTACACCGACCGTCCGCATCAGGGCTTTGGCCAGAACTCAGGGCTGGGGCTCTCGATCTCCAAGCAGATCATCGAAGCGCATAACGGGCGGATCTGGGCGGAAAATCGCCACGGCCCGGCCGACGCTGAGGGCAAGCCAAGCGTGGCCGGCGCGCGCTTCGTGGTCCGGCTGCCTGCGCTATGACGGGGGAAGCCAGCGTGCACGCCTCCGCCGTACTGGTGGGCGAGCGTGCCGTCCTGATCCGCGGACCGTCGGGGTCCGGCAAATCACGCCTGGCCTTCGATCTGATTCTCGCGGGGCGTGCCGGACAGCTTCCGCCGGCCGTTTTGGTCGGTGATGACCGTGTCCATCTCGACACAGTGGCCGGACAATTGTGGGTCCGCCCGGCGCGGGAACTGGCCGGCCTGATCGAGATCCGGGGCCTCGGCATACGCCGCTGCGACTACGTGAGCGAGGCAATGGTCGGCCTCGTCGCCGATCTCGCGGCCAGCGATGCGGAGCGGCTGCCGCCTCCGGAAACGCTCAGTATCTGCCTTAATGGTGTTGAATTACCGCGAATTCCCGTCGCAGCGGGCTTTGACCCCTTCCCGCTGATTGTAGCCGCCCTGACCACAACCGATGGTTCCGGCTCCGTCAAACCTTTGGACAATTGCCCGAAGGGAATTGGTAACCATATAAGCCCCAATATCGCCACCGATTAATCCGGCGCAGGCCTCACTTCTTACCGGCAAATTCCGGAACAATAGCCAAGATGCCCTCTTGCGCGGGGCCTCTGGATGGTCAAAGTGGCGCGTTCGTGCGGTGCACCAAAAAGCACCCGCGAGGAGTTTCCGATGATTGGTCTAGTGCTTGTGACCCATGGGCGCCTTGCCGACGAGTTCAAGGCGGCGCTTGAACATGTCATGGGTCCGCAAAAACAAATCGAAGCCATCACGATTGGAGCGGAAGACGACTCCGATCTGTGTCGAAGCGACATCATTGAAGCGGTGAATCGCGTTGACAGCGGCGATGGTGTCGCCATCCTCACCGACATGTTCGGCGGCACCCCTTCCAACCTGGCGATTTCCTGCATGAGCCGCCCGAAGGTGGAGGTGCTCGCAGGCATCAATCTTCCCATGCTGGTCAAGCTTGCCAAGGTGCGCGAAGAGCGCTCGCTTCCCGATGCCATCGCCATGGCGCAGGAAGCCGGGCGCAAATACGTCACCATCGCCAGCCGCGTGCTCGCCGGCAAATGAGCGACGACGCCGCGCCCGAAAAGGAACTCGGGTCCGGCGTGCCTGCCGGCGCGATTTCGCGGGAACTTCTCATCATCAACAAGCGCGGCCTGCATGCGCGGGCCTCGGCCAAGTTCGTCCAGATGGTCGAGCGCTTCAACGCCGAGGTCTGGGTGACCCGCGGCAGTGAAACCGTCGGCGGCACCTCGATCATGGGCTTGATGATGCTGGCGGCTGGGCCTGGAACCACTGTTACGGTCTCCGCGACCGGCCCAGAGGCGCAGCAGGCGGTCGACGCCATCGCCGCGCTGGTCGCCGACAAATTCAACGAAGAAGGCGTGTGAGCGAGAGACCTGACGGCTCTTCTTACCTCGCCCCGCTTGCGGGGAGAGGTCGGATCGCATCGACAGATGCGATCCGGGCAAGGAGGTGCCAGTCTATCAACTCGCACCAGTATCGCGGAGAGAGCTCCTCACCCCAACCCTCTAAGAGCGAGCTTCGCTCGCTCGACCCCGCAAGAGCGGGGCGCGGGAGAGAAAATCAAAACGGATTCGTAACAATCCCGCCGTCGGCGCGCAGGGCGGCGCCGTTGGTGGCGCTCGAGGCTTTTGAGCAGACGTAGCAGATCAGATTGGCGACCTCTTCCGGCTTGGCATAGCGCTGCAACAGCGAGGCCGGGCGGCGTTCGCTGAAGGTGCGCGAGACCAGGTCGTCGACGGTCGTCCCCGCGGCCTTCGCGCGTGCGGCCAGACGAACCGGCGCCATCTCGACCCAGGTCGGGCCGGGCATCACCGAATTGACGGTTACGTTGGTGCCCTTGGTCGTCTCGGCTGCGCCGCGCGCGATGACGAGCTGTGCCGACTTCGAGAAACCGTAATGCACCATCTCCTTCGGAATGAACACGCCGGATTCGCTGGAGACGAACACGACGCGGCCCCAGTCCTTGTTGTCCAGCATCCGCTTCAAATAATGCCGCGTCAGCCGCACCCCGCTCATGACATTGACTTCGAACATTTTTGACCAATCGGCATCCTCGATCTCGAAGAATCCCTTTGGCTCATAGATGCCGAGATTGTTGACGAGGATGTCGACGTCGGGGAATTGCGCCACCAGCGCGCCGCAGCCCGCAGCATGGCCGAGATCGAACGCCGCTTCATGCACCTTGGCCGAGGGCGCAGCCTCTCGGACTTTTGCCACGGCTTCGCTAACCGTAGCCTGCTCGCGCCCGTTGACAATCACCTCCGCGCCCATTTGCGCAAGGCCAATCGCCGTTGCAAGCCCGATGCCGCGGGTCGAGCCGGTAACCAGCGCTGTCTTGTCCGTCAGATCGAGATTCATGCGTTCGCCCTCACGCTTCTTGGTTGGTCGCTTCTATTTGGCCGGCGGCACGATGAAGATGTTCCAGGCTGTCGCGGGACCGGGCATGCCTAGGAAGAATCGCCGCGTGGTCATCACCATGCGCTCGGCATTGGCGGCATGGGTCTTCATCCATGCCTCGCATTTTTCCAGCTTCCAGTCGCCGGTTTCGCAGATGCCGATGAAGCCGGATCGCTTCGCCTCTTCGAGCGAGGTCAGGCCCGACGACCACGGCTCATCCGGCGTCAGCGGCGCCGGATGATCGGGGCTGTAGAAGGTGACGGGCTGGCCGGTATCGGTATAGGCGGCGACCACCGGCCAGTGCGATCGGAAGCGGGTATGCCAGGCTTCCGTCAGCTCGCGGGCGAGTTCGGAGCGCGCCCGGTAGGTCGCGCCTGCCGTGCGCTTTTCACTGAGTTCATAGGCGACAATTTTGGGCGATGCCGCCAGCACGATCAGCGAAATCACCAGCCAGGTCGCCGTCAGGTTCATCAGCGCGACTTTCCGGACCCGCACCGCTGATATCGCGACCAGCGCGAGCGGCGTCAGGAAGAACAGCGGAATGCCCCAGTCGGTCTTGATGTAGACATGGAATGTCACGGCGCCGAGCGGCGGCCCGATCGCCACCACCGCCTGGATGATCCAGACATTGAGCGCCTGGGACGTGTTCACGCCTGAATTGGCGCCGCGCGCCAGGAACGGAAACGGCGTCAAACGCCACGGCCGCCACATCAGCGCGATCGCGCCGAGCACCACCGGCAAGGCCAGCAACGCGAGATTATGCAAGACATATCCGAGCGCGAGATCGTCGATCATCGCGCGGTCGGTCAGCGAATAGGTGTCGCCAGCGTAGATGAACGGGACGAAGTCCACCTGCTTCAGCCACATCAAATGCGGAAGCATCGCGACGAAGAGCGTGACGATCGCGACCCATGGCGCCGGCGAGCGCAGGAACTGCAGGCGCTGCGGATGGATCAGCGCGGCAAGACCGATGGCGCCGATCATGGTCACCGCCCAGTATTTGGTCATCAGCGCCAGCGCGCCGGCAAGCCCGAGCCACACGCCGGATTTGATGCTGCGCTTTTCGAACGCATCGAGATAGGCCAGCACGACGAGCGGCAGCGTGACGAGCTGCAACAGATCCGGATTGTACTTGAAGCCCTTGAAATTGAAGATCGGATAGAGCGCGAGCACCACCACGACGAAGAACGCGCGGCGATGATCCACCACGCGCAGCGCCAGCCACCAGCAGATCACGAGCGCGCAGCCCAACGTCGTCATCGCCAGCGCATAGCTTGACCAGTCGGTGACCGGAAACAGCATGAACCAGACGCCGGCAACCCAGCCGGACAGCGGCGGGTGCTTGCCATAGCCGAGCAGGAACTTCTGGCCCCAGGCGAAGGCCTCCGCGACGTCCATATGAACGTCCTGCCCGGTCTTCAGGTTGACCAGAATCAGCGTCCACAGCACGGCGTGGACCACGGCAAGGCCGATCACCAGCCACAGACCGGCCTTGGGGTCGCTGGCATGCGACGCCAGCCACGCCGCCAGCCGCCGGATCGATGGAAAACGCTTGCCGCGCGCGGCCGTGGGCGAAATGGATGCAGTCGACATGGCCCATTCCGTAGCGTGTTTTGGGGCCGAGTGGAATCAGCTTGGCGTGAAGAAACCCCCTTAAAATACAGCAAGATGGTTGCCGCACCGGGGCGTGAATGCTATCCCGCGCCCCATGACAACCACGCCCATTTCCAACATCCGCAACTTCTCCATCGTCGCCCATATCGACCATGGCAAATCGACGCTGGCCGACCGCCTGATCCAGATGACGGGCGGGCTGACGGACCGCGAAATGGCGGGCAAGGAACAAGTGCTCGATTCCATGGATATCGAGCGCGAGCGCGGCATCACCATCAAGGCGCAGACGGTGCGGCTGAACTACCGCGCCAAGGACGGCAAGGATTACATCTTCAACCTGATGGACACGCCCGGCCATGTCGACTTCGCCTACGAAGTCTCGCGGTCGCTGGCGGCCTGCGAGGGATCGCTGCTCGTGGTCGATGCCAGCCAGGGCGTGGAAGCGCAGACGCTCGCCAACGTCTACCAGGCGCTCGACAACAATCACGAGATCGTGCCCGTCCTCAATAAGGTCGACCTGCCGGCTGCCGAGCCCGACAAGGTCAAGCAGCAGATCGAGGACGTGATCGGCATTGATGCGTCGGACGCCGTGATGATTTCGGCCAAGACCGGCCTTGGCGTGCCCGACGTGCTGGAAGCGATCGTCACCCGCCTGCCGCCGCCGAAGGGCGACCGGGATGCGACGCTGAAGGCGCTGCTGGTCGATAGCTGGTACGACGTCTATCTCGGCGTCGTCGTACTCATTCGGGTGGTCGACGGCACCATGAAGAAGGGCCAGCGCATCCGCATGATGGGCACCAGCGCGGCCTACGACGTCGAGCGCGTCGGCTTCTTCACGCCGAAGATGCAGCAGGTCGACGAACTCGGCCCCGGCGAGATCGGCTTCATCACCGCGGCGATCAAGGAAGTCGCCGACACCCGCGTCGGCGACACCATCACCGACGACAAGAAGCCAGTCACCGAGATGCTGCCGGGCTTCAAGCCGGCGATTCCTGTGGTGTTCTGCGGCCTGTTCCCGGTCGACGCCGACGACTTCGAAACGCTGCGCGCGGCGATGGGCAAGTTGCGGCTGAACGACGCGAGCTTCTCCTTCGAGATGGAAACCTCGGCGGCGCTCGGCTTCGGCTTCCGCTGCGGCTTTCTGGGACTGCTGCATCTGGAAATCATTCAGGAGCGGCTGTCGCGCGAGTTCGACCTCAACCTGATCGCAACAGCACCGAGCGTGATCTACAAGATGCACCTGACCGACGGTCAGGAGATCGAGATCCACAACCCCGTCGACATGCCCGATGTCGTCAAGATCGCCGACATCGAGGAGCCGTGGATCGAGGCGACGATCCTCACGCCGGACGAATATCTCGGCAGCGTGCTGAAGCTGTGTCAGGACCGCCGCGGCGCGCAGAAGGAGCTGACTTACGTCGGCTCCCGCGCGATGGTGAAATACGATCTGCCGCTCAACGAGGTCGTGTTCGATTTCTACGATCGCCTGAAATCGGTGTCGAAGGGTTACGCCTCATTCGACTATCATTTGACCGACTACAAGGTGGCGGATCTCGTGAAGATGCAGATCCTCGTCAACGCCGAACCGGTCGATGCGCTGTCGATGCTGGTGCACCGAACCCGCGCGGAAGGCCGCGGCCGCGCCATGGTCGAGAAGATGAAGGAACTGATCCCGCCGCACATGTTCCAGATCCCGATCCAGGCCGCGATCGGCGGCAAGGTGATCGCCCGCGAAACCGTCCGCGCGCTGCGCAAGGACGTCACCGCCAAGTGCTACGGCGGCGACATCACCCGCAAACGCAAGCTTCTGGAGAAGCAGAAGGAAGGCAAAAAGAAGATGCGGCAGTTCGGCAAGGTCGACATCCCGCAGGAAGCGTTTATTGCCGCGCTGAAGGTGGATAGCTGAGGGAAAAGCTCAAGCGCCAGAGCATGAGAGCGAGTTCGGTCTGAAGCTTCCGTCACCGGACAACAAAAATACCGAAAACAACCCCATGCAAAGTAACCGACGACTGCCGTCGTGCTGCGCATCTTGCGAAACCATTTGACACGTCGGGCAAATCAGCGGCACGACGCCATCATCGCGGCGCGCGTGATCAGTGCGGTGCTTGCCAAATTCATTCGAACCGGCGAAATCCAGGTAAGAGGCATTCCCGCCCCCTCCTTGCCCCGCGACAGCGAATAGGCCACCATCTCCCCCGCTCAGACCAGAACGACAAATGAGCGGGGAATCGCATGGGCAAGTCCGCCGGGTCTTCCTACGGCTGGGTCGTCGTCGGCGTTGGTGCGCTGATGACGTGCGTGGTGTTCGGGTCGATGCTGTCGCTCGCGGTGTTCTTGCAGCCGATTTCGCAAGACATGGGCTGGTCGCGTAGCGGTATCTCGGCGGCCGCGACGATCGACTTTCTGGCGATGGGGCTGGCGGCGTTCTTCTGGGGCAACCTGTCCGACCGGTTCGGCACCCGCATCGTGGTGCTCTCGGGCACGCTGTTGCTCGGCGCCGGCCTGATCGGCGCGAGCCAGGCCACCAGCCTGTGGCAGTTCCAGTTTGCGTTCGGCGTCCTGATTGGCATTGCAGCCGGCAGTTTCTATGCGCCGATGGTGGCCGCCGCGAGCGCCTGGATCGAGCAGCGTCGCAGCCTTGCAGTGGCGCTGGTGTCGGCGGGCATGGGTGTATCGCCGCTCACCGTCGCTCCGTTCGCAAGCTGGCTGATCGCGTCCTATGACTGGCGCACGGCGATGCTGGTGATCGGCATCGCCGCGTTGGTGCTGTTGATTCCGGCCTCCTTGCTGGTGCGACAGCCGCCGGAGCCTTCAACGCCGGAGGCTGCAAATGGAACCGATGCGCCCGACGGGCAGTGGACCGTCGCGCAGGCCTTGCGAACACCGCAATTCGTCATTCTGGCAGGCGCCCACTTCGCCTGCTGCGCGGCGCATTCCGGGCCGATCTTCCACTTGGTCAGCTACGCCATGGTCTGCGGTATCGCGCCGCTGACCGCGGTCACGGTCTACAGCCTCGCCGGGTTTTCCGGTCTCGGCGGCCGGCTGCTGCTCGGCGTGCTGGCCGATCGTTTCGGCGCCAAGCACGTTCTGGTCGGCGGCCTGTTCGTGCAGGCGCTGTCGATCGCCACCTACCTCGCGGTCGGCCAACTCGGCGAATTCTATGCGCTGTCGGTGGTCTTCGGCCTCGCCTATGGCGGCGTGATGCCGCTCTACGCCGTGCTCGTGCGCGAATATTTCGGCGTGCGCATCATGGGCAGCATGTTCGGCGCCGTCTCCGCCTTTGCCAGCCTCGGCATGGCGCTGGGGCCGCTGGCCGGCGGCTGGGTGTTCGATACCTTCCACGCTTACAACTGGCTCTTTGTCGGCTCCTTCGCCATCGGTATGGCTGCCGTCGCGGTGGCGCTGAGCTTCCCGTCGGCGAAGCGGCCGCCGCAATCGTCGCTCGATCTCGAACGCGCGGCGGCGTGAGCCCACGCGAGGCCGACAACAACTTGGCTATGCCTTTGATGCGATCGCCGGGTCGGCCGTTACTTCGCGCCTGTCTTGCGTCTGCTTGAGATTGACCTTTGCCCAGGCATCCAGCTTTCCGACATAGATCGTCATGCTGTGGTCGGCGATGTTCTGAAATTTTCCGGTCCTGACCAGCGCAACCAGGCCCCAGATCGTACGCCAGATCTTCTGTGGCCAGTTCGGCGACCGCCGCACCGGGGCAATGCCAACTTTTCCGAAATACCGGGTGTCGCCGACGTGACGATAGCCAAGGATGGCTGGAGGGACTGCCGGCACTAGATCGACACCGTTGGTGATTCGATACAATGGAGCCTTGACGTACACGTCGAAGGAGGCGTCGCCTGCGCGCGGACAGCCAAACGTATAGCAGGCCGCAACACAATCGCGCACGGTCGCATCCTCGTCATTGGCCAGTTCCGCCGTGGCCATCAGCGCCAACGCCCCGCCGAGCGAATGGCCGGTAATGTAGATCGGACGCTGCTTCGCCTTGATGACGCGCTTGACGACCTCGAACATGGCGTCACGGATCGGCCAGTAGGCCTGAAAGAAGCCCGTGTGAACACGCGTACCGCCTTGCAGCGCAACGAATCGAGCGTTCACATTGGTTTTCCAATCGAGTTCGTTCTCGGTTCCCCGGAATACGACGACGATGATGTCGTTGCCTTCCACGATATATCCTGCCGTGCCGACATCGCGGTCGATCAGGGCGCGGCAGTCGACAAATCCCTGCTTGCACAAATCCGTGCTGAACGTCTTGAACGTCGCATCGTCGACGTCGAAATCGTTGTAGGCGCGATAGGCCAGCTTGGCCATCAGCAACGCCGTGCGATCCGAATAGGCGGCCCGGAAGGTCGGGATATTGTTGAGATCTTCAGGTTCGAAAAGGCTGATATCTGCCATTTTCAGCTCCCCTGCTCCACCTCGACTGTAACCCATTCCTCGACGTGACGCACCTGCGGTTGTAGCTATCAGCACAAGCCATGCCATACCGGCGCGCCGGCTTGATCGGCGGTGGCCGATGGGTCACGATTGCGGACACGAAAGAACAAGAGAATGCGAGGAAACGCATGAACAGGCAGCCCGGGATCGACCTCGTGGAACGCGCGCGGGCACTGGCGCCATTGATCCTGCGCGAGGCCGACGAGATCGAGCGGACGCGGCGGCTGACGCCGGCGGTAACGGCGGCGCTGATCGAGAACGGGCTTTACCGCGCGCTGCTGCCAAAGAGTTTTGGCGGCGCCGAGGCTTCGCTTGAAGCGTTCATGCAGATGCAGGAGGAGGTGGCAAAAGCCGACGCTTCGACCGCGTGGTGCCTTGGCCAGTGCAGCGTCTGCGCGATGACGGCGGCCTATCTCGATCCCGATGCGGCCAACGAAATCTTCAATGTCGCGCCCGGCATTCTCGCCTGGGGCGCGATCAATCATGAAGTCCACGCGGTTCCCGGCGGCTATAAGGCCAGCGCGCGCTGGGATTTTGCCTCCGGCTCGCGGCAGGCGAGCTGGCTCGGCGCCCATGTCCGCGTCGTCGAGGCCGACGGCACGCCGCGACGCAAGCCGGACGGCTCGCCCGAAATTCGCACCATCCTGTTTCCGGTGACCAGCGCTACGATGCACGACGTCTGGGACGTGATCGGCCTGCGGGGCACCGGCACCGATTCCTATTCGGTCGACAATCTGTTCATCCCGGAAAAGTTCGCAGCGCTTCGCGACGAGCCGGTAGCCCGGCGCGAAAGCGGCCCGCTGTACAAGCTCTCCACCAACATGGCGTTCGGCATGGGCTTTGCAGCAACCTCGCTCGGCGTCGCCCGCGCCACGCTTGACGCGGCGATCGACCTTGCCCGCGCCAAGACCCCGCAGGCACTGAAGGCGATGCGCGACAACAATGCCGTGCAGGGATTGATCGGCCGCACCGAGGCGCAATGGCGCGCCGCCCGCGCCTATCTCTATGCGACCGCCGCTGAAGTCTGGCGCGATCTTTCACGCGGCGAGGCCATCACGGAAGCGCATCGCATCGCGCTGCGCATCGCCGCTACCTGGACCATCCATCAATCGGCCGCCGTGGTCGACACCGCCTATCGCATGGCCGGCGCCACCGCCGTGTTCAACGCCAACAGGTTCGAGCGCCGCTTTCGCGACATGCATGCAATCGCGCAACAGATCCAGGGCCGCGACGCGCATTATGAAGATGCCGGCAAGGCGATCCTGTCAGGCAATCTCGACGCGCCACCGACGATGCGGTGATCGGCAACCGATACGTTTGAACAGCACCGCTCTCGTGTCGGAACCCGCACGCGCGCCATGCGTTGCGCCTCATGGGCGACCGTAACAGCGAGGGAGATGACCCATGCCCCGCGGAGACAAATCGAGCTACACCAACAAGCAGAAACGCAAGGCCGAGCATATCGAGGAAGGCTATGAGAAGCGCGGCATCGGCAAGAAGGAAGCCGAGCGGCGTGCCTGGGCGACCGTCAACAAGGAAACCGGCGGCGGCAACAAGAGCGGCTCCGGTCGCGGCGTGAAGGACACCAATGTCGCGGCGAAGAAGGGCGGCCGAATCGGTGGGCCGCGCGGCGGCAAGGCCGCGGCACGCCGGCCGGCTGCGGCGCGATCACGCTCGGCGAAGAAAGCAGCCGCCACGCGCAAGCGAAAGGCCGCGGCAAGGTCCAGCGCCCGCAAGACGACACGATCCAGCGCACGCAAGACAGGCACGCGCAAGACCGCGCGACGGAGATAGGCGTTTCGTTTTCGCTTCCGCCGGTTTGCATCCTGCTCTAGGCTGCGCGCGACAGCTCCAGGCAGGGTGCGCGGACCTTCATGAAAGCTACGGCACGGAAGAAGGCGGCAAAGCGTAGCGCCGGGAAGCCATCGAGTGTGGCTGCGAATTCCGCGGTGGAAGTCGTCTTCGGCGCCTATCCCAGTCCGATCAAGGCGAGGCTGTTGGCGCTGCGCCGGCTGATCTTGGATACTGCCAAGACAACCGATGGCGTCGGCGCGCTGCAAGAGACGCTGAAATGGGGGCAGCCGAGCTATCTCACGACCGAGAGCAAGAGCGGCAGCACGATCCGGATCGACCAGGTGAAGGCGGAAGCCGGCCGCTACGCGGTTTATTTCCACTGCCAGACCGATCTGGTCGAGACCTTTCGCGAGCTTTATCCGGAGCTGAGCTATAGCGGCAACCGCGCCATTCTGCTCGATGCCGGCGAGAAGCTCCCCGAGAAAGCGCTGCGCCACTGCGTGGCGCTGGCGCTGACGTATCACACGAGGAAGCGGAAAGTGGCGAGATAACCATCCTCGTCATTGCGAGCGAAGCGAAGCAATCCGTCTCTCCACGCACGCGGAAGCATGGATTGCTTCGTCGCTTGCTCCTCGCAATGACGTGGCCCCTACCGTGGCCTCACGCCACCAGCGCCGCGCCCGCCGCTGCGCTCCAGTTGCCCTGCGTCTGCAACAGGCTCACGATCTCCCCATTGGGCCGCGCGCGGCTGAACAGGAAACCCTGGCCCTCGTGGCAACCCTCATTGCGCAGGCAACTCACCTCGGCCTCGGTCTCGACGCCTTCGGCCGTGATCGTGACGCCCAGGCCCTTGCCGAGGCTGATGATCGAACGCACGATCGCCTGCGCGTCGGGGTTGGCGGCCAGATCCCGCACGAAGGACTGGTCGATCTTGATCTTGTCGAACGGAAAGCTGCGCAAATAGCTCAGGCTGGAATAGCCGGTGCCGAAATCGTCCATCGAGATACGAACGCCGAGCGCGCGCAGCGCATGCAGCGTCGCCAGCACCTCGCTGCTCTTCTCCAGAAGCAGCGTCTCGGTAATCTCGAGCTCCAGGCGCTTTGCCGGCAGGCCGGACTGCTTCAGCGTATCCACCACCAGCGACAACAGATTGCCGACGCGGAACTGCAGCGGCGACAGGTTGACCGCGACGCGGACGTCGTCGGGCCATTGCGCTGCGTCCATGCAGGCACGGCGCAGCATCAAGCCGCCGACGGCGTTGATCAGACCGGTCTCCTCCGCCACGGGAATGAACTCGGCCGGCGAGATCATGCCGCGCTCGGGATGCGGCCAGCGCACCAGCGCCTCGAAGCCGGTGATGCGCCCGCTCGAAAGGTCGACCAGCGGCTGGTAATAGGGCCGCAGCGCATCGCCCTGGACGGCCTCGCGCAACTCGGTTTCGATCTTGCGGCGGGTCTGGGCGCGCGCGTCCATCCCGGCCTCGAAGAACGAGAACGTGCCACGGGAATCGTTCTTGGCGCGCGACAGAGCGAGGTCGGCATTCTTCAGGAGCTTCTCGGATTCATCGCCATCGCCGGGCGACATCGCGATGCCGATGCTGGCGCCGATCACGATCGAGTGCCCGTCCAGCAGATAGGGATCGCCGATCGCGTCGAGCAGGCGCCTCGCCATGAACACCGCATCCTCGGGCCGTGTCACGCCGGTCAGGACGATGGCGAATTCGTCGGAGTTGAGCCTGGCCAATGCATCGTCCTTGCGCAGCATCGATTGCAATCGCTTGCCGACGCCGCGCAGGAGCTTGTCGCCGACGCCATGGCCAAGCGTATCGTTGATTGCCTTGAAGTGGTCGAGGCCGAGCACGAGCACCGCCACCTTCTCGGCGTTACGGCGCGTGTGGAGCAGGATGTCGTCCATCTGCTGACGTAGCAAATTGCGGTTCGGCAGTCCGGTCAGGCCGTCATGCTGGGCCATGAACGTCAGCCGCGCCTCGGCGCGCTTGCGTTCGGTGGTGTCCATCAGCGCGAGCAGGACCGCGGACCGGCCGCCGTAAACGAGCTGGCGCGAATAGATCGCCAGATCGATCAGTTCGCCGTCGGCCCTGACATGCTTCCAGGCGTGGGCCGCGCGCTCGTCGCCGGCGTGCTCGCCGGCCCATGGCGGCTCGACGTCGAACGCTTGCAGGTTGCGGATCGTCAGCTTCTCGAATTCGCTGCGGCTGTAACCGTAATGCTGAACCGCGGCGTCGTTGACGGCAAGGATTCGTTCGTCACCCTGCGCGCAGACCATCATCGGAACCGGATTGCTGTCGAACAGCAGCCGGAACGACGCCTCGCGCTGTTTCAACTCGGTGATGTCGACGGACAGGCCGATGATGCCGCCATCTCGGCGGCTGGTTGACAGCCTCGCAGCGGGCTTTGCCGGCCGGCCGGGAAAACGGACAATCGACTTCTTCGGTTTTCCGGCTGTTGTTGGCTTCTTCTTCGGCATTACCACGCTCTATTCGCACTCTGCGTGCAAAGTTTTCAGACAAGTATCTGAAAAAAAGGTATCTCTTGTCGTAGAAACTCCCATCGCACGTTTAGATACGCCGTCCGATAGAAAGCACATACACACGCCTTGCGTGTGTGACCTCGATGCGCGTCGCAGATACAAGAGGCAAATTCGCCGTGTGGCCGCCGGAGCACAGCGGCTCGCGCGGCGACTGCACAAGGAATGCGCGAAAAGCCGCGCGTCTGCATGAATGTCCTTCAGTGGCCGGGAAGGTTATTGCACGGTTAATGTGATCGCGTGCAACGCCCGTTCAGCCCAGAGAGATTGCCGCCGCCTGTGCTTCCGGTACGACATCGTGGTCGTAAAGCCGCCTGCGGAACGCCGCATGTGCTGATATCTCGGCATCGCGAACGCCGAGATCGGCGTAGGATGAGTCGTAGCGCATCCCGTTCTCGCGCGCGCCGCGCTGGACCGCCGCCACGCGCTCGCGCCGCAGCCGCTCATAAGCCAACAGCGCAGCCGGCACATTGGCGCGCGTCGCCCGCGCCAGAATGGTTGCCAGCGCCATGCCGTCCTCGATCGACTGGTTGGCGCCCTGGCCGAGATGCGGCAGCATCGGATGCGCGGCATCGCCGAGCAACGTCAGCCGGCCGCGCGTCCAGATCGGCAGTGGCTCGCGATCATACAGCGCCCAGCGGAATGTCTTGTCGACCTCGCTCAACAACATCCCGATGCGCGGGTCCCAGCCGTCGAATTCGCGACTAAGCACGTCGGGGTCTCCGGGCGCCGACCAGGATTCCTTCATTTCCGCATCGGCCGGCACGAAGCCGACATAGTTGATCAGCTCGCCCGATCGGACAGGAAAGGAGAGGAAATGCTTTCCCTTGCCGAGCCACATCTGCCAGCGATCGGTCGGCCAGGCTGATGCGGCAGCACGCCGCGATAGGCGACGGAGCCGTGAAAGACCGGCCGGGACGGCGGCGCCGCATAACGCCGGAGCTCCGAGTGGATGCCGTCAGCGGCAATCACGACGTCGCCTTCGGCGACGGCGCCATTGTAGAATGTCACGCGCGCAACTTCACCGGCTTGCTCGAAGCCCGTGCCGCGATGGCCCGTGCGCACCACGCCGGGCGGCAAGGCGCCGGCCAGGATATCGACCATATCAGCGCGATGCATGCCGAACGTCGCATTCCAGCCGGCCGAGTCCGTCACCTGAACCGGCGCGATCGGCGCGCCGTCGTGGCGAAAATAGTGAGAGCCTGTGCCGACCCTGGCCCCCCAACGTTCCACCTGATCTCTAAGACCCACCCGCTGCAATTGTCGCACGCTGTTGGGTGTCAAAAAAACCCCTGCCCCGACCTCGCCGAGCGCGGGCGCCTGCTCGTAGACGGTAACCTTGAAGCCGTGCGCGATCAGCGCGTTGGCGGCGAACAATCCGCCGATTCCGCCTCCAATGATCACGACAGTGAGCTGCTGCGTCATCGTCCCACACGGAAAATGTTTCGGAAGCTTGCTCGTTCAAGCTATCCTCCCTTGCTGCAAACACCAAGTACCGGCGCCGGCAGGTCAGACCGGACGGAGAACGATAGCGGGAGGAGTTTCAATGCATGGCTCCATGCCAGCGCTGCTTGCCGTCTGCCGTAAACTGGCGCTGCTGCCGCTGGTTCTGGCCTTAGCCGCGCATTTTTCCGCGCATGCGTCAGCCGCGGACTATCCGGACCGCCCCGTGAAGATCGTCGTTCCCTTTCCCGCCGGCGGAACGGCTGATGCCATTCCACGGATTATTGCTGACTGGCTGTCACGCAAATGGAGCCAGCCGGTGGTGATCGAAAACCGCACCGGCGCCGCCGGAAACATCGGCGCCGAACAGGTCTATCATTCGGCGCCCGACGGCTACACCCTGCTCTCGTCGCCTCCGCCGCCGCTCGTGATCAATCACAATCTGTACCCCAGGCTCGGCTTCGATCCGACGAAGTTCGAGCCTGTTATCGTGATGGCCAAGGTGCCGAACGCTCTGATCGTCAATCCGACCAACATCAAGGCATCGAGCGTGGCCGAGCTGATCGAGTACCTGAAAGGCAATTCCGACAGAACCATCTGCGCCACGCAGGGCAACGGCACGACCTCGCATCTGACGTCGGAGTTGTTCCAGTTGATGGCGAAGGTAAAGCTTCGGCATATTCCCTATCGCGGCTCGGCGCCTGCGCTGCAGGGGCTTGTCGCCGGCGACGTCGACGTCATGTTCGACAATCTCGGCGTCTCGCTGGAGCTTGTTCAGGCCGGCAAATTGAAATTGCTTGCAATAGCCTCATCCGAACGACTCCCCACGCTGCCGGACGTCCCAACGATATCAGAAACACTGCCGGGCTTCGAAGCCGTCGCCTGGTACGGCATCGTCGCGCCGCCCAAGACGCCGAAAAACATCGTCGACAAGATCAATGCCGATGTGAACGAGGCGTTGCGCCAGCCGCAGGTGCAGGATCAGCTCAAGAAATTGTCCGCCGGAATTTTCGGCGGCCCGGTCGACAAGTCGTCCGCCTACATGCGCGAGGAAATCGACCGCTGGGCCGCGGTGATCAAGTCCGCTAACATCGAGTTGCAATGAGCGCGGCGGCGTTGAACGCCGGCGGCCGGTTTGCTACACTGCGTATGCCATGATGATCCGTACCTCCCATATCGCTTCGGTCTACTTCCTCGCGCGCTGACCGCGTTGCCCGCTCAGGCGGGCGGAAGTTTTCGACAGAAACAGTCCGGCCGCTCCTGCTTCGCGCAGGCCATGGCCGCTTGCCCAGCGATAAGAGGATTTTCATGCCTGCCAGCAAACAAGTGCGCGCGCTCAGCGACGCGCAGATCGAGCAGTTCATTCAAGACGGCTTCGTTCGGATCGATCACGCCTTTCCGCGCGAGCTTGCCGAACAGGGGCGCGCCATTCTGTGGCGCGATCTGCCCTGCGATCCCGACGATCCCGCGACGTGGACTGAGCCCGTGATCCGCCTCGGTTACTACGGCGACGAACCGTTCAGGAAAGCCGTCAACACCCCGCAGCTTCATACGGCCTTCGACCAGCTTGTCGGACGGGGACGCTGGTGGCCGCGGGCCGACCTCGGAACTTTCCCGGTGCGGTTTCCGAGCCCGCGCGATCCCGGCGATGCCGGCTGGCATGTCGATGTCAGCTTCCCGGCGGAGCACACAAGCGCCGACAACCCTGATTACGCCGCTTGGCGCGTGAACGTGACGTCCCGTGGGCGTGCGCTGCTGATGTTGTTCCTGTTCTCCGATGTGGGAGAGTCCGATGCGCCTACCCGAATAAGGCCGGGCTCGCATCTGGATATGGCGCGCTATCTCGAACCGGCCGGCGAGGCCGGCATGTCGCATTTCATACCGGATACGATGGGAAGCGGCCGGCCCGAGGTACTGGCGACCGGCGAGGCCGGTACGGTCTATTTGTGCCACCCGTTCCTCGTTCACGCCGCGCAGATGCACCGGGGTTCTGCGCCACGTTTCATGGCGCAACCGCCGCTGCACCCGGCGAAGCCCTTCAGGCTTGCGCGACCCGACGGCGATTATTCGCCGGTTGAGAGATCTATCCGGCTGGCGTTACAGGCACGAGGGTAAACAGAACTCAAGAGCGGAAGCTGGAGCGGGATCGTCCGAGATGATTGTCCCGCTCTGGTTTATTTCGATGCGTGTGTTGCGTTGGAACAACGCCAACAAACGCCGCACGCGTGGGATGCAGCCTGACGCAGCCATGCGAGGCGCCTTGTAGATTGAATGACAACCGTAGAAGCGCCGCGAATCCGGGTTAATCTTGTTCCCGCGCGTGGGCCGTGGCCGTGCGGGGCCGGGCCATTGTGTTTGCCGCGCTTGTCCCTTGTTGCCCGTTTCATGCTACTTAGGTGTGAATAGAGTGATCCGATGAACCCTCGCCTGATTCTGATCCCGCTCATCACCTTGATCGCCGCCGCCCATGCCGCCAGCGCATGGGCGCAGGACAAGGGCACGGTCAATCCGAAGCCGCTGCCGCCGCTTGCCAACCCCAACGATCCCAATGTCGCCGCCAAGGAGCTGTTCGGCCGCAAGCTGCTGCCGGCGGCCATGCCGACGCGCGTGCACGGATTTTACGCCCATGGCTGCATCTCGGGCGCGGAAGGGTTGCCGATCAACGGCGACAATTGGCAGGTGATGCGGCTGTCGCGCAATCGTTACTGGGGCCATCCCGATCTGGTCGCGCTGGTGAAACGGCTGGCAGCAAGGGCACGGCGAGATGCCGGCTGGCCGGGCATCTTGGTCGGCGACATGTCGCAGCCGCGCGGCGGGCCGATGTTTACCGGACATGCCAGCCATCAGGTGGGGTTGGATGCCGACATCTGGCTGACGCCGATGCCGAACCGGCAACTATCGCGCAACGAGCGCGAGGAGATGTCGGCGGTGATGATGGTGCGCAACGATCGGCTCGACATCGATCCGCACGCCTGGACGCCGACGCATCTTGCCGTTATCCGCGCCGCCGCGCAGGAGCCCAGCGTGCAGCGCATCTTCGTCAATGCCGCGATCAAGAAGGCGCTGTGTCGCGAGGCCAAGGGGGACCGATACTGGCTGCACAAGGTGCGCCCGATGTACGGCCATGACTATCACTTCCACATCCGCATCAGATGCCCGCCCGGCGCCGGCGAATGCGAGAGCCAACCCGAGCCGAACGAGGGCGAAGGTTGCCAACCTGCCGATCTCGCCTACTGGTTCAGCGATGCGGTGCTGCATCCGAAGCCGCCGAAAGTGCCGCCAAAACCGAAGCCGCCGATGACGATGGCGTCGCTGCCGCCGGCCTGCAAGGCGGTGCTGAACGCCCCTGATGCAAAACACTGACGATGTAAGCGAACAGACCCACTGGAGAATATCGATGAAGATCTGGCCCGTGATCGCATCCATCGCTTTCGTCACCAGCGTGCATGCACAAACGCCCTACGCGGGGATGCAGACACGCTCGATCAAGGCGCTATCCGAGCAGCAGATTGCCGACCTCGGCGCCGGCCGCGGAATGGGCCTGGCGCTCGCGGCCGAACTGAACGGCTATCCGGGGCCGTTGCACGTTCTCGAACTCGCCGACAAGCTCGAACTCTCCACCGAGCAGCGCGCCAGCATGCAGCGCCTGTTCGATTCCATGAAGGCCGAGGCGATGCCGCTTGGCGCCAGGCTGATCGAGCAGGAAGCCGAACTGGACAAGCAGTTTGCGACCCGCACCGTCACGCCGGAAAGCCTGAAAGCGTCCACCGCGGCCGTCGCCGCCACGCAGGGGATACTGCGCGAGACCCATCTGAAATATCATCTGTCGACGGGGCGCATTTTGACCCCGTCGCAAATGACAAAATATGCGGAATTGCGCGGCTACGGCAGCGGCGGGCACAAGCGACACCATCATCATTAACGGTACGGCAAGCCGGCCCGACGGCACCTTGCAACGCGGTGCAGCCGCCTTTACCTCTGCCCCCATCCTGATATTGTCAGGGCTGGCGACATCCCGATCGACCGCAAGTCCACCAGGGATCACGGAACGGCGCTTCCGACGGTCGTCTCACCCAACCAACGCCTGTTTTGCGCGCGGCAACCGCCGCTCGCAACATGCATGGAGCGCCCGATGAATCGTCTTGCCGGCCTTTTCCTGGCCTTCGCCATATCACTAACAACCACCCCCTCACCCGCCGCCGCGCAGGAAAAATCCCTGACGGTGTTTGCCGCGGCCTCGATGAAGAACGCGCTAGACGAGATCGACGCCGCCTATACCGCGAAGACCGGAGCCAAGATCACCGTCAGCTACGCCGCCAGCTCGGCGCTTGCCCGGCAGATCGAACAGGGCGCACCAGCCGACGTGTTCATCTCTGCCGACACCGACTGGATGGATTACGCGACCTCCAGGAAGACCATCAATGAATCGAGCCGGGTCAATCTGCTCGGCAACAGCATCGTGTTGATCGCGCCGAAGAACTCCAAGACCGACAATGTGAACATCGGCCCCGGCCTCGATCTCGCCAGGCTCGCGGGCGATGGCCGGATCGCCACCGGCGACGTCAAATCCGTACCCGCCGGCAAATACGCCAAGGCGGCGCTGGAGAAGCTTGACGCATGGCAGGCCGCCGAGCCGAAATTTGCGATGGCCGAAAGCGTGCGTGCCGCGCTGACGCTGGTGGCGCGCGGCGAGGCCGTTCTGGGCATTGTCTATGCCACCGACGCCAAGATCGAGCCCGGCGTCAAGATCGTCGGCACCTTCCCGGCCGATTCCCATCCCGCGATCATCTATCCGGTAGCGGCGACGACGACTGCGAAGCCGGGGGCTTCCGATTATCTCGCCTTCCTGCGTTCGACGGCAGCAAAGACCATCCTCGAGAAATACGGCTTCAAATTCCTCGTCAGCCCGTCAACCTGATGTTCGAAATCTCGCTGGCCGAATGGACCGCCATCCTGCTGTCGCTGCGGGTCGCCATCATCGCAACGCTGGTGGCGACGCCGTTCGGCGTTGCGCTGGCATGGCTGCTGGCGCGGCGTGAATTCTGGGGCAAATCGATCCTCGACGCCGTGGTCCATTTGCCGCTGGTGCTGCCGCCGGTCGTCACCGGCTATTTGCTGCTGCTGACCTTCGGCCGTCGCGGCCTGGTCGGCGCATGGCTCGCCGACCATCTCGGCATTGTGTTCGCGTTTCGCTGGACGGGAGCCGCGCTCGCCTGCGGCATCATGTCGTTTCCGTTGCTGGTGCGACCGATCCGGCTCTCGATCGAGGCGATCGATCGCCGTCTGGAGCAGGCTGCAAGCACTCTCGGTGCACCACCGTGGAAAGTATTTGCGACGGTCACCTTGCCGCTGGCACTGCCAGGCGTATTAGCCGGCATGGTGCTGGGCTTTGCCAAGGCGATCGGCGAGTTCGGCGCCACCATCACCTTCGTCTCCAACATTCCCGGCGAGACCCAGACCATTTCGTCGGCGATCTATTCGCTGATCCAGACGCCGGATGGCGACGCCGCGGCAGGACGGCTGGTTGTCGTTTCCACCGTGATCGCGATGGGCGCTTTGATCGCATCCGAATGGTTCGCGCGGCGCGCGACCAAACGCCTGCACGGGAATTGACCATGTTGCGCGTCGACGTCACCAAGCAACTCGGCGAGTTCTCGCTCGAAGCCTCGTTCGAAAGCCAGGGCCGCGTCACCGGCCTGTTCGGCGCATCAGGCGCCGGCAAGACCTCGCTGATCAACATGATCGCGGGCCTGCTGCGGCCCGACCGCGGCATCATCGCGCTCGACGGCGAAACGCTGGATGACACGTCGAAAGGCGTCCATCTGCCACCGCACCGGCGCCGGATCGGCTACGTGTTTCAGGACGCGCGACTGTTTCCGCATCTTAACGTGCGGCAGAACCTCGACTACGGCCGGCGCATGAACGGCCTTGCGGAAGATGCCGCGCAGTCTGCGCGCATCACGGACCTGCTCGACATCGGCGGCCTCCTGGATCGCCGACCCGGAAAACTCTCCGGCGGCGAGCGTCAGCGCGTCGCGCTCGGCCGCGCGCTGTTGTCAAAGCCACGCTTGCTGCTGCTGGACGAGCCGCTGGGGTCGCTCGACGAAGGCCGCAAGGAGGAAATCCTGCCCTACCTGGTGCGGCTGCGCGACGAGGGCATCCCCATGGTCTATGTCAGCCACGACGCGGCCGAGCTGCGTCAGCTCGCGACGCAGATCGTGATGCTCAAGCGCGGTCGGGTGACCGCACTCGGCGGCGTCAAGGTGCTGATGTAGCTTCTTCGTAGGATGGGTAGAGCGAAGCGAAACCCATCGATCCCGATCGCCGAAGCATGATGGGTTTCGCTTCGCTCTACCCATCCTACAAGACCTACTCCGGAACGACGCGCACTGCGCCACGCGCTGCGCTGGTCGTCAGCGCCGCATAGGCCTTCAGCGCCATCGACACGTTGCGGCTGCGCTTCTTGGCGGGCTTCCATGCCTCCGCCCCGCGGGCCAGCATGGCTTCGCGACGTTTCGCCAGCGTCGCATCATCGACCACGAGGCTGATCGAACGCGCAGGGATATCGATCTTGATGACATCGCCATCCTCCACCAGCCCGATCAGGCCGCCTTCGGCGGCTTCCGGCGAGATGTGGCCGATCGACAGGCCCGAGGAGCCGCCGGAGAAGCGGCCGTCGGTGATCAGCGCGCAGACCTTTCCGAGCCCCTTCGATTTCAGATAGCTGGTCGGATACAGCATCTCCTGCATGCCGGGACCGCCGCGCGGGCCCTCGTAGCGGACCACGACGACGTCGCCGGCCTTGATCTTGCCGCCCAGAATGCCTTCGACCGCGGCGTCCTGGCTTTCAAAGATCCGCGCCGGTCCTTCGAACTTCAGAATGCTCTCATCGACGCCGGCGGTTTTCACGATGCAGCCGTCGAGCGCGAGGTTGCCGGAGAGCACCGCGAGGCCGCCGTCCTTGGAGAACGCGTGCTCGGCGTCGCGGATGCAGCCCGTGGCGCGGTCGGTATCGAGCTCCTCGAACCGGCGCTCCTGGCTAAACGCGACTTGGGTGGACACATTGCCCGGCGCGGCCGTGAAGAATTTGCGGACGCTTTCGCTCTTGGTGCGTACGATGTCCCAGCGGCCGAGCGCGTCCTCCAGCGTCTTGCTGTGAACCATCGGCAGGCCGCGGTTCAGCAGCCCGGCGCGGTCGAGTTCGCCGAGAATCGCCATCACGCCGCCGGCGCGGTGCACGTCTTCCAGATGCACGTCGGCCACCGACGGCGCCACCTTGCACAGCACCGGCACCCGCCGCGATAGCCGGTCGATGTCTTGCATGGTGAACGGCACCTTGCCTTCGTAAGCGGCCGCCAAGAGATGCAGCACCGTGTTGGTCGAGCCACCCATGGCGATGTCGAGCGTCATCGCGTTCTCGAACGCCTTGAAGTTGGCGATGGTGCGCGGCAGCGCGGTGTCGTCATCCTGCTCGTAATAACGCCGCGCGAGGTCAACGATCAGATGGCCGGCCTCGACGAACAGCCCCTTGCGGTCGGCATGCGTGGCCAGCACCGAGCCGTTGCCGGGCAGCGCAAGGCCGAGCGCCTCGGTGAGGCAGTTCATGGAATTGGCGGTGAACATGCCCGAGCACGAGCCGCAGGTCGGGCACGCCGAGCGCTCGATCACTTCGACATCCGCGTCGCTGACGCTGGTGTCGGCGGCGGCGACCATGGCGTCGATCAGGTCGACCGCACGGATCTTGCCCTTAAGATTGACCTTGCCCGATTCCATCGGCCCGCCCGAGACGAACACGGTCGGGATGTTGATCCGCAGCGCGGCCATCAGCATGCCGGGCGTGATCTTGTCGCAGTTCGAGATGCAGACCATGGCGTCGGCGCAATGTGCGTTGACCATGTATTCGACGCTGTCGGCGATGATCTCGCGCGACGGCAGGCTGTAGAGCATGCCGTCATGGCCCATCGCGATGCCATCATCGACCGCGATGGTGTTGAACTCTTTCGCAACGCCGCCCGCCTTCTCGATCTCGCGCGCGACGAGCTGGCCGAGGTCCTTCAGGTGCACGTGGCCGGGCACGAACTGGGTGAACGAATTGACCACGGCAATGATCGGCTTGCCAAAGTCCTCGTTCTTCATGCCAGTGGCGCGCCAGAGGCCGCGGGCGCCCGCCATGTTGCGGCCATGGGTCGTGGTTCGAGAGCGGTAGGCGGGCATGATCTATCCTTCTAGGATCGGGAAAGGCGTCTTTTAGACGGGAAGCCCGGCCGCACAAAGCGGCTTGGCGCAGGGTCGCCATGCGCGGGTGACCCCAAAACGGGACAGGAACCGGACCTCCCGCGCCGCTAGTGCATTGGTTAGGTTTGGCAGCGGACGCGCTTCACCTCTCCCGCTTGCGGGGGAGGTCGGCGCAAGCGCCGGGTGGGGGCTCTCTCCACTCGGGCAGTGTGACCCGCGGAGACACCCCCACCCCGGCCCTCCCCCGCAAGCGGGAGAGGGAGCCGCACCTTCTTCGTGGTCGCAATAGAACCTAATCCCATCACGCTTTAGACGACCTCGCGCGCCCGCAATTCCGCGATCGCCTTCGCATCATAGCCGAGCGAGGCCAGCACCTCCTCGGTATGGGCGCCAAGCGCCGGCGCCATCCGGTCGAGCCGGCCGCCGCCATGGGCGAGCTGGAAACCGCTGCCGGCAAAGCGCAGGCGGCCATAGGGCGTCTCGATCTCCTGCATGGCGCCGCGCGCCGCGATCTGCGGATGGTCGATGACTTCCTCGACCTTCCAGATGCTGGCGCAGGGCGCGCCCGCGGCCTCCAGTATCTTCTCCCACTCGCGCGGGTCCTTGCTTGACAGCGCCTCCTCGATAATGGCCCGCAGTGCCTTCTCGTTCTCCTGGCGGGCAAACCAATCGACGAAGCGCGGGTCCTCCAGCGCGTCCGCACGGCCAAGCGCCGTCATCAAGGCGATGTATTGCTTCTCGCTATTGACGGCGAGCAGCAGATAGCCCGCGCCCGCCTTGAAGAGATTGGCCGTCGGCCGGCGGCTGACCGCCTGGTTGCCGGAAAGCTGCTGGCGATGGCCGGCGACCGAGTAATCCGCCACCTGGCCCGACAGGAACGCCAGCGTCGCCTCCAGCATGGAGACGTCGACCAGCTGGCCCTTGCCGGTATGGGTGCGCTGGAACAGCGCGCTCGACACGCCGAAGGCCGCGGTGGCGCCCGACAGCACGTCGCAGACGGCAAAGCCCGCCCGCGTCGGCCCGGTCTCGGCGTGGCCCGTAATCGACATGATGCCTGACAGCGCCTGCATCTTGCCGTCATAGCCGGCGCCGAGCCGCTCGGGGCCGGTCTGGCCGAAGCCGGAAATGGCGCAGTAGATCAGCCGCGGATTGATCGCCGACAGCGCGGCGTAGCCGATGCCGAGCTTGTCCATCACGCCGGGACGAAAGTTCTCCATCACCACGTCGGCCTGCGCGGCGAGCTGCTTGACGATGGCGATCGCCTCCGGCTTCGAGAGGTCGAGGGTGAGGCTGCGCTTGTTGCCGTTGATCGCCTGCCAGCCCGGTGCCAGCCCACGCTCGGCCCATTCCCGGCTCAACGGCGTGCGGCGCATATCCTCGCCCTCGCGCCGCTCCACCTTGATGACGTCGGCCCCGAGCAGCGCGAGCTGGTAGCTCGCATAGGGCCCAGCCAGCACCTGCGTGAAGTCGAGAATCTTCACGCCTTCGAACGGTCGGGTCACGCTAATTTCTCCCTGGGGTCCCTGCAGCCTATGTTTCTTCTACACGCAACGGAACGATCGTTGCCTGCTCATGCTCACGTCCAGGCCAGTTACCCCAAACCACCCTTGCCTCAAACTTCCGACCGCGGCACGTAACAATCATCTTGTCACCCACGACAGGCGCCGGGCCTTCAAATAGATTCTCGTCGTGTCTCAGTTCACGTTCGGTGACTATCTCTCCGTTCCGCAGCTTGATCCGCTTCACCCAGTAGGTCATCAACTTCACATCGGAAGATTTGAATGATGTCCATGCATGATCACGCTGCCCGGTTGCCGCGCGCGATCTCTTTCTGCTTGTCGAACTCGGCGCGACGCCGCGCCAGCTCTTCCGGACTCATCTGGGCGATGTTGTTGTAGTCGAGCTTCCAGGAAGCATCCTCGCTCCAGCGCAGCGGCGACTGCATCGTGGTGCGCGCGCCGGGTGCAGACTCCAACAGCCGCAGCGCCAGCTCCAGCGTCTGCGCCTGCGACTCCACGTCATGCGGCTTGCCCGCGGAATTGCCGAGCGGGAAATCCGAAAACAGGAAACGGGGCGCGGCCGCGAACTCGACGATATCCTTGGCGCAACCCATCACGACGGTGGCGATCCCGTTGGCTTCGAGATGGCGCGCCACCAGCGCTGACGTCTGGTGACAGACCGGACAGTTCGGAACGATCACCGCGACATCGACCTGATCGGCGAGGCAACGGGCGAGGATGTCGGGCGCGTCGACATCGATGGTGACGCGATGGCTGCGATTGGTCGGCGCGCCAAAGAAGCGCGGCGCGACTTCGCCTATCCGTCCTGCGGCCTTCGCCTTCAAAAGCTGCGGCAGCGGAAACCAAGTGCCGCTGTCGGTGGCCGTAGTGTGCTTGCGGTCGTAGCCGATATGGGAGATCCGCAAATCGTGCTGCTTCGAGGTGTCGCCGTCATAGACAGTGTAAAATTTCGCGCTGCCATTATAGGCGGCGCCGGGTCCCTGATCGCCCTTGGCGGGATCATATTGCGCGGCGGTCGTGACGATGGTGACGCGTGACTGCGCCAGCGGCTTCTTCAGCGGCTGAAACGGCGCATCGACATAGTGCGCCCAGCGGTAGGGCGTGGTGTAGCCGATCGCAGCATAGTAGTCGCGCGTGCGCTGCATATAGGGGACAGGAGAATCGTAATCGGGTGCAAAGCCGAGTTGATCGTCTGACGGGCCGGACATTGTTGTGTCTCTCCTGCGTTTCCACCGTGAGGTCATCCACTGACCGTCGGCTAAGCTAATGATAGTTCGCCTCTTCCTCAACAGCGGAATGCGCCGGATGATGCACGGCGGCTGCGCATCGATGCATTGCACGCGGAGCCCTTGATCGTTGGCTCAGTCGCGCGGCAGTGCACCGCGATGCACAAGTCGACAGAAGTCATGGAACTGAGGCGGTCGCCAACTCGTTCAGAATTGAGCACCGATGGCCGCAATGGAGGTTTGCCATGCCCGATACCGCCGGAATGAAGGATCACGTGTACAAGATCCTCGATCTCGTAGGGTCTTCCGAAAAAAGCATCGAGGACGCGATTCAGAACGCCATTACCCGTGCGTCAAAAACCATTCGCGAAATGAAATGGTTCGAAGTCGTGCAGACCAGAGGCCATATCGAAAACGGATCTGTTCGCCACTACCAGGTCACCTTGAGGGTTGGATTTACCCTGGAAGAGTAATTCCAGCGCAACGCGCGTGACAGGCGCAAGCCATGGTTCGCATTCCCGCGGCAGTCAAACCCCGGCGACCGACGACCAGATCTCCGCCAACTTGCGCCTGGCCTTCTGCCTGCGCGTCAGCGGCACGGCCTGCTCCTCATCCTCAGGCAGGCGCAGGCCGACCACATTGACCCGGCCACCGCTGATGCTGCGAGCGACCAGCACGATCGGATCGAGCACGAGCTCGGCGCCCACCTTCGGCGCATGATCGAGATGAATGTCGAAATAATCCGCCAGCGTCAGCGTGGCATGCTCTTCGCCGGCCGATACGCCGTAGATCTGGGCCAGTTCGCCGAGGGTATGCTCGCCGGAAACCATGAAATCGCCGAGCAGATGCGGGTCGGGCGCCGAACTCGGCGCCATGTCGACAAAGAAACGGTCCAGCGCCTCGGCCTTTTCCGGCGGCGCCAGCAGATAGATGTAATCCCCCGCGGCAACCGGATCGGCCTCGGCGGGAGAGAGAATCCGTTCCTCGCGGATCACCAGCGTCGGCTTGGACCAGGATGGCAGCAACCCGCGCCGGAAATAGAGGCTTTTCGGACGCACGGGATAGCCGACCAGCTGCTGCTCGAGCTGGCCGGGTAGATCGAGCTCGACGCGCCTGGGACCGCGGTCCACGCGCGGCAACGCTACATGCAGCCAGCGCGCCGCCGGCGCCAGCGTCCAGCCCTGCAGCAACAGCGAGATGATGACCACGACAAAGGCGACGTCGAAATAGAGGTAGGCCTTTGGCAATCCGACCAGCATCGGGATCGAGGCGAGGAAGATTGCGACCGCGCCACGCAGGCCGGTCCAGGCGATGAAGATTTTTTCGCGCCAGTTGAAGCGGAACGGCACCAAGCACAGGAACACCGCGATTGGCCGCGCCGCCAGCATCAGCACCAGTGCCACGATCACCGCCGGCCCTACGCTGTCCAGCAGCCGTTGCGGCGACGAGAGCAGCCCGAGCAGGACGAACATCACGATCTGCGCCAGCCAGGTCGCGGCATCCAAAAAGGTGATCACCGAATTATGCGCGCGCGTCGGCCGATTGCCGATGATGATGCCGGCGAGATAGACTGCGAGAAAGCCCGAGGCATGCGCGATCTGCGCCACGCCGAAGATCACCAGCGCGGCCGTGGTGACGAAGGGCGCATGCAGGCCCTGCGGCAGCGCCACCCGATTGAGCGCCAGTACCACCAGGCGGCCGCCGATCACGCCGATCACGGCGCCGAGCAGGCCCTCGCGGGCGAGTTCGAATACGACATGTCCGGGTGAGCTTTGACCGATCGAAATGAATTCGACCAGCATCAAAGTGAGGAAGATCGCGAACGGATCGTTGGTGCCGGATTCCGCCTCCAGCGTCGCCCCGACACGGGGGCGAAGACGCAGGCCCTGGGTGTGGACGAGCAGAAATACCGCGGCTGCATCGGTCGAGGCCACCACCGCGCCGACCAGAAGCGACTCGGTCCAGTTGAGATCAAGCACATATCTGGCGACCGGCGCGGTCACCAGCGCGGTAAGCAATACGCCGATCGTCGCCAGCACCATCGAGGGCGCCAGCACGGTGCGGATGCTCTGAAATTTCGTTCGCAAGCCGCCATCGAACAGGATCAGCGCCAGTGCCACCGACCCCACCAGATAGGTGGTGCGGACGTCGTTGTAGTTGAGCTGGCCCGGCCCGGCATCGCCCGCCAGCATGCCGATCCCAAGGAACACCAGCAGCAAGGGCGCCCCGAAGCGCAACGCGAGCAGGCTCGACAGGATGCCCGCCATCACCAGAATGGCGCCCAGAAAGATGGCGATGCTGACCGAGTCGAGAGAAGCCATGAACCTCTGTAATTATCGCAAATACTTGCAATTGCATCCATATCGTTGCCACAGTTGAACGCCAACCCATTTCTGCAATAGCGGCAATACGCCCTGTTTTAAGGGCTAACCTGACTTGGCCGGTCCATGTATCGATGGTCCGCCCGCCCGGATTGTGGAAATCTGCCCACCGTTCGAATCAAATTGCCTGCGCTCCGCCTGACGAGATTTACCGATGGACATGGCCCTGAAGGAAATCATTGAGTTTCTGCAATCGACTGCGCGATCGGTCGGCGCAGAGGTCACCTCGCCATGGTTCTATCTGCAGTTCGGGCTGATGCTGACCGCCGCCGGCATCGCCTATGCGGCGGATGCGGCGATCCGCGCGCGGGTCGACATGACCTCGCTGGCGATGCGCTGGCCGTTGCCGCTCCGGCATTTCGTCCGCGTGCTGGTCGGCAGCGCCTCGACCGCGGTGTTCGCCGTCCTGGTGATCGCGGAGCGCGTCACGATGTACCACCTGACGTGGCCAAGCCGCAGCTATCTTCTGATGGTCGCCGCCAAGCTGGCGCTGGCGTGGCTCGTGATCCGGCTCGTGACTTCGGTGATCCGCAACGCCTTCATCGTCAAGCTGGTGTCGATAACGGCATGGTTTGTCGCGGCGCTGAGTATCCTTGGGCAACTCGACCCGGCCGCGGAAACACTGGACTCGTTTGCGATCGAGATCGGCGGCTTGCGGCTGACGCCGCTGCTGCTGATCAAGGCTGGCGCACTGCTGATCGCGGCGCTTTGGCTGACCAACATCGCCAGCAACTTCATCGAAAGCAGGATTACCCGCGCCAGCGACCTGACGCCGTCGGTCCAGGTGCTGCTGGTCAAGATTATCCGCATCGGACTGATGGTGGTGGCGATCGCGATCGCGCTCGGTACTGTCGGCATCAACCTTTCGGCGCTAGCGGTTTTTACCGGCGCGGCCGGCGTCGGCATCGGTCTGGGCTTGCAGAAGATCGTCGCCAATTTCATCTCGGGCATCATCCTGCTGGCGGACAAATCCGTGAAACCCGGCGACCTCGTCACCATCGGCGACAGTTCGGGCCGGATCAGCGCGATGAAGACGCGCTACATCTCGGTCGCCGCCGGCGACGGCCGCGAGTTCCTGATCCCGAACGAGGATCTGGTGACGCAGAAGGTCGTGAACTGGACCTACACCGACAAGAATACGCTGGTGAAGGTGCTGTTCAGCACCAATTACGACGCCGATCCGCGCCTCGTCTGCAAGCTGGCGATCGAGGTTGCGGCAGCCGCCCCGCGCGCCATCAAGAACAAGCCGCCGAACTGCATCATCACCGAGTTCGCCGAAGCCGGCATGAAATTTTCGCTGACCTTCTGGATCGCCGACCCCGACGGCATGGACAACGTCAAGAGCGAGGTGATGCTGGCGCTGTGGGACGCGTTCAAGCGCGAGGGCATCCGCGTTCCCTATCCGGTCCGCGAAATCCGCGTCCGCGGCGGCGCGCTGCCGGTCGAGCAGGTGGTGGAGGTTTCCGGCTAGATGCAAGCTTTTTTAAGGAGGCTCGGAGTCCCAACCTTGGCTTGCACTGAGCGGTCGGATCATTAAATTAGACGTTCAAATCAGCCTCTTTTTCCGTTCCCGAAGCATGACCCGCCCATGAGCTATATCGAAGCAACAGATACCTCCTTGCGAAAAACCGGCCAGATCAAGCTGCACGGCGCGAGCGGCTTTGCCGGCATGCGCAAGGCCGGCGCACTGGTGGCCAAATGCCTCGACGAGCTCACCGACATCGTCAAGGCGGGCGTCCCGACTTCCCGGATCGACGAATTCGTCCGCGACTTCGCCTTCAGCCACGGCGCCTACCCGGCGACGCTGATGTATCGCGGCTACCGCTACTCGACCTGCACCTCGATCAATCACGTGGTCTGCCACGGCATGCCCGGCGACCGCGCGATGAAAGAGGGCGACATCGTCAATATCGACGTCACCTTCATCGTCGACGGCTGGTATGGCGATTCCAGCCGCATGTATGTGATCGGTCCGATCGCCCGCAAGGCGGAGCGGCTGATCGAGGTCACCTATGAAGCGATGATGCGCGGCATTGCCGCGGTGAAGCCCGGCGCCACCACCGGCGATATCGGCCACGCCATCCAGAGCTTCGTCGAGCCGCAAGGCATGAGCGTGGTGCGCGATTTCTGCGGCCATGGGCTCGGGCGCATGTTCCACGACGAGCCCAACATCATCCATATCGGCCGGCCCGGGGAAGGCGTTATGCTCAAGCCCGGCATGTTCTTCACCATCGAGCCGATGATCAATCTCGGCAAGCCGCATGTAAAAATCCTGTCCGATGGCTGGACCGCGGTGACGCGCGACCGCTCGCTGTCGGCACAGTTCGAGCATTCGGTCGGCGTGACCGCGACCGGCGTCGAGATTTTCACGCTGTCGGAGCGCCACGGCGAGAAGCCGTACGTCGCCGTCTAAGGTAGCGCGTTCAGCCTGACCTGCTCGCGCCCTGGGGAGCGCGCTTGTGCCGATGGCGTTCAGCAGGGGACAGGCGATGACGACCCGCGAACGAGACCTTCGAGCGGGATTGGCCGCCACCTGCCTGGTCGCATCGGCCGCTTTTTTCGCAAGCCCCTTTTTCGCAAGCCCCTTTTTCGTAAGTCATGGCACCGCCGCCGAGGACGCGCTGTTCGTGAGTAAGCGGATCACGCCGCAGGGCGAGTACACGTCCGGCATCGAAGGTCCCGCGGTCGACGCATCCGGCAACCTCTACGTCGTCAATTTTCGACAGCGCGGCAACATCGGCAAGGTCGCGCCAGGCGCCTCGCAATCCCAGCTCTTCACATCGCTTCCCGCCGGCAGCGTCGGCAATGGAATTCGTTTCGACCGCAGTGGGCGGATGTACATTGCCGATTTCAAAAAACACAATGTGTGGGTCATCGCATCAGGCGAAACCACGCCGCGAATTTACTTTCATTCCGATCGATTCAATCAGCCGAACGACCTCGCGGTCGCGGCGGACGGCACTCTCTATGCCAGCGACCCGCGATTTGCACCACCCTCGGGCGGCCAGATTTGGCGCATTGTCCGTGGGCCGGACGGCAAGGGGCAAGGTGAAGTGATGTCCTCTACCAGGCGTCTTGGCGTAACCAACGGCATCGATTTGAGCCCGGATGGCGCCACCCTTTACGTGAGCGAGTCGAATTCGCGGCAGGTATGGGCCTATCGTCTCGACGGCAGCAAATTGCTCGACCCGCGGCTGATCAGGGGTTTCACGGACTTTGAGGTCGACGGCCTGCGCACCGACGTCGACGGCCGGGTCTATCTCGCCCGGCTTTCCGCCGGCACGATCGCCATTATCGGCGCCGATGGATCGCTAGAACGCGAGGTGCCGCTGCGCGGTAAGCAGCCGACCAACCTCACCTTTGGCGGTCCCGACGGCAAAACCGTCTTCGTGACCCAGAAGGACGGCGGCTTCATCGAAGCGTTTCGCGTCGGCCGCCCTGGCCGCGAGCCCTGTTTGCAAATGCCTCGCATTTGCTGAGATGTCCGGGCGCCGGGACACTGCGATGCAGCAACATGTCTGCAATTGGAACGGGAGCACACAGGAATAGCTCGCCTTGTCCGGGGTAGTACTGCGCGAGCCTTCCAAAAGAGAAGGCTCTGGCGGGCTAGGGATCAATCAAAGGGAGCAAGGGCAATGTTCGAGATTTCACGTCGCGATCTGGTCCTCGGAAGCACGGGGGCGGCGCTGGTGTTCGGCCTCAACGGACCGGTTTCGTTCATCGGCGCGGCGCATGCGCAGCGCGCTGCGGACAGCCTCAAATACAAGGTTGGGGACATCGAGGTCTTCAGCCTGCATGACGGAACCATCGAGCGCACGGTCGCCGAGGGCATGGTCAAGAACGCCTCGCTCGACGACGTCAAGAAGGCGCTTACCGCTGCAGGCATCGGGCCCGACAAGATCGACAACCCCTTCACCGTCACCGCGATCCGAACCGGCGGCAAGGTCATCCTGTTCGACACCGGTTTTGGCGGTAACGGCCCGGCGACGGTCGGCAAGCTCGCCGACAACATGAAGGCGGCTGGCCTCGATCCCACGACCGTCTCGGCGGTCGTGATCTCGCATTTCCATCCCGATCACATCTCGGGCCTGTGGGTGAAGGAGACCAGCGCACAGGTGTTCCCGAACGCGGAAATCATGATGCCTGAGGTGGAATTCAAGTTCGCGACCGATCCGGCGCTTGTGGAGAAGGTGCCGGAGGCCAACCGTCCGTTCATCAAGCGGATTCAGGCGACCTTCCCGACCTGGAAGAACGTCAAGCAATACAATGATGGCGCCGACCTCGCGCCTGGCGTCAAGGCCATCGCCACGCCGGGCCACACCGTCGGACACATGTCCTTCCTGGTGGCGTCGGGGGGACAGCAGCTCTTCATCCAGAGCGACGTTACCGGCATCCATCAGCTATTCGTGAGAAATCCGGGCTGGTTCTCGGCATTCGACGCCGACGGGCCGAAGGCGGAAGCGACGCGCCGCGCGTTCTTCGATCGCGTCATCGCCGAAAAGGGCATGATCGCCGGCTATCATTTCGGCTTCCCGAATGTCGGCACACTGACCAAGGACGGCAACGGCTATGCCTTCGCCGCCGTGAAGGCCTGATAGCGAATTGATCTGAAACGGTTGAAGGCGCCGCGCTTACCGCGTGGCGCCTTTTCGTCAACTGCCCCGCAATTCCGAGTTGCAAAAGCTGGCCGGCACGGCATGTTTACGATCGATGCCAACCGACACCAGCAATCCCCCGGATCAACCCGCCGACAAGCCGCACTATCACGGCCACCGCGAACGCTTGCGCGAGCGCTTCTATGCGGCCGGGCCGGAGGCGCTCAGCGATTACGAACTATTGGAGATGGCGCTCTTCCCGGCCCTGCCCCGGCGCGACACCAAGCCGCTGGCGAAAGAGCTGTTGAAGAAATTCGGCTCGTTCGCCGAGGTCATTCACGCGCCGGTAGCACGCCTGCGCGAGGTCGACGGCATCGGCGAGGCCTCGATCAACCAGATCAAGCTGCTCGCCGCAGCAGCACACCGGGTTGCGAAAGGCGAGATCAAGCGCAAGATTGCACTGTCGTCCTGGAACGACGTGATCGACTATTGCCGCAGCGGCATGGCATTCGCCGACAAGGAGCAGTTTCGCCTGCTGTTCCTCGACAAGCGTAACCAGTTGATCGCCGACGAAATCCAGCAGACCGGCACCGTCGATCACACGCCGGTCTATCCGCGCGAGGTCATCAAGCGCGCGCTCGAACTATCGGCGACCGCGCTGATCCTGGTCCACAACCATCCCACTCGGCCCGTTTTGATCACGTTTAATCACAACAGATATTATTGATTCAACTGTACTTTTCCTCTTGTCGTAGTTTGGCGCGCTATGGCATATTGGGGTCGGTTTTAAGGGGATTAGCGACCCTTGTGACCCCAATCGCCGACCCCTGTTAGCCGTCTAACGACCCCACCTGAGAACCGACGGGAGAGCCGAGTGCCAAGCCTTACTGATGGAGAAGTCCGCCGCGCACTAAAGCAGGTGGAACGGACCAGCAAAGAGCTCAGCCTCACCGATGGAGAAGGGCACGGAACGGGGCGATTGGTCCTAGTGATTAAGCCCATGCCCACTCGCATTACGGCAGACTGGATGGCACAGCAGTGGCGAGACGGGAAGCGCCTCAAGAAAAAACTAGGCTCTTATCCATCAATGTCCCTCAGCAAAGCACGCGAAGTTTTCACCCGCGACTTCGCTGACATGATTCAGAAGGGTCGCAGCATCAAGCTCGCTGGCGACACCCGCCCCGGCACCGTGGCCGATCTCTTCGAAGCGTACGTCGCCCACTTGAAGTCGGCTGCAAAGTCGTCGTGGAAGGACGCTGAGAAGAACCTCAACAAGGTTGCCGACACGCTCGGCCGCAATCGGCTGGCTCGCGATATCGAGCCGGAAGAAATCACGGACGTCATTCGGCCAATCTACGAGCGTGGCAAGCGTTCAATGGCGGATCATGTCCGCAGCTACATTCGATCTGCCTATAGCTGGGGCATGAAATCGGAGCACGATTACCGAAGCGCGTCTCAGCGGCGTTTCCGTCTCGTATACAATCCGGCGGCCGGGATACCCACAGAGCCCAAGAAAGTTGGGACACGCTGGCTAGACGAAGAGGAATTCGTGCGCCTCTATCGCTGGCTCGAGTGCCCGGACGCGCCGGTCCATCCGCCCTATACCCGCGCCGTCCGTATCCTCATGCTCACGGGACAGCGCGTCGAGGAAATTGCGCGTCTTCATGTGGACCAATGGGACGCCAAGGAGCGAATCATAGATTGGTCAAAGACAAAAAATGGCAAACCGCATGCCATCCCGGTCCCTGAGGTCGCCGCTGAACTGATCGAGTCGATCAAGCCAAATGCTCACGGCTGGTTCTTTCCATCCGCAACTGACGCAACCAAGCCCGTGAGCCACGGTACGCTTTACTCGTTCATGTGGCGCCAGCGCGAACGCGAGGTGATTCCGGTCGTCACCAACCGCGATCTGCGCAGAACATGGAAGACATTGGCCGGCCAAGCCGGGATATCGAAGGAAATCCGAGACAGAATACAGAATCACACGCTTCAGGACGTCAGTTCGAAAAGTTACGACCGGTGGAACTACATGCCAGAGAAGCGGGCCGCGATGAAAAAGTGGAACAGCTTCGTAAAGGCGATGCTAACTAGGAAGCGAAGCAAGTCGCGAGGACAGGTGCACGCGCACAACGTCCAAGCCGCCGTTGACGATAGCACGCGGCAAGCTGCCTGATGGTGTCTCGCGAACCTCCAAGGAGGCGCGCGCGAAGAGCGGCGATGACATTGGGGGCCCAATGACGACGACACCGCGTTGGCAAGCGCATTCCGCAAGCAATTATGATCGCGTGATGGGTGCGCGATGCGGCGAGCTGCTGACCAAGATCGTGGCCGATGCAGACCGACGACAGGCCATCCTGGCCGATCCACGAGACCTACACCGCAAGCTCTTCGCACCATTCGCGCCGTCCACTCATACCGACTATGCTGGCACCTATCGGGGTACGCCCGGCACCGCACTCGCGGACCGGAGAATGTATGCAGCGCGCCAGATCGATCTTGGGACAGAGTATGAATTCTGTCTTCCTGGCGAGGTGCCGCCGCGAATGGTCGAACTGCTAAAGAACACCCATGCTCTGCTCGGGGAAGGCAGCGCGGACGATTACGGCAGGCTCGGCGTGCGCTATGTCCTCGGGGGGGCCGTGCGGAAGGCGTCGGGGAAAGTTCGCATCACAGGGCAGTTGATCGATGCGGTGACTGGCGCACATCTATGGGCGGACAGATTCGAGCGTGATCTGACGGACATTTTCGCTCTCCAGGACGAAGTAACGCTCGCCGTTGTCTCGGCTGTTCAGCCAAAGATGCTTCAAACAGAAATTGAAATGGCGACGCGGCGGCGACCAGAGAACCTCACTGCCTATGACTTTTTTCTCCGATCCATGCAACAGCATTACCTGACGACCCGCGAAAGTTTGGCCGAGGCGATCAGGCTGGCTCATCGAGCTTTGGAGCTAGACCCGAGGTTCGGCTCTGCAGCGGCTCTGGCAGGTGACTGTCATGCGAGCAACGTCGCTTTAGGCTATGCCAACGATCCCAAGTTCGACTGCAAGGAAGCAGTTCGGCTTGCTCGTTTGGCATTGAGGATCGATGATGGTGATCCGGACACGTTGTCAAGGGTTGCCGTAATCTTGGCGGGCATGGTCGGCGCTAGTGAAGCCGAGATCGAAATGGCTGACCGGGCGGTCGCGCTCAACCCAAATTCATGGCGCACTTGGAACAACAGAGGCTGGGTCTATATAATGGCGGGGCTGCCGGAGGAAGCGATCCGAAGCTTTGAACGTGCCATTCGCATGAGCCCGGTAGACCCGCTGCTACACATGACGTTTCTTGGCATTGGGCATGCCCTTATGGGGCTTCGCCGCTTTGACGAAGCGATCGTAGTATTGAAGAAAGCCCTTAGTCAGAATCCCTTCTTTATGCCAGCTTGCCGCGGCCTCGCGTCCGCCTTGGCCCATCTCGGACGCGACGCTGAGGCGCACGCCGCGGCGGCGCGCGTGCTTGAGATCGATCCCGCCTTTACAATATCGGCGCATATCGCCCGGGTCCCCAAAAACTCGAAGCTGTTTATTGAGGGTCTTCGGAAAGCGGGGTTGCCCGAATAAGCTTCCTGCGCTGTGCGGACGATGTGATCGAATGACCGCTTCTGGCACAAATGCGACGTGCCGACTGCGTCGAGCAATGTCCGCTTTCAGGGGTAACCCGGAAGACATTTATTCACACTGAGTTCTTCTCAGTTTGCCGAGTAGGCCCAGGGAATTTCACCCTGAGCCTCTCACAGATCCGGACTTGATACTCTCGCATCATCCGGCTCGTGCCATCGATTGAAGGCTGCCGCCTTCCGTTGAGCTTCGGGCTCCTCCCGTTGCCGGTTGGCCCGATTCATCGTCGATGACCCACCCCCTTCGCTCCACGACCATTACAGCCGCTTCCTCGCTACTACGGAGCAGTCCGCCCCTCTCCGGCGCATTGGTACTTTCGGCCTTGCGGTTGGAGCCGCTTGGGCCTTTTCCCTTGGCATCGCCGGCTAGGTTCTCACGTTCCTTACAAGAGCCTGGTTGAGCTTCGCGCCGTCTACATGCCGGATGTCGCTCGGTCAGTATCAGGACATCCACTGAACTGATCCCGAAGGTAGGGTCAACCCTCGGTTTTGACATCACCTAATCCGCTTTCGACACTTCATCGACGGTTCGCTTGCGCTCGCCTCTCTCAACCGTGCCTGCCGGGATCATCGTCCCGACGTTTCCGCAGCGCTCACCACCGTGGCTTTTGACCAAAGCGGCCCGCGGTGGCTTGGGATCAGCGACCTGATCGCCGAACCCGAAGGACCTACCTTCATCTCCCATAAAGTTGCGCGCAGCCTTTTGAACCGGCTACGCTTCGTGACACAAGACCCAAATCGGAAGTCGAGCACCCCATTTGCTGTGACCTACGAGGCCACCACTCTGCCATCAGGCCGTGCTAAATTGCTCTCCTCGGGCTGAAAGGTGGCTCGATGAAGCGACGGCCCGGTACAGGAACGTATCGTTGCGGAAGTGCCCTGGGAAACTTCGGGTGAAACGTGACCAAGGCTCTCGATATCTCACTTGCTGATCGCAAAGCCGAGCTTCTGCGCTGGCTAAGCGAGGAGGGACGTTTTGCGCCCGATACCGGTGGGCTTCTTGAGATGCTCTGCGAGAAGCTCACCGTGCACGGGGCGCCGATAGCCCGCGCCACAGTGCATGTCCGTACGCTGCATCCAGAATTCCGGGGAATATCGCGTATCTGGCGCCGTGGACAGAGTACCGAGTTCCGAACGACGCGACACGGTATCGAGTCTACGTCGGATTACCAGAGTAGCCCCCTTCAGTACGTTATCGAAACCGGACAGTGGCTTGATACTGTCCTTAGCGAAGCCACCGATCGGCGCTTCCCGATCCTCGCAACGCTGCGGGCGCAAGGCATTACCCATTACGTGATGGCGCCTCTTATCTTTTCGAATCGGATCGTTAACGCGATGTCGTGGGGAAGCGACGCTCCCATCGGGTTTAGGGAAGCGGACGTTGAACTCTTTCGCTATCTAGTGCCGACCTTTGCCCCAGTTCTCGAAGTGACGGCGGGCCGGCGGATCTATAGTGAACTTCTTGCCACCTATGTAGGTCGAGATCCGTGCGCGCGGATTATGGCGGGCGCCGTCCAGCGCGGAAACGTCCGCCACATCAAGGCGGCAATGCTGCTCGCCGACTTGCGTGGTTTCAGCCGACTGACAGATGAGCTTCCGGAGCAAAGAATCATTGAACTCCTAAATACCTTCTTCGATCTGGTCGTCCCTGGCGTCGTTGGCAGCGAAGGTGACATCCTGAAGTATATCGGTGATGCGGTCATTGCGATCTTTCCAGTCACCGGCGATGATCCAGCGCCGGCCTGTGAGTCGGCCCTGGCTGCAGCGCAGACAACGCTGGCTGCGCTCCAGGCTTCACCGCCCGAGGTCCAGCAGCATATTTCCATCGATATTGCTCTGCACTATGGTGATGCCGCATACGGCAACATTGGCTCTGGCAATCGCCTCGACTTCACCGCCGTCGGGCGCGACATCAACATCCTCAGTCGGCTTGAACTCCTCTGCAAGGATGTTGGCCGGCCACTGCTCATGAGTGGTGCTTTTGCCGCCGAAGTTGCGGCACCGGCCGTTGAAATCGGCCATTTCGAATTGCGCGGCTTCCGTCAGCATCAGTCCTTGTACGGGTTGTGCCAAGACGGCGAGGTGCCTGCTGCGCCCACGTGGACGGATGACGTGTAGCAGGCTGTACGGACTGTTGGGGGTAAACTTCTGCTCTTTGGCACATTTGAGACATGCCGACGCACGGTAACGATGTCTGTTTATAGGGGTAGAGCGGAAGTCGTCGGTACGCGGCCAAACCGACGCGAATGACCCAATTCAGACATGGGCCTTCGGCATGGCATGCGCGAAGAAGGTCCCTTCGCACCCTCAATGAGAGGCCTTACCGAGTGGTCTGAATTGTGCTCGTCTTTGCCAAGTGGACAGCCTTGGGAATAACAAGAAGGGCTCGCAATCATGGCGACAGAGCAAACCCTACTAAGAGGATCGTGCTTATGCGGCTTGGTCGCCTATGAGGTGCCGGACAGCTTCGAGTACTCACTCTATTGCCATTGTTCCAATTGCAGGCGAGCTACCGGGGCGGCTGCAAAGCCGTTCGCAGCTATAAAATCTGACCGCCTCACATTCGTGAGCGGTGGCGATCACGTCATGCGGTATGGCGGCGGCACGAACCATGACGCTCATTGTGAACGGTGCGGTTCACTTCTCTACTCGCTGGTCCGCAACGGCGCCTATTTGCACGTTACGCTGGGAACCCTGATCGATGGTCCTTCTATTCGACCAACCGCTCATATTTTCGCGGGTTCGAAAGCACCCTGGGATGACATATGCGATGGTCTGCCCCAATTCGATAGATTTCCGTGATGTCCCGTCTGGAAGTTCGAAGCGCAGCCGCTGAACTGAAGAGCGGCAGCCATTCTGCGATGTCCGCTCTTGGCAGATATTGTTGCAAAAGTTCTTTTTGGGGTGGCGAACAAAAATTCTTAGAGCCGCTGATGCGTTTTACGCACGGTGACGTGAGGGACCATGTCGTTTCATCCAAAATCGATCACGGACCTCCGTAGTGAAAGCGACGCCAGCAGCAGGGAAGTCCAACGATCAAGTTTCGTGAGATTTTCCGGATCGCTCGATTTTCGATTTTTGCAACAATATCGGCACGTTGCTGACGTGCTTGGCGAACGCCGGGATGTCCGGCTTCGGGGGCAGAGCGGACTAATGCCCAGATGGATCGGCGAGGTCGCCTTTTGAGCCATTTCGGACCTCGCAATTTCTTAGGTGGAGTCCGGTTAGACCGAGGATCACTCTTGGGTTTGACTTGCATCAAAAACAGGTTGGGCGCGGCATGTTAATCAGCAAAATGGGGCATGCGAGGAGATAAGCAGATGGTGACGCAAAGCAATCCCCACTTCTTTATAAATTGGGCCAAGGAGCGTCTCGATGAAATGGACGCCGCAGTGACATCGCTTGAAGGCAAGGTAGCCGAGGTGCAGGCCGATGTCCGCGACAAGGCTGAGAAGATTCTGGCTGAACTGCGCAAGCAGCGTGATGACTTCCGGGACACCATGAAGAAGCAGTCGGAAGCTAACGAGACCGTCTGGATCCAGGCAAAGGCAAAACTAGAGGATGACTGGCGCTCGTTCGAGGCCGAGGTCAAGAAATACGTCGAGAGCTTCGGCAAGCAAATCGAGCACCAGCAGGCGACGTTCAAGCTTCAAGCCGATGCCCAATTGAAAGCGTGGCGCGAAGCGGCCGACAAACTTGGCAGCGAGGCCAAAAAATTTGCTTCTGAGCGTCGGGGCGATATCGACGCCGCCGTGAAGCGTATGAACGCCGATGCAGTCGAGGCGGAGAAAAAACTCGAGAAGTTGAACCAGGCGGGGACCCAGTCATGGTCCGCACTTATGGCAGCTTTGACGGAAACGCGCGCTGCCTTCGATCGCGCCAATGAGGCGGCGCGGGATGCGTTCAAGCGAGCTGCTTGATCAAAGCACTGGTTGGACTCGGAGAGACCGCCGCGAGGCGGTCTTTCTTTGGTGCTCTACGAGGATCAAGAAATGACATTTCGCGGACATCCGAAATTGGCACCTGTAGGACATGCCCGCCTATCCTGAGAATGTCCGTTCACCGGGTAGACTGCCGCGCATATAGATGCATGGGTCAATTCGAAGGGCCTTGAGCCTCCGTCCTGAGGGCCACCACACATGCAAGAATATATCGCGCCTACATCATTGGAGAAGACGGTCACGTCCAAAGTCGCGTCGACCTGCGTTGCGCCGACGTGTGCGAGGCCGTCGGGCTGGCAAAGCAGCTTGTTAATGGTCATGACGTGGAGCTATGGCAACTGGATCGACAAATCGAGACATTCAGGCACACGTCTGAGCGGCCAGTACTGAGGCAAGCTGTTCGACGGACGACGGCGCTGTAATCAAAGCGTCACAAACCTGCGACAGACTTAGTGAGCCGGCATTTAAGCAGCCGACCGGGGAAATACCAACGCCGCCAAGCGATCATACTCCGCTCTGGCCTGCGTTGCGTCAAAACAAAGGAAACAAACCCCACTCGTCAAAGGATGACGATAAATGATTGACCAAGAGTTGGCTCGCTTGCGTACGCATCGCAGAAATATTCAACGCTATCGCAATCTATTGCAAACCAACCTGACAGAGCTTGAGAGACAGTTCGTCGAAAAGCGCTTGATCGAAGAGCAATCAAATCTGGATAGCCTTGTTACTTCCCTTCCCCAATGACTTCGCGGGAGGAAAGTAAGCTTCGCTCGTTGGCGGGAAGCTGTAGTTGCGCCGCCCGCTCTTGCTTTTCTTCCTACGAAATTCGCGTTCTCGACGCTCAAAGGCAATCAGTTCCTTTTGCGCCGCTTCTAGGAACCGGTCGCGCGGTGTTACCGCCAACTGTGTGTGTCCCGTCATTACGCATCCCTACAATTTGCCCGAGTTTCTCCACGATGTCCAAGTACTGGAACCGGCGGAAGGTTCGATGCCGTAAAATTACGGATTTATGACGACGGCCTTGCGCCCTTGGGCACGCATTGGAATGACGGCCCCAGCCTTTCTTTCCAGCAGTCTGGGGCCGCTCTCAGGAACCTGCAGCGTTGCTGAGAGTCGATTCCATGCTCCCGGGGGATCGTGGAGACGAACCGGGAGAAAGTGGCGGCCCCGGCTATCTCCTCCCAGAGTACTGGGGCCGTTCTTCGAAGCTTGGCATAGACATTGCTCTTAATCGGATACTGGGGATTTGAGTGGCCCAGTTTGCGACTAAAGCGCCGCCGGGCATGTATTTCGAACCGGCGGCGTCCTTTTCTGAGACCGCGATTGAACCACAGTCTCCCCAAAAAGAAGCCGCCGGGTCGAGTCGGCGGGGTCCATACGCGGTTACTCTCGCGGGTGATTTGGGGGGCGATCCGCGATTGCCTGTCTTAGGCGGGGTTCCAATCCCGAACCTCTCCGGCCGCCTCAATTGGCGAGCTGTCCAGCATATATCCGCACTCTGCCGGGCGTGGTCAGCCGCAGCCTACCTTCGAGATGAACCATGTAGCCCAACGCAATCAATCAGGCACTATGTTCAGCCGGGATCGCGGGCGCAGAGCCATGTACAGGGGCGTTGCCGACCGTGAGCACGGAGGCAAACTCTTCATGGGTGAGCTTTTCATGGGTGAGCTTCCCCATGGGGGATCGGCCGCTGATAGGCATCTACGAAGGTCGTCGCCGCTTGCCCGAAAACATTGCGATTTCTTGAGCGTCGTCGTAGCCGTCAAAATGCGGATGCGACCCCACGACTTCATGCGGGACGATCCGATCGGTTGCACCGCGTATGATGTCGTAGCATTCACAGGTTGCTTCCTCGAGCCGCGCCCGGTCGATTTCGACCAAGCCCCGCCGAGCGGATCTGATGGCACCTAAGGCGCGGAGTTTGGCAATCACGTGCGTCACGGTCGTTCGTCGCACCCCGAGCAACTGCGCAAACGTCTCCTGCGTTAATGATAGGATGTTGTTGCTCGGTTCGATCTTGCAGGTAAAGCAGCCACCGGGCCATGCGGGCCTCGACCGAGTGCAGTCCGTTGCAGCCTGAGACGTGCTGGAACTGCATGAGTATCGACCTCGTGTGCGCCTCGACCACATGTCTGATGGCGCCGCTCTCCATGTAGGCTGCATGAAACCGCGACACGGAGATTTGCGATGCGGTGCCGCCCACCCGCACGACCGCGGTCACGGACGACATGAAAGAGGGTCCCAGCACCGATAATGCGCCGATCGCTCCCTCGCGCCCGATTACAGCAGTTGCGATCGTTTCTCCGTTCGGAAGGCCAAGCATGAAGGAGATGGCACCGCTATGGGGAAAGTAAAGACGGTCGCGTCGATCTCCCGCTCGTATCACCACGGCGTCCTGCTCAAGCGACACCTTCTGGAGATGAGGGGCGAGCAACGCGAAGTCTCCCGCCGGCAACGCGGTAAGAAGACGATTACCGGCGCTCGCCGGACGTCCCATCACGAGAGACTTCTTCCCTCAGAAGAACACGCAGCTCTCCTGGAATGTCTTTGGCAGGAATGTCTTCTGCGCTGCGCCGACGCTAACTCCACTTTCATGTGCCGGCTTTGAACGGCCTTCCCCTCGGCTGATGGCGGCTTCACGCCATAGACCCGATCGCCGATCTTGAACGCGTCGATGTCGCCGAGCGCCGTCACCGGGCCGGCAAAATCATTGCCGAGTACCATGGGAAACCGACCTGCCCCAACAAGCGACAGCAATCGCCGGCCATAGCCTTGCGCACGCCGCACATCGATTGGATTGACCGATGCCGCAGCGACGGCGACCTCGATCTCGCCGGCGGCCGGCTTGCGCCGAAGAACCGGTCGGACCTCGAAGCTACTGCTCGGCCCGAGACACATCAGGGTGGTACCTGTCGCATTCGTCACCATCTTGCCGCCTTCCCGAAGTTTCTGGACAATCTAACCGTACGATCCTTCGCCAAGCACGCCGCCCGCAGCGCTAGTCCTGCACTTCGAACTTGAAGGCATAGCGCTCCAGCGCCGCGCGCAGAGCCTCGGTCCCTTCGCCGGCGCGGACGCGCACGACCTGTCCCACCCGGGGGCTGCGTTCGAATGCCAAGTCGACGATGGTTGCGCCCACATTCTGCGCCTCGACGCGAACAGCGGCCTCGATCTCGCGTTGCTGCAGGGCCGGCTTGAAGATCTTGCCGACCCCGGTCACCGGCAGCGACGGCATGATCTTCACGAACTTTGGAATCGCCGCCCGCTCGTGAACGTGGGCCGCGGCGAATTCCATTAATTCCTGGTCGCTGACGGCAATGCCGGGTTTGGGCTGTACATAGGCGACAGGGACCTCGCCGGCATAGGCGTCGGGGCTGCCGACGGCGGCCACCATCGCGACCGCCGGGTGTTTGGACAGCGCATCCTCGATCAGCTTGGGATCAATGTTGTGCCCGCCCCTGATGATCAGCTCCTTGCGCCGGCCGGCCAGCCAGAAATAGCCCGAATCATCCTGTCGCCCGAGATCGCCGGTGTTGAGCCAGCGCGAGCCTTCAATGTCGATCCACAGATCCGCGTTCTGCTGCGGATCGAGATAGCCCGCGAACACGTTGGGCCCGGTGATGGCGATCGTTCCGACCTCGTCGGCGTCCACCATTCGCAGGAAGTGTCCGGCGTCATCGAGGATGACGGCGCGCATCTGCTGGTATGGCAGGCGCAGGCCGATCGACCCGGCGCGGCGTTTGCCCTCCGGCGGATTGAGGCAGGAGACGCAAGTGCCCTCGGTCAGCCCATAGCCCTCGACAATCTTGAGGCCGGTCTTCACTTCGAACGCCTCGATCAGCTTGGCCGGCATCGGCGCCGCGCCGCAGATCGCGTATTCGAGGCTGGAGATGTCGTTGTCGCCGATCGGCGCCTCGAGCAGGGCGGCATAGATCGTCGGCACACCTGAGAATGTCGCAATGCGGTAGTGCGCCGCGATCTCCCAGAAGCGCGCGATCAGGTTCTTGCCGCGGTAGCCCTCGGGAGTGGCGAGCAGCACGTGATGGCCATGCATCCACGGCAACAGGCCGGTGGCGAGCTGCGCGTTGACGTGAAACAGCGGCAGGCCGCAGAAATAGGTCCGCGGCTCCTCGCGCTCACCGAACACCTGCGCCGCGGCCCAGGCATCAAAGACCTCGTTGCCGTGCGTGCGCACCGCGATCTTCGGCGCGCCTGTCGTGCCACCGGTGCAGAAGTAAGACGAGACGGAATGTTCCGTGATCGTCCGCGGCGCAACCAGGCGATCGGCCGGCTGGCTCTGCATCGCCGCGCGGAAATCCACGATCTCGAATTTAGCGTCCGGCACGCTCGCCGCTGCGGCCGCCACCGCCGTCCCCCCGGCGCCTCCAAGATAAGTCACAGCGTCGACCAGCGCGACCACGCGAAGCTCGGAGAGCGCCGAAAGGTGCGGCGCCAGCTTGCTCCATAGCTCGGCGCCGGGAAACGGCGCGAGCGTCACCAGCACCCGCACCTTTGCCACGCGAAGAATCTCCACGATCAGATCGGGCTCGAGCAGCGGATTGACCGCGAGCACCACGCCGGCGGCCTCACCGCCCCAGATCGTGAAGTGGGTTTCGGGCAGGTTCGGCAGCACATAAGCGACCGGATGATCTGCACTGACGCCGAGGGCGTGAAGCGCGTTCGCGGAACGGGTTATCTCCGCCAGAAGCTCCGCGTAGGTCCAGGTCGAAGCACGCTGATAGGCGTCCGCGGTCAGAAAGAACGACAGCGCCTTGCGGTCCGGCCAGCGCTGTGCACTTGCCGCGAACACCTCGTAGGTTGTTCGCGGCAAGCCCCGCGTCGCAAGAGGCTCGGCCTCGATTCTCTGAATATCGGCAAGATCTCGCACCGGCATTGGACGCCTTTCGCCTGCAGTCGTGAGAGGAATGAGCTAATGCGGATTCAGCGCTGCCACTGACGGCCCCGGGCCGCTCCTGATGACGAGCGATGCTTTCGCGGCCTTGATGCCTATACCGGCCTGAATCGTGCGATCCCCTGCCCCTGTTCCTCGGCGGGCACGAAGGTGAGCGGCTGGTCGATGACGAGTTTCTCGGCATCCCCGACGACAATGTTGGTGATCATGCGCGGGCCCTCCGCGAGTTCGACCACCGCCACGTTATATGGCAGGCGGTCTTCGAACGCCGGATGAAACGCGCGATGGAATACCACCCAGCTGATCAGCTTGGCCTTGCCAGATGCATCGTGCCAGGCCCAGTCCGCTTCCAGACACTTCGGGCATTCGCCCCGTGCAGGCAACCAGTTGTTGCCGCACTTGCGGCAATGCTGGAACGTGAGCTTGCCCTTCTTCAGCGCGTCCCAATAAGGCTTCGAGACCTCGTTGATGTCCGGGTCGGGAAGCCTGGCTTTCGGCTTCGAGGCCGTCTGTACCGTATTCATTGTCCCAAAATGAGTGCTGCGTGGGTATGCATCACTCCTCCCTGGTTGGAAATGATGCAATGTTTTGCGCCTTTGACTTGCAACGCAGCGTCTCCGCGCATCTGCCGGACGCCCTCGTGGATCAGCTGCATGCCCGGCATGCCTGTCTCCGACAGGAGTCCGCCCGACGTGTTCATCGGCAGCTCGCCGCCGATTTCGATGTTGCCACCCTTCACGAAGTCGGCGACCTGCCCTTTCTTGGCGAAGCCGTAGTCTTCCAGCGTCATCAATGCCGTAATAGTGAAACAGTCGTAGATTTGCGCGACGTCCATGTCCTTGGGCTTCAGGCCTGCCATTTTGAACGCGGTTTCGCCGGCGACCTTCGCCTGCGTCGAAGTCATGTTGGGCCGCTGCGTCACGTCCCACGACGTTTGGCCAAATCCGAAGCCCAGGACGGGCACCGGTTTCGCCACGCCCATCTTCCTGGCCCGTTCCGTACTCATCACCACGACGGCGGCTGCGCCGTCCGAGACGAGTGTGCAATCGTCGCGGCAGAATGGTGCGACCATCGGCGGCATGTCCATATACTCGTCGAGCGCGAGCGGTTTGCGCAACTGCGCAATCGGATTTTGCGCTCCATGGCGCCGGGCGGCCACAGCCACTGCGCCTAGGGCCTCGCGCGGCGTGCCGAGCTCGCCCATGTGACGGCGCGCGATCATCGCATAGGAAGACAATACTCCAAACCAGCCGTAGAGCGCGTCTTCGCCGCGCGGGTGACTGTAGCTTGCCGCGGAGCCGGTCTTCGGGTTGTCGGCAAAGGTGACCACGGCAATCTCGCACTGGCCGGCTTCGATGGCCATGATCGCCTGCGAGATCATGATGACGTTGGACGAGCCGCCCGAATCCCATACGCCGCCGATCCTCGGCTGGAGGCCGATCGCTTCAGCAATCTTCTGCCCGTACATCATTTCGAATTTGGAGGTCGGACACTTCACGTAAAGTGCGTCGACCGCGTCCTTCTCAATGCCGGCGTCGTTCAGTGCCTTGCGGATTGCCTCGACATTCATCGAGATCGTCGTGCGGCCTGGCAGCGCGCCGAATCTGGTTGCACCGATGCCGGCAATCACGGCTTTACCGCTAAGATTTGCTCCCATTTCAGTTCCCCATGAAATTGGGTTTGCGTTTTTCGCGAAAAGCCTTCGGGCCCTCCTTCGCATCCTCGGTCTCGCGCAGCAGCCGACCGATCAACTGTTCAATGCGCAGTCCCGTGTTAATGTCGGTGTCGCGCGACCGGATCGCGAGTTCCTTCGCGGCCTGCACCGCGAGCGGCGCGTTGGCGGCGACGCGCGCTGCATATTCGCGCGCCGATTTCATGAGTTCGCTGTGCGGCACGACCTTGTTGATCAAGCCCCAGCGTTCGGCGGTTTTGGCGTCGATCGGATCACCGGTCAGCAGCATCTCCATGCCGATGCACCAGGGCAACTGCTGCAGCGTGCGTTGCGTGCCGCCATTGCCCGCGATGATGCCCCGCTTGACCTCCGACAAGCTGAACGTCGCGTGCTCCGAGGCGACGCGCATGTCGGTCGCAAACAGCATGGTCATGCCGCCGCCCAGGCAGAAGCCGTTCACCGCGGCGATGATCGGTTTCCAAACTTCCAGCCCGCGATTGAGCAACTGATCCTTCTGCGTCAACCAGACGTCGGACCAGTTCTGTGTCATCGTCAGGACGCTCTTGATGTCGGCGCCGGCGCTGAAGGCCTTGTCCCCGGCCCCGGTGAGAATCGCGCAGCGGATCTGCGGATCGTCGCGCACGGTCTGCCACGCCTTCGAGATCGCCGCGTAGTGCTCGGCGTCGAGGGCGTTATGCACCTCAGCGCGGTTGATGGTGACGGTGGCGACGCCGTCCTTGTCGACTTCAAGATCAATAGACATGATTTGTCCTCTCGCTTTCCGGCGCTCTCCTCACGGAGCTACTCGAATTCCTCGGGCAGCGCCCATGCCCGAAAAGGCACTCCCGCTGCTCTGTTATCTCCTACGTTTCCGCTGTCTCGATGGTCCTGGTTTCACGGAGCCGGCCGATATCGGCCTCGCTCAGGCCTGCTTCGCGGAGGATTTCGGCAGTATGCTGTCCCAGCCGCGGCGGCGGCAGCCTGACTTTGCGCGTTACGTTCTCGAACTGGACCGGGTGCGCGATGGCCTTGTGACAGCCCAGCTGCGGATGATCGTAGTCCACGATGATGCCGCGCGCCTTGGTCTGGGGTTCGTTCATGACGTCGGCGACAGTGTTCACCGGGGAGCACGGAACGCCGATGTTCTGGAGTAGCGCCAGCCACTCGGACCGCGTGCGCGTCGCCATGATGTCCTGAACGATTTCGATCGTGACTTCGAAATGAGCGACGCGATCAGCATTGGTCGCAAAGCGGGGGTCCGCGAGAAGATCCTCGCGTCCCACGAGCTTGCAGAAGCGCTCCCAGTGATTGTTGTTCGCGATCCCCAAGAGGACGAGATCGTCCGACGCCTGGAAGACCTGATAGGGGCAGAGCGACTCGTGACCAGACCCGGATTTCGCCGGCAATTGGCCCCGTGCCCAGTAACTCTCCAGATTAAATCCGAGAAAGCCGACGGCGGTCTCGAACAACGACACCTCCAAGAAGCAGCCTTTCCCGGTCTTGCTGCGGTTGATCAGGGCGGCAAGGATGCCGGATAGAGCATGCATGCCCGTGCCTTGGTCGATCGGCGACAACGGCACTCGGGTCGGCCCGGATCCGGGATGACCGGTCATGCTGAGAATGCCGCTGAAGGCCTGCAGGATCAGGTCGTATCCGCGCGCGTCCTTCATTGGGCCGGATCGGCCGTAGCCTGAAACGCTGCAATAGATGATCTTCGGATTGATTGATCGAAGCGTTTCGTAGTCGATTCCGAGCCGTTCGGTCACGCCGCCGGCGAAGCTCTCGATCACGACGTCAGTTTTCTCCACGAGCGACCTGACGATCGGTCGGCTCTCGGGATTTTTCAGATCAAGGGCTAGACTCCGCTTGTTCCGGTTCACGTTCAGGAAAACCGCTCCGAACCCCTCCCGGAAAGGCGGCCACTGTCTTGTGTCGTCGCCCTTGCCGACGGGCTCGACTTTTATGATCTCGGCGCCGAGATCTCCAAGATACTGGGTGCACAGAGGACCTGCGAGGACCTGTGTGAAATCAAGCACGTGGGTGCCCTCTAGCGGCTTCATGTCTCCCTCCAACACAGGATATAGATTGAGGCGCGCGCCTCCTCGTGCTCCCCTTCAACCGCAAATCCGGACACGCTTGCGCTTCTTGTCGGCGCAGAGTTGGACCTTCGGCTTGTCGTCATAGGGGGCACTCGGCACTCACCGGCCTCGGCTTCATTACGTACGCGCCGGCGGAACTCGTCGCCTGCAGACTCAGCGAGGCCAAAGCCCGCCGTAACTGGCACCGGCCTTGCTGTTTGGAGTCGAGTTCGCGGTGACATGACCATCATCTTCTTATCGCCACCTGAGCAGGCGGTTCTCTAGCGAGCTCATCCCCGAGCTGATGCCGACGCCGATCATCGACAAAAGGAAGATGATGCCGAACACCCCATTGGTCTTGAAGCTTGCGGCGAGCACCGACAACGTCTGGCCGAGGCCGTGTTCGGAGGCGAAGATCTCCGCGCCGATCACGCCGAGCAGGGCGAAGACGAGGCCAAGCCGTAGGCCGTTGAAGATCACCGGCACGGCGCTCGGCAGCACGAACTTGCGGAAAATTTGGCTTTCGCTGGCGCCGAGCGTGCGGGCGAGCGTGATGTGATCGGGATTGACGCCGCGCCCGCCGGCCACGGTACTGCTCAGCACGATGAAGAAGGTGAGGCTGAAACCGACAGCGACCTTCGAGCCGAGGCCCAGACCGAACCAGATGATGAACAGCGGGGCCAGCGCGATGCGCGGCATCGCGTTCAGCGCCGTGAAGATCGGGTTGAACACCGCTTCTGTCGTTGGGCTGGTGACGAACAGCATGCCGACCAGCACGCCTGCGACACTGCCGAGCACGAAGGCGATCATGGTGCCGCCCATCGACCAGTAGAAGTCGTTCAACAGACTCTGGGTGACGAACACCCCATGCCAAAGATACTGCACGATGCCGGTCGGCTTGCCGATCAGGATCGGGTCGATCAGTTTTGAGGTGGCCGCCCACTCCCAGAAGACGAAGAACACAGCAAGAAAAACCAGCCGTGCCGCCCAGATCTTTCCAGATCCCCACACGCGTTCGTCGGTCATTGGCTCAATCCCTCTTCGAGTTTGCTCCACACCTGGGCGTAAAGCTCGTGATAGTGTGCCTCCTTCTGCAGCGCGCGCACCGAGCGCGGCCGGCCGAGCGTGATCGGAACGTCGGCAATGATGCGCCCCGGCCGCGAGCTCATGACGATGACGCGGTCCGACATCGACACGGCTTCTGACAGGTCGTGGGTGATGAACAGCACGGTTCGCCGCTCGCGCTGCCATAGCGACAGCAGCACGTCTTCCAGCTGAAGTTTCGTCTGCGCATCGAGCGCGCCGAACGGCTCGTCCATCAACAGGATCGGCGAGTCCAGCGAGAAGGTGCGCGCGAGCGCCACGCGCTGACGCATGCCCTGCGACAGCGCCTTCGGATAGGCGTTCTCGAAACCTTTCAGGCCGACCTTTTTCAGCAGGTCGAGCGCTCGGGCGCGACGCTTCTCGGCCGGCACGCCGCGCACCTCGGTGCCGAGTTCGGCGTTGCCGAGCGCCGTGCGCCATGGCGCCAGCGCGTCGCGCGCCAACATGTAGGCGACATCGTGACTGCCCCTGACCGGCGGCTTGCCGTTCACGCGCAGCGTGCCGCGCCCCGCGCCCGACGGCAAAAGGCCGGCGGCGAAGTTTAACAGCGTGGTCTTGCCGCAGCCCGAGGGGCCGACGATCGAGACGAATTCGCCGGGAGCGATGTTCAGCGAGAATTCCGACACCGCCGTCAGCTTGGCGGCTTCGAACGCCACCGACACCTTGTCGAAGATGATCGAGCCCGGCGCTGGCTTTGCTGCGGCACCGGCGCTTGTTTTTATCTGCGTTGTGTTCATGGCCATATTCATGGTTTGACCTTGCTTCAAGGCGTCTGTGGCGCCTTGTCCCAGAGCACCCGCTTGGCCTCGACCTTCACGTCGATGATCTTGTTCTCGAGGCTGAAGTCCATGATCTCCTGCAGCGCCGAGACCTTGACTTTCAGGTCCTTGCTGTAGGCGGGGATCACGCTCTTTATCCAGTTCCTTCGAATTTCTTCGGCACCCGCCATGTCGCCGAAGGAGATGATCGGCGTGTAGATCTTGACGAGCTCGTCGAAATTCTTTGGATCGTTGAACCAGGCGGCTGCGTCCGTCATCGCCGCGTAGAACGCTTCCATCAGCTTCGGGTTGCTCTCCACCATCTCCTTGCGCGCAGCGACGATGATGTTGGCGCCGATCGTTGCTTCCAGCGACTTCGGACCTTCGCCGATTGTCATGTCGATCACTGTCTCGCAGGTCTTAGTGAATTGACAGATCTGAGTCAGCGGCTGGTACATGATCGTCGCATCGATCTGCTTGCCTATCGCAAGCGCGGTGTAGGCCGTGTTCGGTGCGCCCACCGCAACATATGTCACGTCGTCCGGCTTCAAGCCGGCCTCCTTGAGCATGGCGTTGAAATACTTCTCGTTCGAGCTTCCGCGCGCGGCGACACCGATTCGCTTGCCCTTGAAGTCGTTCATGATCGCCGGATAGCCCTTGTCGCGGCTGGGCATCGGCACGTCATTGCGGACGCTGATCGACAGCACGTTCGCCGGCAGGACGGTGCCGACAATGACAACCTCAGCGCCCGCGGTCACCGCCGCGCCGACGAGATCCGCAGCGCCGTGCGTGAAGTCGATGGTCTTGCCGACCAGCGCCTGCAGGCCGAGCGAAGTCGAATTGAGGATCTTGATCTCGCACTTGAAATTGTACTTCTCGCAGAAGCCTTTTTCCTTGGCTATGATCGCATGCATGTTGCCGGTCGTGCTGGCGTAGTTCTGGATGCCGACCGTTTCGCCGTTGGCGCGCGGCGTTTGTGCCGCAGCCTGGCCTGAGATAGCGGCAATTGCGATGGCTGACGCGGTGCACAAACTGAATCTGAATGACTGGCTTTTCATTTCTTTCCTCCCAATGCGTTGTTATGACTGCCTGCTTCAGATGAACTGGTTCACCTCGAGCATGTTCGCAGAGGGATCCTGGAGATAGATCTGATACATCCTGTCCATCGCATACACTTTGGCGTCAGATATGAGCACGCCGTCCCGTTCCAGGCGGGCCTTTACGGCATGCACATCGCGCACCGAGAATGCCGGGTGTCCGCCGACTGTCGGGTTGTGCTCAAGGCTGTACCGAGTGGGGAAGTGTGGGTCGGCGCGAACGATGTGTATGCCGCGGTTGAAGTCGCCAAGGGACAAAAGTGAAACCATCGACGGATCGACGACGACGTCACCAGCAGCGGCCGGAGCTTGCCAGCGGCCTTCGGTCATACCGGCGATTTCGACATAGAATGCGGCGGCTTCTCGCACGTCGCAGGCCTCTAGATTGACATGATGGATCCCCCAGCCCCAGTCGTGCACCAAAGACTGAATGGCTTGGTCTGTCGGCCCACCCGTCGATCTCTGACAGAAGGCCACGACATTCATCGCCGGATCGATCGTGTAAATGGCGGATGCGTCAAAGTCGCCAGGCAGGGCATGCACGTAAGGTATCGCCGCCCTGTCCAGTCGGCTCGCGATTCCATTCAAGTCGTCGGTGTCGAAAGCGACATGGCGAGTGCCTGCCGATCCGTGCAATTCCGACGCAGTTCGATTGAGCAGCCTCGGCGGCTTTCTGATTCGCAGGCCCCGACTGCCGCTGCCGAAAGCGATCGTCTGATCGGCGACCTTAACGGGTCGGCCTAGCCCGATATGGGATTCAAAAAATTTCTGTGCCTCCGCCAGATCGTGGGTTGCAAGGGACACTCGATGGATCGCTGAAATCGTCACTGCAACTCCTCCTGACCATATTGTTTGATGTGGCTTTGGACTGATGCCACCCCGGCCAGAGCCAGCGGCCGGAAGCGACAACAGTAAGTTCTGGTTGGATCGTCGGCGCGACTTGCCCTGTTGGTGAACCGGTCCAGCCTGGAAAGCGACGTGCCGAGGTGATCTGCGGCCATTGATCCCCAAAAGCAGACCGGCAGCCAGTGGCTTGACGCATCGTTCCGCTGTATGGAACGAGGGAGACGCGCGGCTTAAGGGCCAAACAGCATGATTGAGGAGGACCTCATGACTTCCGGATCCCCCGTCGAGGCGGTTCGACGCGCCTTCGCGCTTTTGGAAGAGTTGAACCGCCAGCGCATCAACAGTGTTCAACATCTGCACAAGGCAACCGCGCTTCCGAAGTCGACTATAGTGCGCCTGCTGGAGACTCTTCGGCTCCTCGGCTACGTGGCGAACGATCCACGGCAGGGCGGATACCAGGTGACCTCAGGGGTTCGCGGGCTAAGCTCAGGCTTCCATGGTGATCCGCTTGTGGTTGAGGCGGCCCGTTCTTGGGCCATCGAATTCACCCGCCGGCACAAGCTTCCGATTGGCATTGCCGTGTTCGATCGGGACGCCATGGTTGTGCGATTCTCGACAACGCGGGAAAGTCCGATGTCACCATTTCACGCGACCGTTAACATGAGGCTGCCGCTTCTGACGCGTGCGATGGGCCGCTCCTATATCGCGTTCTGTCCCGCAGCCGAGCGCAATTACATTCTTGGTGTCCTCGCTCGCTCGGCTCATCCCGAGGATCGGGCCGCACGCGACCCGGAGGAGGTTCGCGAAATCATTGCGCGCGTGCGGCGCAACGGCTTCGCGGAACGATCGCCTGATGTCCAGCCGAAGTCAGCGAACACCTTCAGTGTTCCCATACGCCACGGGCGCAAGGTTCTTGCCACCCTCGGAGTGAGTTACTTCATTTCGGCAATGCCGAAGACGAAGGCCATAGCATCTTACGTCCCTCCGCTTTTGGATCTGGCCAAGAAGATCGAAAAGAGCGTAGCGGATCTCACAAGAGTTCAGTGAGCACGGCGGCCGTCGCGCGGCAATCCGAGGTTGGAGGGTGCTCAGACCCGCCGCCCTTTGCGTCGCATTGCTCGGCCTGCTGGCTATGCTGGACAGAATTGCGACTGACCAATCTCGTTACCACCGACCTCGTTGCTCAGCCCGGTAACCCGTTCACAAGCAGTGCGGTTGAGATCAAGACAGATCCAGAGCCGGCGAAATTGACGAAGACGACCGAAAGTACGGACGGACCGGCGAGCGATGAAACCCGCCTGCGCGAAGAGTAAGGAGTAGCTCTCGACATCGCCCCGGCAGTGCCTGCCTCCATGTCGGTTAACGGGCTTCAACCTCACGATTGATAAGGTTTCGCCTTTTTGCTTATCAGTTCGCGGACTGACTCCATTTGTGTAATTTGCCGAGCCCCGTCTCGTAGCGAGCAGCCAATCAATCGGTGGCGCCAATGGGTGTCCGTTATTGCCAAGGAGAGCTTCCATAACAGCTCATTACGCGAATTGAGCTCTGGGCGGAGATTGCCTCGGCTGTTTGAGCAACGACGAGCCTGACGCTCGCAGACACCACCACCTCGATAAAAAACACAGAGCGCCCGCCTTTTGTTCGTAGGCCAATCGCGCACATCGGTGTGGTACGCCGCGATGCGCAGTGCCCCCAGGCGAAGATCGGAACGCGAAATCGTTTGCCTGCCGGCGCCACGAATTGTGGTGCACCGGCCGACAGCAGCTTAGCTCACGATATCGTCGGCGAGGATGGTGTAAACCGTCTCCGGTCGACAACATCCGTTATCGCGCGCTCAGTCCGAGCCTCGCGTGACCGTCACGCGGGGATGTCCTGGCCCCCACACCAACCGAACCTACGGTGTCTCAACCAGTCTTTCGCATGAGGTAGTTTATGAGCGCCTGAGACTGGAGACCGGCGTCTCCCATCGATACACCGATGACTGCGTCACTTGCAGCGTCAGCGGGCAGCGGACGACTCGCGCCATTCAGGATGAAGCAACCAAAAAGGCGACTAGACGAGCAATATCAATTGGCTGAGGCGGGAGGGATCGAACCTCCGAATGGTCCGGTGAAATCGCTAATAAAATCAACGGCGCCTTTTGAATTTTCCTCGTCCGTTCACCCATTGACCACGCTGAGGAAGTTCCTGCGTTCAGAATGCCACCGCTCCTGCATTGCGTCCTGCCGCAGAAGCTGCACAAGCAAATCTGGGTTGGGCTGATCGTCTCGCATCATGATCATGAGACCGCACCTCGCGAGGAACCGCGCGGCCCTGTCGCAACTGTTACCGGTGCCATGCGGTGAGACTTGGGCACGATCTATAGGCCGCGAGCTGCTATGCTTGCCGGCGTCGCTGCGACACGTCCTGCTGTCTTTATGAGTTTGGGATGTGGATCGATTCCAGGTGAAGGCCCTCGCCCCTGAGTCAGCTCGGCAGGATCAGTGCGCGTCCCCGCCGCCCCTTCTTCACGTGCTCTAAGGCTTGAGCTGCTCCGACCAGAGGTTCCCGCACGGCGATGGGCAGTCCAACGCGCCGCTGCTCGACGAGTTCGCGCAACTCTTGCAGGGCGGGTGTCTCGGGCTTGAAGACAGTCCATACATAGCGTCCATTCTTCGGCAGGGCGGCGCGATGGCGGCGCTTGTCCGAGAGCGTCTTGAGAACACCGCGCACCCAGCCGAGCTCGTCGAAATTTGCGAGAAGCGGATGCACAGAGGTGGCATGGCCGAGCGCGCCGTCGCGCAGAGCATCGATAAGCGCCAGATCATCGTCCCAGGTTGCGAAGTTGAGCGTGGCGTCGAACATCCTTGACAGCATCGCGAACGGCTTGCTGCTGCTGTCCACCACTTCCAGCGCGCCAGCCTCCCGGCAGGCGACGAAGTCGGACGGCCGCGCGATCGCCGTCACGCTGGCCCCCCATGCGGACAACATCTGGAGGGCCAAGGTCCCGAGGCTACCGGCGGCGCCATGGACGAGAACTCGTTTTTCGGCGGCATTCTGCCGAGTCAGCCCAGCGCCCCGCACCGCAAGCCACATGGTTACGAAGCTGTACGGAAGTGCCGCGAGCGCCTGAAGGTCCTGTCCCGCGCGAGCCGGCAGTGCATGCGCGGCCTTGACCAGCACGTAGCTCGCGTGGGTTCCCTCGGCCGATGGTGGCTTCGCGCCGTAAACTGGGTCGCCGATCTTGAACGCGTCGACATTGTCGCCGAGCGCCGTCACCGTGCCGGCAAAATCATTGCCGAGCACCATCGGAAAACGGCCTGCCCCGACAAGCGACAGCAATCGCCGGCCATAGCCTTGCGCGCGCCGCACATCGATGGGATTGACCGATGCCGCAGCGACGGCGACTTCGATCTCGCCGGGCGCCGGCTTGCGCCGGAGAATCGGTCGGACCTCGAAGCCACTACTCGGTCCGAGACACACCAGGGTGGCACCTGTCGCATTCATCAGCATCTTGCAGCCTTCCCGAAGTTTCTGGATACTCTAACCGTACGATCAATTCGCCAAACACAACGGGCTTCGATAAACGCGGGCTAGTCTGCCCGATCACGCCCATCACCGCGCGCGTACTGCAGAGAACGACGCGAAAGATTATCAAGCCGACTAGGCTGAGGAGCTCGCGGTGGTCCAGCACGGCAAGGACCGCGGGCACAAGGAACAGGACCATGTCGCCGATGAACCATTCGGCCCGCGTCACATGGAATGCTCAGGCTTGCTGAGACGCTCGTAGCGAGCAGCAGTAGAATCGCCGCGTTTTCAAGCAGCCAAATCCCGGTGATTGCGTCCTAGTTGTTTCGTTGCGCGGTCCAATATCCCGAGCAGCGCCCGCCTCCTGCATGGCCGCTCCAGCTCCCGCGGCCTGAATCTTGCGTCAGCCTTCCCGAACCTGACGCGTATTTGTTGTGGACGGTCACCGACGCGCGAACCGCGCCCGATCTTCCGACATACCCTTTGAACTTCACCAGATTGGGATGCGTCACAACGCCGTCGTTTATGTTCACTGAGAAATTGTAGGTCGGATCGCAGCTTCCCCGTTGTGTAACGAAGACGAGATCCCAGGGACCGTCGTAAGAGGTTCGGGCTTCGGCGGCCGTCGCCAGGGTAAGGCAGGCACAGCCAATGACATTCGCGATCAGTCGCTTGTTCATGATGTTCTCTCCAGAGGAATTGGTTGATGTTCAGAAGGCAGCAGTCGTAGGTGTTGAGCATTGTTGTCTTGGTCTATCGTAGCTGTTCGCCGACCATCTTCTCTCACCGTGCATTTCAAGAGCCAGTGCGTTTCGGCGGCCCTACGCGGCCGTCCAGCCGCCGTCGATCGAGAGGTTGGCACCGGTGATCTGCGCGGCGTCTTGGCTGCACAGGAACAGCGCCAGCGACGCCACCTGCTCGACCGTGACGAATTCCTTCGTCGGCTGGGCCGCGAGCAGGACGTCGTTGATCACCTGATCTCTCCTCATGTTGCGCGCCTCCATCGTATTCGGGATTTGCTTCTCCACTAATGGCGTCCAGACGTAGCCGGGGCTGATGCAGTTGCAGGTGATCTTCGACCGGGCGAGTTCCAGCGCCACCGTCTTGGTGAGTCCCACTATGCCGTGCTTGGCCGCGACGTAGGCCGACTTGAAGGGGGATGCGACCAGCGAATGCGCCGAGGCCGTGGTGATGATACGGCCCCAGCCGCGCCGCTTCATCCCGGGCACGGCTGCACGGATCGCGTGAAAGGCGGAGGACAGGTTGATCGCAATGATCGCATTCCACTTGTCGACCGGAAACTCCTCGATAGGGGCGACGTGCTGGACGCCGGCATTGTTCACGAGGACATCCACGCTGCCGAAGGTCTTCTCCCCGAGCGTGATGAGCTCGGCGATTTCGCTCGGCTTGGCCATGTCCGCGGGCGAATAGACGGCCTTCACCCCGAAATCGCTCTCGATGGCAGATCGCTCCTTCTCGACATCGGCCGGCGCACCCATTCCATTGAGCACGATGTTGGCACCTGCGCCTGCGAAGGCACGCGCATACGCGAGACCGATGCCGCTCGTCGAGCCGGTCACGACCGCGACTTTATCTTTCAGAATACCCATTTCACTTTTCCTTGTTGATCTCCAAACGAGTGACGGCCTTTGGGCTCGTCGCCGCAGGTGTTTCTGGACGCGCGCAGCGGATCGCAGTCGTCCATCATGTGACCAGAGCTCTCTCGTAGCTCCGGACCGGGCGTCGAACCGGCTGTTGCAGATAGTCGTGAACGACCTTGCCCAACCCCAGGGTAAGGTCTGCGCGGATGTGGATCGCGGATACGATCTCGAGAACCGGCAAATCGGCCACGGGAGCCAGCGCGTGAGGCGTCAGCGAGAGAGCCGCGGGTCCGGTCCACGCCCCCTTCAAGCCGACTTGCTCAAGGCGATATTCGACGAGCTCACAGATCCGCGGACTGCCGTCGACGTGCGGAATGATCTTGAGAAGGAAGTTCGGCTCCTCGAGAGCGGCCTTGACTTGCGCCAGGTCGGCTTCGCGATGCTTGTATCCCATTGTGCCGGTTGCTACCCGCAACGGACCGTAATCCAGAGTGCCGATGAGGGTGTCGACCTCGGTTTGCAACGTCGGCTGGCCGAACTTTTTCGGAAAGCCCCAGAGCTCCCGGCCGCCAGCGATCGGGCCCTCATCGTTCAGGAACATGCAGTGGGTGTAGCCGCCCCTGCGACCGCGGAACGACACCGGGATGACTTGGCCACTCTCGGTGTAGTCACCAAAACCGCTGGAATCCGGCATGCGGATGAATTCGTATTTGACCAGCGCCTCGCGTTCGTCAAATTCGAGCGGAGCCGGAACGACCGATCGCAGTTTCGCCGGATCGGTGCGATAGGTGATGATCAGGTATTCGCGGTTGACGAAGCGATACGGCCCCGGCGGATAGGACGGATTGGTGAGCGGCATCGCGAACGCCCGCCTCACGACTTCCTTCTCGTGCATTTCAATTCTCCTGTGACTGATCGGCCTGGCTTACTCGCGACCATCCTGCTCAAGATCGAACGTGGAGACGCCGTCCGCAGTGGTCGGGCGGGCCAGCACCTCGGGATGACGAAGGGTGCGCAACACATCATGATAACCGGCGCGCCAATGATCCTGCATCGAGAGGCGGGAAAACTCGTAGTCCTTGGAGTGGCCTTCGTAGTCCCGCGCGCGATAGATCAGATGGACGAGGTTGTGCACATTGTGAGAGGCCGCCGTCCTGAGCAGCCTGACGTCCTCGTGCTCGCGCAGATTTTCAGGCAGCCTGTTCAGGAGAGCCGCCAGCTCGCGCTGCAGTCGGTGCAGGCTCTTGAACTGGTCCGTGCTCGCCCGCGTGCGGCTCGAGTATTGAATCTCCTTTTGACGCGTAACGACGTCTGCGATATTGCGCGGAATCTGGCCGCGCGCGCTCCAGAGATCGACCTGAAAGACAAGCGTGTCCTGACGGGCGCCACACTCGATCACATATTGCAACGGTGTGTTGGATACCAGGCCGCCATCCCAATAATGTTCGCCGTCGATTTCGACCGCGGGAAAGCCCGGCGGCAGCGCCCCACTGGCCAGGATGTGCTCGGGCCGAATCGTATGGGTGGCAGTGTCGAAATAGACCAGATTGCCGGTCCTCACATTGACGGCACCAGCGCTGAACCGCGTCATACCGGCGTTGATACGATCGAAATCAACGAGGCGCTCCAGTGTCGTCTTTAACGCGCTCGTGTCGTAGATGCTCGTGGCGGCAAGCGTTCCACCCGCTTGTAGCCATGGCGCCAGTGGCCGCGCGGAGAAAAATCCGTTTGCGCCAAACACCGTCGCAAAGCTCGCATTCACCTGGTTGAGAAAATTGCGGGTGTGGTCGCTGTTCATCAAATCGGTGAACGGCGCGCCTGACCAGTGCCACGGCGCGTCCAACGTCACCTGCGTCCAAAACTCGCGAAGCCGGTCAACTCGGGAATTGGGGGGATTGCCCGCGATAATTGCAGCGTTAATCGCTCCAATCGAAATGCCGGCAATCCAATCGGGATGGATGTTTGCTTCGGCCAAGGCCTCGTAGACGCCTCCCTGGTAAGCCCCCAGAGCGCCTCCGCCCTGTAAGAGCAACGCTATGCAATCGAACGGCGGACGCCGGTCGACGGTCGTGAGGTGTGGTCGAGGCTGAAAGTTCATGGTTCTGTGCTCTTGGTTTCCGATTGCCCAAGCCCGCATTCTGTCCGGTAACGGGACGTCGCAGGCTCACGATCCTGTTTAATAAACTATACCGTATAGTTTGTTAATCTCTGTGTCAAGCGAGTTCGTTCACAAGCTTGTGCTGCAACTGATTGAGGCTTCCACATTCGTCGTTGGATTTGGCGAGCCACGCACTCGGAACCAAATGCGGAGCCCAATCACCGCCTGGACGCAGCAGTTAAGAGGATCCCTCGCGCGTCTGCCGTTCGCCCGAGGCACATGACCACGGCCGATTCTTTGTTGCAGTAGCTTGATATCGATGAAGTCGTCGGCGCCGGCGCAAGTCTCCGCGACCATGGCCAGTTGAAAGGCGATTGACGGTTCGCACGCAAAAGTTCTGGCGCAAAAACAGACCAGACGCGGTCCGTTGGCGGTTAATCCGCTCGTTGACGACGCGTATGGCCGCGGCGCTTCGGCGCGTGAGCGTAGGAGGCGCTCGCCTCGGACAGCAGCGGATTTCGAACGCAGCTGCCGCCGCGACCGGAAATCGTGGCGACGCACTGCTCCACCGTGTCGAAGCCGCACTGTCGCATTCCTGACGAATAGTCTTCTCGGCAGTATTCGTACTCTCTTGCGGCGACCGGCTCTGCAGCGCTCAAGAGCGTCGCGCCGGCCAGTGTCGCCGCGGCAATCGTGCTTAAGGCGATAGTCTTGTTCATGTTGCTCTCCGTGCTTTTGAGTCTCGGCCATAACCCGCCGGATCCGAACGCGCTTGTCTCACGTGCTTCTGGTGACTTTTTCGGCCTAAGGAACGTGAACCATGGGCCCGTAATAGGCGCCCCAGTGGCCCCACCCATCGCGATCAGCACGATTGGGCAGATCCCTAGCGCGATTACGGCAGCAGGCTCCCGTACGTACTATGCGCGCCCATCGGGGTACGCGCGTTAGCGTTCGCCGTGAGACGCTGTGAAGTCACTTGGCTGTCCCAAGCCATAGCGGGTGTCGCTAGTACAGCTGCGGTTATCAGTGCAGCCGACAGAAGATTGAGTTTCATGATTCAGTTTCTCTACTGGTTACGGAATTCGGCAACGTCTTCGAAATTGCCGCGACTCATCATTAATACACTATACGGTATAGTTTACCTATAACTCCGACCGAGCAGAGTCGGTCAAGGAAGAATGATTCACATCCCCGTGTTGCACGTCGTCCGACAAGCCGCACGCGAAGTCCTGCTCGAGGAAGGAAATCTGGCGTGCGACCGCAGCCTTCCGCTCGCGGGCAGCGGCTGAGAATGAGCCGGTCTCCGTTACGCGCACCAGCGAAGCCAAGGCGCTTACAATATCCATCGCAGTGTTCGCAGGATGAGGTCCGTTCGGCCCGAGTTCGCGATGGCTAGTTGCAGACCAGAATGCGCCTGTACCGCTTGTAGACGTAGTAGCAGTCGCTATCGGAATACCCATAGTTCGATCGGCCATAGCCATAGCCGGCATAGGCTCCAGCGGCATAGGCAGCACCGTAACCGTATCGCCGCCCGCCATCGCCATAGCTTCCGGAACGGCTGTAGCTGACCGAAGCAGAACGAGCCTGGACCGAGCGTGCAACCGCCGGTCCGTCGCGACCGCCGGCACGGACGCCGCCAAGCGCCCTGACATCGCCGCGAGGACCAGGGCCCGCGCCCAGGCGAGGAGCCGGACCGCCGAAGCCGGCACGGGGCGCACCGCCTGGCCCCATGGGAGGATGACCTCCGAACGTCGGAGGACCGCCGGCGGCGATCGGCGGAGGACCGCCGGGCCCCATCGGAGGAGGACCAGGGAATTGCGCAAATACCGCAGTCGGCGCCAGCGAAATCGTTGCGAGCGTCACGGACAGCTTCAAGATTGTCGTCCAGGTCATCATGGTTTCCTTCGTTCTAGATTTGCGTCTCGAGGACAGGCACCGGCGCGTTCTGCGCGAAAGTCGAGTTCGACGAATGGGTGTCGTGCACCGGGTCAACGGTCTCAGGCGTTGGCCGGCCCTCGCCGTGATCGGGGTGGATCCGGAACCACGCTACGTACAGTGCCGGCATGAACAAGAGCGTCAGCAGCGTGCCAACGATGATGCCGCCCATCATCGCGTAGGCCATCGGGCCCCAGAAGATCTCGCGGGCAATCGGGATCAGCGCGAGACTTGCCGCAGCCGCGGTCAGGACGATCGGCCGCATGCGTTGCTCGGTCGCTTCCACAACGGCCTCCCAGGCCGGGCGCCCCTCCTTCCTCAGATCCTCAATCTGCACAATCAGGATCACCGAGTTTCGGACCAGGATGCCGATCAGCGCCAGCACGCCAAGAATGGCAACGAAGCCTAGAGGTGCGCCGCTCGGCAGCATGGCCATGACGACACCGATCACGGCGAGCGGCGCGACCGCGAACACCAGGAACAAGCGATGGAAGCTCTGCAGCTGAACCATCAGGATCGTGGCCATGACGAAGAGCATGAGCGGAACGACGGCCAGGATCGGCGCCTGGCTCTTGGCGCTCTCCTCCACCGAGCCTCCGATCACCACGGAATATCCGGCCGGCAACTCCTTCTCGAACTCCGCCAGCTTCGGCGCGAGCTGGTCCACGATCGTCTTCGGCTGAACGTCGCTGACGATGCCCGCCCTCAGCGTGACCGTGGGAATCCGCGCGCGCCGCCAGATTGTCGGCTGCTCGATCTCGTAGCGCAGATTGGCCACGGCCCCGAGCGGCACCGATTGACCGCCGAGCCCGGTCAATTGCAGGTCCCGCAGCGTATCGATCGAGGCGCGCTCCGACGCGGTAGCCCGTCCCGTGACATTCACGAGGTAGATGCTGTCGCGAACCTGGGTGATCGGCATGCCCTCAAGCACGGAGTTTAAGGTCGTCGAGATGTCTTCCGACGTCACGCCGAGCTGACGCGCCTTGTCCTGGAGAACGTCGACCTTGACGACGCGCGCAGGCTCCATCCAGTCGAACACGACGTTGCCGAGATCGGGGCTGCTCCGGACGATGCCGGCGAGCTTCTGCGCGAGATCCCTCACCTTCGCAATGTCGGGTCCGCTCACGCGGTATTGCACGGGACGTCCCACCGGCGGGCCGACCTCGAGTAACTTGACGTAGGTGTCGGTCCCGGGAAACGTGTTCTTCAAATAGGTCTCGAACTGTGCCTTGACGCGGTCGCGCGCCTTGATTCCGCCTTTGGTCATGACCACCATCTGGCCGAACCATGTATTCGCAGTCTGCACGTCGAATGACAGCACGAAACGTGGTGCGCCGATGCCAACATAAGTCGACCAATGTTCGACCGAATCATTGCCCTGCAGTTGCTCGCGCTCGAAGCGCGCCATCTGCGCATTGGTGTCGGCAATCGAGGCGTTCTGTGGCAGATTCCAGTCGATTACCAGCTCATCGCGGTCCGACGAGGGGAAGAACTGCTGTTGCACGAACTGCATTCCGAACACGGCAACGAGAAAGGCTGCAACCGTCACCGAGATGGTGATCCATCGGTGATGCATGCAGACGAGGAGCAGATTCAAGAACATCTGCGCCAACCGGCCCTTTTTCCCGTGATGGCCTTTCATTTTGGCGGGCAGGATGGTGACGCCGAGCAGCGGCGTGAACAGGACCGCGACGATCCACGACACGATCAAAGACACCGCAATCACAACGAACAGGGTATAGGTGAACTCGCCGGCATTGCTGCTGTTGAGGCCGATCGGGATGAAGCCGGCGATGGTGACCAGTGTGCCCGTCAGCATGGGAAAAGCGGTCGACGTATAGACGTTGGTCGCCGCCTTCTCCAGGGGATCGCCGGCCTCCAGCCTGGCTACCATCATTTCGACGGCAATCATTGCGTCATCGACCAGAAGGCCCAGCGCGATGATCAATGCACCCAGTGAAATTCTCTGCAATGAAATGTCGGCATAGGCCATCACCACGAAGGTAATGGCGAGAACCAGTGGGATCGCAATTGCGACGACAAGACCGGCGCGCATGCCTAAGCTGAGAAAGCTGATGGCGAGAACGATGACCACGGCCTCAAACAGCGCATGGGTGAAGCCCGACACGGCATGCTCGACGACGACGGGCTGATCTGCGACCAGATGCACTCCGACACCGACCGGCAGGTCGGCGATGACCTTTGACATTTCCTCCTTCAGCGCCTCGCCGAAGTGAAGCAGGTTTGCGCCGGACTTCATGCCGATGGCAAGCGCGATCGCGGGCTGGCCGTTGTACCTGAACAAGGTCTTGGCCGGATCGACATAGCCGCGCGTGATGGTCGCGACATCAGTCAACGGAAAGAAGCGGTCGTTGATTCGAAGATTAACCGCCTTCAGGCTTGCCTCCGACGTGAATTGGCCGTTCACGCGCACGCTGATGCGCTCGGGACCCTCCTGAAATACCCCGGACGGAGCGACCGCGTTTTGTCCCTGCAGGGAAGCCATGATCGAGCGGACATCAAGGCCAAGGGCTGCGACCTTCCGTGTGGAGAATTCGAGATAGATCACTTCGTCCTGCGCGCCCAAAATGTCGACCTTACCCACATTCGGTACGGTCAATGCCTTGGCGCGGATGTCCTCGACATGATCGCGCAGCTGACGCTGGGTCAGGCCGTCGCTGGTGAAGGCGTAGATATTGCCGAACACATCGCCAAAGCGATCATTGAAGCCAGGCCCGATTACCCCTTGCGGAAAGCTGCCTTTGATATCCGCGATCATGTTGCGGACCCGGAGCCAGGTCGGCTTGACGTCAGCCGCCTTTGTCGTGTCGCGCAGATAGACGAATACCGTGGTCTCGCCGGCAACCGTCACGCTCTTGGTGTAGTCGAGCGATTCCAGCTCCTCGAGCTTCTTCTCGATCCTGTCGGTGACCTGGCGCGTCATCTCTTCGGGCGATGCGCCCGGCCACTGGGCCTGAATCACCATGGTCTTGATGGTGAAGTCGGGATCTTCCTGACGGCCAAGCTGAAGGTACGCAAAGAGGCCTGCCGCCATGAAGGCGATCATGAAATACCAGACGAGCGAGCGATGTGCGAGCGCCCAGTCGGAAAGGTTGAACGACTTCATGGCTTATGATCCTGTTCGATGCGGACGTGCTGTCCTGGCTTGAGGCTATGGATACCGGCGGTCACGACGCGCGCACCGGGGGCAAGCCCACCGGCGACGCGGGCATCTGCGGGGTCCCCGGCGAGATCGACCTTGTGCAGCGACACGGTGCTCGCAGGCTGATCGACGACCCAGACGAAATTCGCGCCGTCCTTGGCGAGCACCGCTGAGGCGGGGACGCGCAATGTCGGACTTTGGGCTTTGCCGAGCTTCGCCGTAACGGTCGTGCCTAAGCGGAAGCTTTCAGGGGGATTGTCCAGGGCGATGCGGACTCGCCGAAGGCGCGTCACGGGGTCTGCCTGCGGAGCGATCTCGCGAACCTTGCCTTCGACCTGAACGGCAGGGAGCAGCTGTAAGCCGACTGTGAATGGCAAGTCAATTTCGAGCGGCACCGGGAAATCCTCCCCGATATCGACCACCGCCTCCCTGATGTCGGGCCTCGCGACCGTTACGACGCTTTGACCCGGCGAGACCACCTGTCCGACCTCCGCCCCCACCGCGGTTACGACGCCAGCGAAATCAGCCCCAAGCCGCGCATAGCCAAGTTGCTCAATGGCCTTGGTCAGGTTTGCCTGTGCGTGCGCCACCGACGCGTCGGCACCGGCGCGCGCTTGCTCCGCATTGTCCAGCGTCTGCTTTGTTGTCGCATCGCTTGTGATGAGGGTTCGCTGCCGTTCCTCCGTCGCCCTTGCGGTCGCCAGCTGCGCCTCGGCTTTTGCAAGCTCAGCCTTCGCCAAGCGCACGGCGAGTTCAAGAGCCGTCGCATCGATGGTGCCGACGGTTTGCCCTTCTCTAACGAGGTCCCCAACGTATACGGGACGTGCTGTCAGACGTCCCAACACGCGGAAGGCAAGATTGGTCTTGTACCGCGGCTCGACAACGCCCACGGCGACGGTACCGTCCGAGCCGCTCGGCTCAAGGACCATCGAGAGCACGGGCCGCACGGGCTCGGGCGCTTTCGTCTCCTGCTGACATCCAGCCAATGCGAGTGCTGACGCAAACGTGCCGGCTGCAATCATGGCGCGTTTCTTCATGACCGGTCTCCCTCATATGTCACGGCCTGGCCAACGCTCAGCAACTTGCCGCCATCGATTACGACGCGCTCGCCCGGTTTGAGGCCCGCCTTGATCAGCACCTCGCGGGCTTCATAACCGCCGATCGTCACCGGCTTGAGCGCAGCCGTTTTGGTCGCCGGATCGACGGTCCAGACCGCGGGCTTCGACCCCGCCGCCATCAATGCACTTGAGGGCAATGCGATCTGCTGCTCGGCTTTCGCTTTGACGGTTCCTGCGACGGCGCTTCCAAGCGTCATCGCTGCCGGTGGATCCTGGATCGCCACCTTGACGCGGATGGTCGCGCTCCTCGCGTCAATCGCCGGCGAGACTTCCCTGACATGCCCGTTCGCCGTCACGCCTGCGTCGGAGACAAGCGCCAGCGATACGTGGCTGTCGTCGAGATCGCCAAAGAAGAGGGATTCGTAGACGTCGAAGACGGCATCCCGTTCACCGTCCTGCGCCAGCGAAAAAACGGGCTGCGCGGCCTGTACGACCTGGCCGACTTCCAAATTGCGTGCGGTGACCACGCCTGCCGCTTCGGCGCGCAGCGCGGTAAAGCCAAGGGCGTCTTTCGACGTTCCGAGCTCCGCTTTTGCTGCTTCAAGCGCACCTTCTGCGGTTCGCAATCCTTCCTGCGCCTGGTCGTAGACCGTCCGCGTGGTGTAACCGCTTGCGATCAGCGCCTTTTGCCGTTCGAAGGTCGCCCTGGCCACGCGTAGCTGAGATTCTCCGGCCAGCACCGCCGCAGTTGCGGCATCGACGTCGGCCTGCTGCTCGGCCGGATCGAGCACAGCCAAGACCTCGCCAGCCTCGACGTGAGCGCCGACATCGACATAGCGCGCGAGCACACGTCCGCTGACGCGGAACGAGAGGTCGGCGCGGAAACGGGCCTGGATTTCGCCAGTCAGGGTGACGGACGCTTGTCGGTCGCGCGGCTGCACGATCTCCGTGCGCACGATCGCGGCTCGCGCGCCCGGAGCAGCGGCGCGATCATTGCAGCCACTCAGCGCGATTGCGACAAGCGCGACCGCCAGGCCGCCGAGAGTCTTCAACGTGCCGTTGGTGACGGTGTGGTTCGAAGAGTGGGGTTTCATAACGCGTCCGTGCGGTGGCAGGGTGACAACAATTCGCCCAACGCATCGGGCGCTTGGCGGACTGACCCCAACTCGCCGCGGTGCTCGCGAGGCAGTTCTGGATTCGATCGAGTTGCAACAGGGCGGCTGCTCTGATTTGAAACGCCCGCTCCCGCACCAGTTCCCAAGGCATCAAAATCGATTGCTCTCGGTGGGCGCGGCGGTCTCATCTGGCGCGTTGCCATCGTCCAGTTCGCCTGTTGCTCACGCTCCGTTAGCGGGAACGACAAAATGACAGACGTGGACTCCGTGCCGAAGCCGCGCTCGATCCGACCGCTGAGATCCTTGGCAAGGTCGTTGCTGATTCGAAGTCCGCGGTCCGAGGCGCTTCGTCCGGACCGCGAACCGTTGTCCGCGACCACACAGTTCACCAGCGCGCCGGTGCGCGTTAGCTTGATCTTGATTTGTCCGTCTCGTGCGTCAAAGCAGGCATTCCTCGCAGCATTGGCGACAAGCTCATGAACAATCAGTCCAAGCCGCCGGCAGCGCTCCGGCCGAAGCGGGAGAGATTGGGTCGCGATTGCCAACCGAATATTCATTCGGTCCAGGCAGGCGCGGCGCATGGCGCAGCCCATCATGCGGATGTATGTCGCGGCGTCGATCAGCGCCTTGCCCTTGGGCACTGCGAGTGCCTGCTGCACATCGGCATGACCATGCAACAGTTCGACCACCTCGCTCAAGGCGCGCTTGGCCTCACGCCCCTCAACTCGGACGGCCGCGGCCGAGACCAGGTTGATCGCCGAGGCGAGCCCACTATTGATCCGGTGATTCAATTCGCGCAGCAGAATGCCCTGCTCCACAATTGCCGAATCCGCGCTGAACATACTCACGACGATCTCCTCAGGTTGCTCCGGATGATCGGCGCCGATCGCGCATGTGGCGGCCGGCCGGTCATCCGGATGAGCTGTCGCAGGCCTGGCACCAAAGCCCAGTCTGCGCCAACCGAAATAAACTATACCGTATATTTTCTTTTCTTGCATTCTTTTTCAGGGCATGTCAAGCGGGATCTAGGCGCGCACAAACTCGTGATTGGGAGACCTCATGGCGAAGCACAAAAGCCCGAAACGCGGCAGACCGCCCAAGGACCTTGCCGGCGACGTCCAGGCGCGGATTCTCGATGCAGCCCAGCAGCTCTTTCTCGAGAAAGGGTTTCGGAGTGCCAGCATCGACGACATCTCCGAGTTGGCTCCTGCGAGCAAACCGACCATCTATGCCCATTTCCCCGGCAAGGAGGCGCTGTTCGTGGCTGTGGTGGCCCGGACCATCAACGGATTGACAGATTTCGACGGGTTCACGCCGGCAGGCCGCACCATCCAGGAAAAGCTCGCCAATCTCGGCATCGAGATCGTGGAGAGATTCGTCGAGGACACGTTGGACCTCACGCGCGCAACGATCGCCGAGGCGCGGCGATTTCCCGAGTTGAGCCGTAATGTTCACGACGCGGCGCGCGACCGCGCGGCTGCGGCAGTTTCGCAGCTCTTGAACGAGGCAACGCAAAAGATCGTGCGCTCATCAAAAGGACCTTTCAGCGCAAAGCGGAGCGTTGCGACCGCGCAGATGTTCATGGACCTCATTGTGCTTCCGATGCTTATGAGATCGCTGATGGGTGAGGAACTGAAGGATCTCAGAAAAGAGCTGCCGACGTTCTTGCACGAACGGGTCAATTTCTTTCTTGCGGCTTGCGAGGCCGACTGGAGGCCGTGAATCAGCCACAGACCCCGCTCGCTATTCTTGCGCCACGGCTTTTGGGACTCAAGTCAGCGGCCAGGTCGATCGACTGACCCCACGGAGCATGACGCAGGGCGCCTGCGCAGAAATCCATCATCTCGTCAAACGCGGGCCGAACGGTAGCCGCGTTGATCCGCGACGGATTGAGATACCCGTCCATTGCTTCAAGCAGGCGACAGGTCATCGCCATCGGACTTCCCGGTCGCAGTTCACCGCTCGCCTGTCCGTCAGCAACGATCGCGCGCACAAGCCCTTGGATCCGGTCTGCGTAAGACACGGCGACAGCCCAGTTCTCGCTTACCGCCACAGCGACCAATTCGTGTTGTTTGCTGTCGTTCTCCAGAAGGTGTTCGTGCAGCTGCGAGATCGCCCTCAAAGCAGCCGTTAAGCGCTCCAGTGCGGTGCCGCTGCGAGCCGCAAGCGTTGCGGCTGCGGAGACGTGTTCGAACAGATCCGCCACGACCGCCTCTTCGATCGCCTGCTTTGAAGCGAAGAAGCGGTAAACGTTAGCGGGCGACATCGACGCTCCGCGAGCGATATCGGCGACGGTGGTCTTCTTGAAACCGATCTCGCGGTGCAATCGGATCGCTGCTTGTACGATCCGCCGACGAATGCACGACGATCCGGCCTGGCCTATCCGCTGCTGCATGGCTTGGGACCTCAGCGAGATGGGATCGAATGCAATTCACGTCGGCAGGCTTCCCCGAAGCCACGCAAGGGATCCATTTCCTCCATGAACTCAGGTAGATCGACAAACTCGCGGTTTGGTGACAGGTAGGTTTCGATGATCACGCGACCTGCCCGCTCCGCGGCTTGAACCACTTGATCGCTGGACAGAATCCTCATCCGCCCTATCAGGGCATACAGATTGACCAGTTGCGGAATCTCGGATTTGTCGCTGACGAGCGCGTCGGCGTAGAGTCGAGAGGCTTCCTCGATGAAACTTCGATAGAGCCGCTCGCGCTTGGAAATCGAGCGGGCGTAGTGGCGCTCGCCAAGCCTCCGGCGCCGAGTCACCCATCCAGCCACGATCGTGGAGATCGCTCCGAAGGCCGAGCCCCCGAACGCGGCGAAAGCGGGAATGTACATCATGTTCATGCCATCATTCCCCATCCCTTGCGCCCCGGTACCGAAGCGATCCTATGGTCCTGACGGGAGCAGTGGCCGCAGCGTGCTCGAAGACGGCTCTGCAAGCATCGCTCAGGTCTGACTTTCTTTGCCTGAGACAGGCCTCCACATTCGTGGCGTCAGGGATGTAGCTAGCGCACAGCCGGAAGGCGTCAGGCGCGCATGCGGCCCTCTGCTCGGGAGTGCCGCGGTTCTCCTGCGCAAAGGCAGTCCCATTGGCGAACAACGCTGCCAGTATGACGACTAATGTGTACTTGAACATAAGAATCCCTTCTCCGGCTGAGGCATCGCTTTTTTCGAACGGTGAACGCAGCCTCACGCTCCGATGCCCCGCCCTTCCCAACACGCGCTTGTGAGTCTTCGCTCTTGACACATCCCGCGGTTCGGGGTGTACATGAACTATACGGTATAGTTTATTTAGAAGGTCGAAAATGTCAACCCTGTTGTTGTCGCTCGCAAAGGAAAATCCGTGGCCGGGGCTTGCCCTCGCATCCCTGAACCTGGTCGTGGCTCTGTCTCTCGTGGGCCTGAGCCTGCTGCTGGGCGTTACGATTTCCCTGCTTGCCTGGCTGCACGCGCTCATCGATCGAGCGGCGGTCCCGATCAAGCGGCAAGCTCAGCGGCGGAGGGCTACTCCATGACGTCAACCCTTCTCCTCGCTCGCGATTTGCACCATCTATTCGGTCAACGGCTGGCTCGCGCCCGTTGAATGCGCCTTCAACATGATTGAGTCGGAGCTCATGCGCCGAGGGGTCCACCTTTACCCGGCCGAATAGCCCCAAAGTGCGCGCCACCCGAACATCTATGCTGGATCCTGACATGCTGAACGTCATCGCGGATTTAACGTCATACGCGTCGTCCGACGACGGGTTCACGATTGACCCGAATTTCTATGATTACAGCCCACGCAATTGGCAGGACGCGTCCGAGCATCTCGACGCCAAGCACACGCGCCTGCATCCGCAGCGTCTGAAATCGAAACGGAAGTACATGCCATTCATCACAGCAGGCCGAACAGCCGGCGAGCGGTCCTGGATCGCGCCCAAAGGGCTTCAGCGCGGGGGCCGGGCCCTATGAGCAGAAGATCCGTTTTGTCAATGCGTGCGCGCAGCTCAGTCGATTCTCAAACTCCCGTGCGGGGTTACTTTCTGTGGGTCGGCGGAGCGTTGCTCGTGCTGCTCTTTGCAACCGATTCGCTGCTGCCCACCCCCCTGCCAAGCAAGCTCATCGTTTCGCATTCTACGCTTCCGCCGATCCGGATCACCTCCGAGCTGAAGGGACCGGAAGCAGTTGTCATCGATACCAGCCAGCCCGGCTTCCCGCCTTTTCTTCTGGACAAGGAGATTGCCGCGGCCCCCTCGCCGCCACTCAGCTCTGATATGGCCGATGCTGTACGACAGCCGCCGGCGTCATTGTCCGAGCAAACCGATGCGGGTGACGAGAGCCCCGCGATCTCGACCCATGTCCGTGAAACGTTGGCGCAGCTAGGGCCGGAGGTTCCCGATCAAGCCGGTTCAGGCAGGAGGCGGGGCGGGCTCGCATCGAAGCCACAGCGCAATTTCGCTCAGACTCGGTCCGAGAAGCGGCGGCGATCTGCTCGGTACCGGAGTTTCGATACCACTATCGAAAGGTGCGATTCACCGAGCCACGGCCAAGGTTCTTGTCGATACGCCATCATGCACCCTCTCACACACCGATAAGGCCACCGGTCAGTTTTTCACGGACAGCCACTGGAGTTACCTCATGTCGAAGAAGCGATTGTTAGCGATTATCGTTTGGTCAGCCACGCTTGCTGCTACGGGCGCGATAGCCGATGTCACCCATACACCTTTCGAACCCGCAGACCGAGGTGTAGCGGCGCAGCGCGATGCCGAGGATGCAGCCTTTCGTCGCTTGCTTGAGCAATTTCGTACCATAAAAATATCGCTCAGTCAGGCAGTAGCGATCGCTGAGCATTTACATGACGGTTCAAGGACTGCGGAGGTTAGTTTTGAGATATCCAGTCCGCCCGTTTATCGAGTGCGTACAGTAAAAAATGAGCGAGTTTGGGAAAATGTCATAGATGCGAACACCGGAAGCGTTAGAGAAAAGGAAATTTCGTCGTCGCTGAAGGAGCTCGACAGGGAAGATCTGGGCAATATCATTGCCCTGAAGTCAGTTCAGCAGGACCTATCGGAAGCCGTACGCATCGCCGAGAAAGCTGCAGCGGGAAGCGCTCTTGCCGGCGGTCTGATAAAGCAGGATGGCAAAGTCAACTTCGTGATCGTTATCGCCAGTGGTGATAGCTTGAAGGAAGTTATGCTCGAACCACCCAAGTTCCGTAGCCAAGGGGCAAATCGCCACTAACCGTGCAGCCAAGTCACACGGCAACCTACCTATACTATACCCTATACTGTCCTTTTGGGTTTTCGGCTGGGGCATATCAAGGGTGATGTATGCATAAACTCTGATTGGCTGATGGTGATGGCGAGGAACAAAAGCCCGAAACGCGGCAGACCGCCCAAGGACCGTGCCGGCGACGTCCAGGCGCGGATTCTCGATGCAGCCCAGCAGCTCTTTCTCGAGAAGGGTTTTCAGAGTGCCAGCATCGACGACATTTCCGAGCTGGCCCCTGCGAGCAAACCGACTATCTATGTCCATTTCCCCGGCAAGGAGGCGCTGTTCGTGGCTGTGGTGGCCCGGACCATCAACGAATTGACAGATTTTGAGGGGTTCGCGCCGGCAGGCCGCACCATCCAGGAAAAGCCCACCAATCTCGGCACCGAGATGGTGGAGAAATTCGTCGCGGACACGGTGGATCTCACGCGCGCGACGATCGCCGAGGCGCGGCGATTTCCCGAGTTGAGCCGAAATGTTCACGACGCGGCGCGCGACCGGGCGGCTTGGGTAGTTTCGCAGCTCTTGAACGAGACAACGCAGAGGAT